>NZ_BCWK01000013.1:0-77920 GCF_001592165.1 Caldimonas taiwanensis NBRC 104434
TTGCGCTACCAGGCTGCGCTACACCCCGAAGACATCTATTGTAGACCGGCGCCGACGTTCATGGCTCAGCCCAGGAGCTGGGTCCATGCCTTTTCCAAGCGTTTGACCGACACCGGCTGGGGGGTGCGCAGCTCTTGAGCGAACAGGCTGACGCGCAGCTCCTCGAGCAGCCAGCGAAACTCGTCGAGCCGAGCATCGCTGCGGCCCTTGAGTTCGGCCAATCGGCGCAAGTAGCGCTGTTCCAGCGGTTTGAGCTCGGCCAGCCGCGCGGCATCTCGTGCCGGGTCGGCGCGCAGCTTGTCCAGCCGCAAGACCATGGCTTTGAGATACCGGGGAACGTGTGCCAACTGGGCGTAAGGCGTTGCGGCCAGGAAACGCTTGCCCATGAGTCGCTGCAGCTGTGCGGTCAAGTCTTCGACCACCTCCTTAGGGGGGCGGCTGTCTTTGAGCTTGCGCTGAACGGCCTGATACTCCGTCAGCACCACACCCGCCAGGCGCGCGACTTCCTGTGCGATCAGGTTCAGACGTGGTCGTCCTTGCTCGATACGGGCGCGAAACGCGGCTTCATCCAGCGGCAGGGGCTCGTGGATGAAGGCGCGGTCCAGCGCGACCTCGATGATTTGCTCGCGCAACTCCTCGGCCGTGCCCAGGCTCATGTAGGCCACGGCCATGCGTTGCAGGTCGGGGATGTTCTTTTCCAGGTATTTCAGTGGGTCCCGGATCTGCAACGCCACCAAACGTCGCAAGCCTGCGCGATGGCGCTGTGCAGCGACTTCGGGCTCGTCGAAAACCTCGATCTCGACATGGCTGCCTTTGTCGATGAGTGCTGGAAAGCCCACCAAGGTCTGCGTGCCGCGCTGCAGTTCCATCAGCTCGGGCCACGGGCCGAAAGTCCAATCGGTGTAGCGTTGCACGGCCGCAGCCGCCGGGGCCGCATCCGCCGGGGCTGCAGCCTGCTGTGCCGACGCCGCCTTCGGTTCGGTGTCGCCCTTGGCCACAGCAGCCCCGAGGGCTGATCCCAGCTTCAATGCCGCCAGAGCCTGAAACGCCCCTCGCGCCTGCGCCCCCAGCTCGGCCTTGAGCGCTGCCAGATGTCGGCCCATGCCCAATTGGCGTCCATGTTCATCGACCACCCGAAAGTTCATGAAAAGATGCGGCGAGAGCATCTCCAACTTGAAGTCGGCGCGCTTGACATCGAGCTGCGTGCGCTCGCGCACGGCTTGCAACAACGCCTCCAGCAAGGAACCCTGAGCGAAAGGGTGGCTGTCGATGAAAGCCTGCGCGAACTCCGGCAGCGGCACCAAGCGGGCACGAGGTTTCTGAGGCAGGCTTTTGAGCAACGCGAGCACCTTGTCTTTGAGCATGCCCGGCACCAGCCACTCGCAGCGCTCTTCGGCCACTTGGTTCAGCGCGTAGATCGGCACGGTCACCGTCATGCCGTCCTTCGCATCCCCGGGCTCATGCAGATAACTCACCGTGCAATCGATGCCACCCAGGCGCACCGTTGGAGGAAAGGCCTCGGTCGTGATGCCCGCGGCCTCATGGCGCATCAGCTCCTCCTTGGTCAGCATCAACAACTTGGGGTTGCGCGCGCTCTCACTGCGGTACCAGCGCTCGAAGCTGGCCCCGCTGCACACCTGCGGCGGGATCTGCTGGTCATAGAAGGCGTAGATCAGCTCTTCATCGACCAGCACATCCTGGCGACGCGATTTGTGCTCGAGCTCTTCGACCTGACGGATCAGTTTGCGGTTGTGGGCCAAGAACGGCAGTTTCGTGTCCCACTGCCCGGCCACCAAGGCCTCACGGATGAAGATCTCGCGTGCCGCCACCGGATCGACCCGCCCGAAGTTCACCCGCCGCTGGTTGTAAATCACCAGCCCGTACAGTGTGGCTCGCTCCAGCGCCACCACCTCAGCGACCTTCTTCTCCCAATGCGGATCCAGCAGCTGGGTCTTCAGCAGATGCCCGGCGACCCAGGGAATCCATTGCGGCTCGATCGCAGCCAGCCCCCGCCCGTACAGCCGGGTGGTCTCGACCAACTCGGCTGCCACCAGCCAGCGTCCGGGCTTTTTGCTCAGACGCACCGCAGGGTGACGCCAGAACTTGATGCCCCGAGCCCCCAGGTACCAATCGTCCTCGTCGCTCTTGCAGCCCACATTGCCCAGCAGTCCGGCCAACATGGCCACATGGATCTGCTCATAGGTGGCCGGGCTGGTATTGAGCTTCCAACCATGCTCGGCCAGCACCGTGTGCAGCTGGGCGTGGATGTCGCGCCATTCGCGCACGCGGCGCGGCGAAATGAAATGCTCGCGCAACAGCTGCTCGTATTGGCGGTGCGACAGACGGTGGGTCCCATGCCCGCCGCGGCTGTCTTCCAGCCACTTCCACAGCTTGAGATAGCCCATGAACTCCGACTTCTCGTCGTCGAATTGGCGATGCTTCTGGTCTGCGGCCTGCTGCTGATCCAGCGGACGATCACGCACATCCTGCACGCTCAAGGCCGCGGCAATCACCAACACCTCGGTCAGAGACTGGCGCTGCCGCGCCTCCAGGATCATGCGCCCGACGCGGGGGTCTAGCGGCAGCCTCGCCAGTTCTTTGCCGATGGGGGTGAGTTCGTTGGACTCATCCACCGCGTTGAGCTCGGCCAACAAGGCATAGCCGTCTGCAATGGCCTTGCGTGGCGGAGGCTCCAGGAAGGGAAACTCCTCCACCGGCCCCAAGCCCAGCGCCTTCATGCGCAAAATCACGCCGGCCAACGAGGAGCGCAGAATCTCTGGATCGGTGAACCGCGGTCGACTGGCGAAATCCTTCTCGTCGTACAGACGGATGCACACACCATTGGCCACTCGCCCGCAGCGGCCGGCGCGCTGCTGGGCCGCCGCCTGACTGATAGGCTCGATCTGCAGTTGCTCCACCTTGTTGCGGTAGCTGTAGCGCTTGACCCGCGCCAAGCCGGAGTCGATCACATAGCGAATGCCCGGAACCGTCAGCGAGGTTTCGGCCACGTTGGTGGCCAGCACGATGCGCCGTCCGTCGCTGGGCTCGAACACCCGGTCTTGTTCGGCCTGAGACAAGCGTGCGAACAGTGGGAGGATCTGTGCATGCCGGTGCGCCGGCTGGTGCGACAAATGCCGGCGCAAATGATCGGCTGCTTCCCGAATTTCTCGCTCGCCAGGCAGAAACACCAAAATGTCGCCCGGCCCTTCGCGCCACAGCTCGTCCACCGCATCGGCAATCGCATCCTGAAGGTCGTAGTCGCGGCGCTCCTCGAAAGGCCGCCAGCGCAGCTCTACCGGATACAGCCGCCCGGACACATGGATGACCGGCGCAGGCCCCTGGCGGCCGGCAAAGTGCTGTGCAAAGCGCTCGGCATCGATCGTGGCCGAGGTCACGATCACCTTCAGATCGGGCCGTCGCGGCAAGATCTGTCGCACATAGCCCAACAGGAAATCGATGTTCAGGCTGCGTTCGTGGGCCTCGTCGATGATGAGCGTGTCATATGCACACAGCAGCGGGTCGGTCTGCGTCTCGGCCAACAAAATGCCATCGGTCATCAGCTTCACGGAAGCCCCAGGCGACAACCGATCCTGAAACCGCACCTTGTAGCCCACGATCTCGCCCAGCGGAGAATTCAACTCCTGCGCGATGCGCTTGGCCACGCTGGAGGCGGCGATGCGGCGGGGCTGGGTATGACCGATCAGGCCCGTTCCCCCGGCGCCACGGCCCCGCCCCAGGGCCAGCGCGATCTTGGGCAACTGGGTGGTTTTGCCCGAGCCCGTCTCGCCACAGACGATCACCACCTGATGGTCCTGGAGCGCCCGCGCGATCTCCTCGCGCTTGCCAGACACCGGCAGCGACTCGGCAAAGGTGATCGGTGCAATGGGGTGAGCAGCCCGCTCCATGCGGGGCCGTAGGCTGGAACTCATCGGCTCGTGCAAAATTCGCCATTATTTCAAAGCAAGCGCATCCATGCGCTCCCCCGCCCGACCACCGCCATGAGCCTCGTCTTTCCCCACACTTTCGTCCCGTGGTTCCGCTCGGTGGCCCCGTACATCCACGCCTACAAGGGCAAGACCTTCGTGGTGGCCCTGGCCGGCGAAGCGATTGCAGCGGGCAAGCTCAACGCCTTCGTTCAAGACTTGGCCATCCTGCACGCCATGGGCATCAAGCTCGTGCTGGTACACGGCTTTCGCCCCCAACTGACCGAGCAGCTTCGGGCCAAAGGACACGAATCGCGCTTTTCCCACGGCATCCGCATCACCGACCCCATCGCCCTGGACTGCGCCCAAGAAGCCGCCGGCCAACTGCGTTTCGAAATCGAAGCGGCATTCTCCCAGGGCTTGCCCAACACCCCCATGGCGAACTCGACCGTGCGCGTGATCTCGGGCAACTTTCTGACCGCCCGGCCAGTGGGCATCGTCGACGGCGTGGACTTCATGCACAGCGGTGTCGTGCGCCGGGTCGATGCTGGCGCGATTCAACGCACCATCGACACTGGCGCGATCGTGCTGCTGTCGCCCTTTGGCTTTTCGCCCACCGGCGAGGCGTTCAACCTCACGATGGAAGATGTGGCCACCAGCACCGCGGTGGCCCTGCAGGCCGACAAACTCATCTTCATGACCGAGGTGCCCGGCATCCGCGAAAATCCCAACGATCCCGAAAGCCCCATCGACACCGAGCTGGCACTGGCCGACGCCCAGCGTCTGCTGGCCCAGCTGCCCAGTCCGAGCCAACCCACCGACACCGCCTTTTATCTGCAACATTGCGTCAAGGCCTGCCTGGGCGGGGTGGAGCGCTCGCACATCCTGCCGTTTTCGGTCGATGGTGCCGTGCTGCTCGAGGTCTACACCCACGACGGTATTGGCACCATGGTGGTCGACGAAAAGCTGGAAAGCCTGCGCGAAGCCACGGTGGACGACATCGGCGGCATCCTCCAGCTCATCGAGCCTTTCGAACAGGACGGCACCCTGGTCAAGCGCAGCCGCACCGAGATCGAGCGCGACATCGGCCACTACACCGTGATCGAGCACGACGGAGTGATCTTCGGTTGCGCAGCCCTCTACCCTTACCCCGAGGCCCGCACCGGCGAAATGGCCGCGCTGACCATCTCGCCGCAGGTGCAAGGCCAGGGAGACGGCGAACGCATCCTCAAGCGCATCGAGCAGCGCGCCCGCGCCATGGGGCTGGAAAGTCTTTTCGTGCTGACCACGCGCACGATGCACTGGTTCATCAAGCGCGGCTTCAGCGAGGTCGACCCCGATTGGCTGCCCGAGGCCCGCAAGCGCAAATACAACTGGGACCGCCGCTCCAAGGTGTTGGTCAAACGCCTGCGCTGAGGCCTCGACAAATGCGCAAGGCGCGTCGGGTCATCGGCCTGCCAAGCGCATGACCCGCGCGACAATTCCGAATCCCTTCGATGACACAAGGCAACTCCATGGCTCGCACCGTTCACTGCGTGTATCTCAAGAAAGAAGCCGAAGGCCTCGACTTTCCGCCCTATCCCGGTGAGCTGGGCAAGCGCATTTATGACAACGTCAGCAAAGAGGCCTGGGCCAGCTGGCTGCGGCATCAGACCATGCTCGTCAACGAAAACCGGCTGAATCTGGCCGATGCCCGGGCTCGCCAATACCTGGCCCGGCAAATGGAACGCTACTTCTTCGGCGAAGGCGCCGACCAGCCCGCCGGCTACGTGCCACCGTCGAACTGAAAGGCCCGCCCTGGCGGGCTGCCACGGTCCGCCCCTGCGCCGAACAAAGAGACCGGGACCGGCCCCGTCCGCTCCCGGCCCAAACAGCGCACGATCCAAGCGTCCAGCAATCGCGGATCCAGCGGCTTGTCCAAGCAAGTCACACCGGCCATCGAGGCTTGCCAACGGCGCCAGCGCGGCGTCTGACCCAGCACGGCCAGCTTCGGTGCGCGCCGGCACGCATGCGGAACCCTGAGCTGCCGCACGAGCCGCCAGCCCTGCGGCTGCCCCAGGTGATCGAAGTCCATCACCACCAGGTCCACGGGCCGCTCGGCACAGAACTCCACGGCCGCTTCGGCCTGGGCCACGTCCTCACAAACCACCTGTCGCAGACTCAAGCGACCGCGCAGGTACAGCCGATGCACCCCTTCGCAGGCCACCAGCAAGGCCTGCGCAGACCGGGGCCGTGATTCAGGCGCAATGGCAAAGGGCTGGAGCATGGACTGATGATGCCTCTCTGGCCCCTACCCCCACAAGGACGAATCCCACACGACACCCGATTTACCCGGCAAGGCCCTGATGCCAGATCAAACTTATGAAGATCATTTTTGAGAATCATTCGTGTTTTTGTCTAGAATCCGGCCGTCTCAATCCAGGAGTGCCCATGTTCATCCGACGTCTAACCGCTGCCTTGAGCGCCCTGATGGCCACCCTGAGCCTGCCGGCCGCAGCACAGGACAACCAGGTGCTCAACCTGTACTCGGCCCGTCACTACCAGACGGACGAAGCGCTTTACACCAACTTCACCAAAGCCACCGGGATCCGCATCAACCGGGTGGAAGCCGATGACGCTGGCATCCTGGCCCGCTTGAAGAGCGAAGGCGCAGCCAGCCCGGCCGACGTGATCCTGCTGGTGGACGCTGCGCGCCTGTGGCGTGCCGAAGCGGATGGCCTGTTCTCTCCGTTGCGATCGAAGGTCTTGGAAGAGCGCATTCCGGCCCATCTGCGCGGGGCTGACCACGGCCAAGGCTCGCAGTGGTTCGGTTTTTCCACGCGCGCGCGCGTGATCGTCTACAACAAGGCCATGATCCAGCCCTCCGCCGTAGACACCTATGAAAAACTGGCCGATCCTGCGCTCAAAGGCAAGGTCTGCACTCGCTCGGGCTCGCACCCCTACAACCTCTCGCTGTTCGGCGCCCTGATGGAGCACCTGGGTCCGGAAAAGACCGAAGCCTGGGCCAAAGGGGTGGTGGCCAACATGGCCCGCGAACCCAAGGGCGGCGACACGGACCAAATCCGTGCCGTGGCCAGCGGTGAGTGCGGCGTGGCCATCAGCAACAGCTACTATTTCGCCCGCCTGATGCGTTCGAACAAGCCGGAAGACCAAGACGTCGTGCGCAAGGTCGGCGTCGTCTTTCCGAATCAGCAAAGCTGGGGCACGCACGTGAACATTGCCGGCGGCGCCATGGCCCGCCATGCCAAGAACCGTGAAGCTGCTCGCCTGTTCCTGGAATACCTGGCCAGCGACCAGGCCCAGATTTACTTCGCCAATGGCAACAACGAATACCCCGTCGTCCCCGGGGTGAAGGCGGGCAACCCTGCCCTGGAGGCCTTGGGTGAATTCAAAGCCGAGCTCGTGCCGCTGGCCACCGTGGGGGCCAACACGGCCAAGGTTCAACAAATGCTCGATCGCGTCGGTTACAAGTAAGCCGCCCTCGACGGCCGAGTCTCAAAACATGCCCGTCGCACGGCCCGTGCGACGGGCATTTGTTTTTGACAAGCCCCAGCAGACGGTTCCAAGCCCTGGACATTCGGGATATATTCAGCGCTGTCTTCATATCCTGAGGCCGAAAACATGTCTACCCTTCAAGAACTTCTCGCCCAGAAAGCCGAACTCGAAAAGAAAATCGAGGCGGCCCGCAAGCAGGAGCTGGCCGAAGCAATGGCCCAGATCAAAAGCCTGATGGCTCAATATGGCATCACAGTGGCCGATCTGGCAGGCAAGGGCTCCACGGGGAAATCCTCGACGGGCAAAGGCGTCAAAGTGGCACCGAAATATCGCAATCCTGCAACAGGCGAAACCTGGACCGGGCGTGGACGGCAGCCCAAATGGGTGGAAGCCGCTCTGGCCAGTGGTAAACAGCTGAGCGACTTTGCCATCTGAGCCCCGCGCCGGCTGAGCCGCAACGCTGGAGCCGCGGACTCACCCGCCGGCTTTCACCGGGTCGATCCTCCCGGCACCGATGGCGGGACTTTGCTGATTCACGGCCTGGGCGCATCCAAGCCGTGTCGGCTGATGCGGCATGGATCGCAGGCCCTCACGATCTTTTGCAAGTCCCCCATCCCCAGACGGGACCAAACACGGTAAGTTTGTCAGGCCGCCCCAATCCGGTCGCACTGTCGGGTTGGTCGATGTCACCCTCCCTTCCTTGCCGCCATGCCTACCGCCCAGCTCAGCTTCACCGTCCGGATCGCCCGCACCCTCCAAGATCTCCAGGCCGCCTGCTGGGTACGTGCCCAGTCCTACGGCCACCATCTCCCGGAGTTGCGCACGGCCTTTGCCCACCCCGATGCCTTGGACCATTCCCCCGCCACGGCCGTGTTGGTCTGTACCGACAAAGCCAGCGGCACGCCGGTGGGCACGGCACGGGTCCAAATCAACAGCCACGGTCCCTTGCTGATCGAAGGCAGTGTGGAAGTGCCCCAAGCCATGCGAGACGACGCGCGGGCGGAAATCACCCGCTTGGCCGTGCTGCCAGGCCACACCGACCCGCTCGTCAAACTCGCGCTGATGAAGGCCAGCTACCTCTACTGCCTGGCCAACCAGGTTCGCTGGATGGTCATCGGCGCCCGCAGCCCGGCCTTGGTGCGGCAGTACCGTCGCCTGGGTTTCACCAGCCTGTATGACGACGACCGCACCGTGCCACTGGCCCATGCAGGCCACCTGGAGCACTGGGTCTTGGCCTTCGACGTGCGCGCCGCCGAACGCGAATGGCATGCGCGACACCACCCGCTGTACACCTTCATGGTGGGCACCACACACCCAGACATCCGGCTGTTCGAGCCCGCCCTGTCCTCAGGTCGGCTGGAAGCCCTTGCCGCCTAACGAGGGCGGGTGGCCCGTCTGGCCCTGCGCCGGGGGGGCCGCCGGTGCCCCCGGTGATTTGCCCCAAGGCGGCAGCCACACGCTCATCAAGGCCATCAAATCGGCATCGGTGAAAGGCTTGGCCAAAAAGTCATCCATGCCTGCGGCCAAGCATCGGCGGCGGTCTTCCTCACTGGCGGTGGCGGTCAAGGCGATCACCGGCACCCGCGCCAAGCCCAGCGCCTGTTCCTGATGGCGGATCTCGCGCGTGGCCTCGAAGCCATCGAGCGTAGGCATCAGGCAATCCATCAAGATCAGGTCAGGACGCCCCACTTCCCGCAATGCATGACGCACCGCTTCACGCCCGTCGTGCACATGCTCGACCTCCAGCCCGCAACGCTCCAGAAACGCCGACGCCACCAAGGCATTGAGGTCATTGTCCTCGACCAACAACACATGCGGCTGGCGCTGCCCGGACGCCGCAGCGGCCGGCGTCACCGCCGCGGACGTCACGGCGGTCGAGCCCGCGGGCACGACGGGCGCCGCCGACTCGAGCGCGGGCGCAGCCACCGAGGGCAAGCGCGCCGTGAAACGGAACAACGACCCCACCCCGACCGTGCTCTGGCAGGTGATGTCGCCACCCATGGCATGCGCGATTTCACGGGCAATGGTCAACCCCAGGCCCGTGCCTTCCAGGGGGCGAGATGGCCCGGCTGCGACCTGACGGAAGGCATCGAAAATGTGCGCCTGATCGGCGGGCGCAATGCCCACGCCAGTGTCGCGGACCTCAAAGACCACCGTCTCGTCATCAGGCTCCCGGTGGACCGCCAAGCCAACCCACCCCTTCTGAGTGAACTTCACTGCATTGCCCAGGAGGTTGTGCAACACCTGGCGCATGCGCGCCGGATCCCCTTGCACCCAACACGGGCGCGGCAAACGCAAGTCGCTGGTGAACACCAAGCCTTTGTCCTCGGCGCGCACCGCGTACACGCCGGCCACCCGCTCCAGTTCGGCCGCCAAGTCGAAGGTCGTGCATTGAATCTTCAGCTGCCCCGACTCGATGCGCGCAATGTCCAGCAGGTCATTGATCAGTGACAGAAGATGCGTTCCCGAACTCTCGATCAGCTCGATCCGACGCAACATCGCCGGATCCTTCGTGTCCACATGAAGCAGTCGGGCCAACCCGAGGATGCCATGCAGCGGCGTGCGCAGCTCGTGGCTCATCGTCGCGAGGAACTGGCTCTTGACCGCGCTTTCCCGCTGCGCCATCTCCAGGGCCTGCGCCCGCTCCTGCGCAATTCGGTTCGCATGCAAGCGCAGCAAAAAAACCTCGGCCAGTCGCTTCTCGGACCGCAGGGCCGTCGTCAACAACAGCCCCAGCATCAGCACCAGACCGATGCCCCCCAGCAGGCCAAATTCGTCGCCTCTCCACAACAGAGACAGCGCCGTTGGAGCGAGCATCGGGGCCACATAAGCCGCCGTGGCCAGGACCCGCACCTGCAAGCCGAAGGTCGCCACCGAGGCCACGCAGGCCAAGCAAGCCGCCACCAAGGAGGCCGTGTGAGTGTCTTGCTGCATCAGCCAAGCGCCAGCCAGGCCCCAGACCGCACCATCCAGTGCCAGCATCCAATAGGTGCTGCTGCGCCAAGCCTGCCCCCCCGGATAGCCCTGACGCCGGTACACCTGAGCCTGCACGATCCGTGGAATCGCCACCAGCAGCTTCATGACCACCCAGGTCTGCACCAGCAGCACGGGCACGGTGTCCGACAAGTGCACCGCCATGAACACCGCAAACGCCGTGGCGATGAGCGTCCCGATGGACGCATGCATCCAGACCATGCGCAGTTGCTCGTCGGCCAACCGCTCGGCGAGATCACGGTCGATTTGGACGCCTGTCGCCTCGGCCATCTTGGTCACCACGGGGATGCGCGCAACATTTCACTTCGTGGCATCGACGCGCCACGCCCTGGAGTTGTACCGCATGGGTGCCGTTGTCTCATGGATGCGCGACTCGGTGCATCGGGTGGATCACCACAGGCTCCCTAGCGATCCTCAGGCAGCCCCCAGGAGCACCGGCAACTCCGCCGGGCACTCCAATCCCAATCGCTCACACCTTTCGCGCAGCCGTTGCCAACGCACACTGATCGGCGCCTGCGGCAGACGGTCGGAAATTTCGGCAAACATCCGGATCAAGGCGCGACGCCGGGTGGCCTCGAGTGCCCGTTGCCAATCCTGCAAGATGGCCGCTTGGGCCTCGGGCGGCATCGACAAAAACTCGTCATCCAGACTGACCGACCCCTGCGCCCGTTCGAGATCGGCGAACAGGCCCTGCACCGGAAGATGAAACGCCCCACAGGCGTCTTCCTGGTCATCCAACATCGAAAATACGCTTGTCATTCCGAACGCTCCTGCTCCTCGGCCCCGGGGCACCCATGGCAGGCCCCAGGCCGACACCACTTCGTTGCGGACCGACCGCCCGTTCCATCCAGGCCCGTTCGGCTGTATCGCATCGGAAGCCAGATTGCTGGATCCCGCAACCCCCAAACCTGGGGCTCACGCCGCCTTGAAATGTGCATTCCTTCACACTATAGACGGCATGTCCAATCGTTCGACCACTTCAGTCCCCTGCCGCCGACGCCATCTCGCCGCCCCGACGGCTCTCAGCGGCGATTCTTCCACGCCCACGCGCGAGCACCGAGACCCAAGCATCAGCGCTCCCGTACACGGCACCACTTTGTTCACGCTCTCTGACGGGTCCTGACCTGGCTCGATGGCTCTGGCGCAGTGCACCATGACTCGAGCGGCCCGGCCGACCGCGCCGCAAGCTCCGGGCTTGAAGAACACGCCCATGAGGAGGCAAAAAACAAAAAGCCACCCTTTGGGGTGGCTTGTCGGTTGGCGGGACGGAGGCAGTCGAATCTTTCGCTGAAATGCAGCACCAACGCCAACTGTTGAGTGGAGAGGCGGATGCATTCCCCCAGAAAGTCCCCCATGCACAGGTGGCTGGTTGATCCACCGGGCGCAACGAAGACGATGCACACCCGCGGGTTTGGCCCCCCCCCGAAGCCAAAAGAGAAGCCGCCCGCAGGCGGCTCTTTGTTGGATCTGAGGGCTATTATCGGCGGACGTGACCGTTGCTCATGTCCCGCTGGTGATCTCGGGGGCCTTCTCCGGAAACAAAGGCCGAGATGGCAGCAAGTACGGCTAGCACAATCGAGGCAGCCAATTTGAACGCGCCAATGAAGCCCTCCGAGAAGGTCTTGACAGTGCGCCTCATGGGCGACTCCCGGAAATCTCTTTGACGAAGCGGAAAGCTCCGACGAGGAGAACAATACCACTCAGCGCGATGTCGAGGTAGAGGATCGCCACCTCTACCCCATGTAGCGCGCGGAGAACAGATTCGCTGAAAGGGTGGATACGATGCAGCATTGCAACACCATAGCCCAATCCCCACGACAGGCAGGCAAGCGCCGCGAAGAGGAACGCGCGCCCCCTACGGCATGGCCGACAAGCCTCACAACCGATTGCCGGAAACTGGGGCGACGCCCCCAGCCGATGCTGTCAAGGTCACCAAGGCTCATTTGGGGCCAGCCAACGGCGCAGCCAAAACACGTATCACTGCCGCTCGCCGATCAGAGCGACGCCCGTCCCGCCGCCCACCAGGCCCACCACCATCAACTGCCCGTCCGTGACCACCACCCCGGTGGCCGTCAGGCCCTGGGCCGGCCCGCAGCCCGCGCCGTAGTTGACTGTGGCGCGGAAGAAGTTCTTGCCGCTGCTGTCGGCCGTCACCTGACCCGAGGAGTTGCAGCCGTCCTGTACGGCCGTGAAGGCCCCCTGGGCATCGAAGACGACAGAGCCCGCCTCGATGGCCCAGGTGCCGGTGAGGTTGCCCAGCAGCGCGGGCTGGTCGTAGGCCGTGTTGTAGGTGGCCGAGAAGGTGTTGGAGGGGAAGCCCTGAGGCGTGACTGTGCCCGACATCGTGGAGCCTGGGGCCACCGTGGCACTGAGGGACGAGTTTAGCGTGCCGTCGGCGAAGTAGGACTGCATGGACCCGCTGATGCTGTTGCCTGAGCTGGACGAGAGGGTACCGCGCGACAGCAGCAGGCCGTCCACGCCGTAGTCCACGACCACCCAGACCTCACCGGAAGGCGTGATGAGGGCTGAGAAGTCCTCGCCGTCCCAGAAGCCCTGGGCATCCACGCCGGAGCCGCCGGCATCGCTGCCACCACCGCCGCCACCGCAGGCTGCCATCACCACCGCCGCCGCAGCGGCCACGATTCTTTCCTTCACCCGATCACCTCCACAAGCCTCACCAACATGGCGGATCCGCGCGACACCCTACCAGCATTAAGTCCCTGTTACATCCCCCTCATGGGGGTGTCAAGGGCTTTCCCTGACCAAGAGGATCGTCGGGCGAGTTTCCGGTCTGGAAGTCACCGGTACGCTCGCTAAGCTGTCGAGAGGCATCCTGGGCGGAGTCGGCGGCGATCAGCCGCTGCAGTTCGGTGAGAGCCAAGCGGCTCTCGCTTCACAGCGACTCCACCTCTTGCGGCGACAGGCGATCGTGGGCCCGTGTACCGGAGGACGTGTCGCGGTCAGGTCCATTCATGGCGTCCACCATTCGTATAGGCCGCTGACAGCATGCCACCGCACCGATGCCTTGGGGCTGGCATTCATGCCCTTCGGCCTCAGGCTAGAGGCTTCTCCTCAGCGACTTCAGTCGGACCAGGGTCCCACCCCCAGCGGGTGGCCATGCGCCGGGCCTCCGGGCCTGGGTCTTCTCCCGCGGCCAACATGGCAGCCCGAGCCTCGCCCAGCCAGTCCGGCCCAGGAGCGACGATCTCATTGCGCACGCTCGCCCAGTCCGCTGGACCGTCGAGGATCTCCTTCAGGTACGTTCTGGCGTAGACGAACGGCCTGCGCATCAGGACCGTGCCGGAGGCGGTCCGCATGGCCGCAATCCGCACCTGGTCGTCGCCTCTTCGCGGCTCCTCGAGTTCCGCCAGCAGCCTTTCCATCACGATCTGCACCGCCAGGTGGATCACGGGCGAGTCGGGCAGGCCAAGCTGGCGCGTGAAGGCTTCGTTGTGGTGGGGAAACTCTGGCTCGCCCGGCGGAAAGGACTGTGGCGGCTGCTCGGACATGATGCGCGATCCTGCTGAACGAGTAGGGCCCTATTGTCCACAGCGGACATGCCAGCAGCGCGCTCTTGAGCAACTGATGTCGCCGCCCACTGGCGCGGCTTTCTTGCGCCTGCTCAGCGACCTGATCAGAGCTGCGCCCCGAAGGACCAAGCAATTTGGTCGTCGTTGACTCCGGCCAGTTCTGTGTGATGCTTCTAGTAGGCCTTGAGAGGCCGCAACCGAAAGCGAAAGGCGACGACGATGAGCAAAGCTGCACAGACTCACGAATGCCGCAGCCTTGATGACTTGGCCCTGGTCGACATCAAGGTGGTCCGGCGGCTGGCGGGCTTCACAAGCAGCACACCTGTATACGACCGGGTCCGGTCCGGAACCATGCCGGCACCTATCCGCTTGAGCAAGCGCTGCACTCGCTGGCGCCTGGGCGAGATCCGGGCATGGCTCGAAGCCCAGGGCAAGGAGGCTTCGAAGTGAGCGGCCCTGCAATGGCAGCGGATGCTGAGAAGGCCTTCGCAACGCTTCGTGCCGAGGCTGCGCTTGCGGGGGTGACCTTGCACCGGTGCGAAGGCGACGACGGAAAGCCCGAGTACGTTGCCACCCGTTGGGCCCTGACCCGCTCGTTCCGCTCACTCGATGAAGTGGCCGAGTGGCTCGAGCGAGTGACGGGAGGCGCTCATGGGGTTTGAACGCGACCGTCTTCCCGATCCGGCGGCCTTCTACGAAGGCGAAGGCCTGCGCCTTGTCGGCCGAGGCAAGTGGCGCACCGCCTGCTGCCCGCTGCATGGAGGCGAGAGCTAGCGCATCAACCTCGACACCGGCGCCTTCTGCTGCATGGGTGGCTGTGACCTGAGCGGGGGCGACGTACTGGCCTACCGCATGAAGGTGCACGGCGAGGAGTTCATCGAGGCTGCCCGCGCGTTGGGCGCCTGGGTGGATGACGGCCAACCCGCCCGACCCGAGAAGCCCCGAGCCTTCAGCGCCCGCGATGGGCTCGCGGTGCTGGACCGTGAAGCCCTGATCGCCTGGACCGCTGCGCACAACCTGGCCGCTGGTGTGGACCTGACCGCCGCGGACCGCGAGCGCCTGACCTTGGCCGCGCGCCGCATTGCCACCGTGAAGGAGGCCTGCAATGCGTGACAGCTATGCCGCGGCCGCCGCAGTGGTGGATGCTGCCGCCGACAAGAAGGTGCAGGCCCAGGGCGGGCCGGCCAAGCTGGTGGAGAGCATCCTGCCGCTTCGCGCACTGGACGTGCACGCCATCGCCCTGATGAAGTTCAAGCCCCGTGCGGTCATCCTCGACCCGTGGCTGCACGCACAAGACCTCGTGATGGTGTTCGCGGCCCGTGGCGTGGGCAAGACGCACTTCGCGTTGTCGGTGGCGTTCGCCGTGGCCACGGGCACCCGGTTCGCCAAGTGGCAGGCCACCCGGCCGGCCAAGGTGCTCTACCTCGACGGAGAACTGCCGGGCGCGCTCATGCAACAGCGCTTGCTGATGCATTGCCCGGAGGTGGAGCCGGCGCCGGGCTTCCTGCGAGTGTTCACTCCCGACCTGCTGCCCGATGGACGACCCATGCCCGACCTGTCCACCTTCTCCGGGCAGGAGGAAGTCGAGGCCATGATCGAGGACGACACCGAAGTGATCGTGATCGACAACCTGAGCGCCTGGGCGCGCTCGGGCCGCGAGAACGAGGCCGAGTCCTGGCAACCTGTCGCGGACTGGCTGCTGTCGCTGCGCCGCCGCGGCATCGCCGTGATCTGCATCCACCATGCCGGCAAGGGCGGCCAGCAGCGTGGCACCAGCAAGCGCGAGGATCTGCTCGACGTGGTGATCGGCCTGAGCCGGCCCCAGGACTACCAAGCCTCCCAGGGCGCGGTGTTCGTCGCCGAGTTCACCAAGGCCCGCGCGCTCAAGGGCGACCACGCAGAGAGCATCGAATTGCAACTCGGTGGCACAGAGGAGAAGGCCGAATGGACCTGGCGCACCGTCGAGGCCTCTACCTATGACCGCGTGGTGGCACTCGCTCGGGAGGGCCTGCGCCCGAACGAGATCGCCACCGAACTGGAGATCAACAAGTCCACCGTGAGCCGACACCTGCGGCGCGCGCGGGAGCTGGGTGACGTGCAACAGGACGGGGGTGCAGCATGAGCCTGCGAGACGCCCCGAAAGCTGCGGTCGAGTCGGGCGTTGCACGTTGCGCACCCCAGGAGATGCAACACGCAACTCCACCCGCTCCGCGTGCAACCTGCGATGCAACTGGCGCGCAACGACACACCGCAGACCCGCATGGATGCTTGCCGGGCGATGCAACAGACGACGCAACTGGCATGCAACAGGCGAGTTGGACACCCCTGTGCAACGGTGGGCCCGATGCAACCCAGAAGTTGCATGGCCAGACCAGGCCTGCAGGCGAGTTGCAGGTTGCATCCCCTAGGGCGTGCAACACGCAACCGGGGCCGCTGACACGGCACCGGGTGACTGCCGCCCTGGTGGCCGCCATCCATCGAACCTGTGACGCTCGCGGAGACGATGACCGCAACCGTCGGGCCCTGGTGGACGAGTGCAGCCGGATGACGCCGGAAGCGCAGGCCGACCTCCTGGCCCATTTCACCGTGGAGGCCGCCCGCTGGGAGGCTGCATGCAGAGGGATCGCCCCATGAGCGCCACCAGCCGCACCAAGGGCCAGACCGGCGAGCGAGAGATCGCAGCCATCGTGCGCGACCTCACGGGCTGGGACGTGCGCCGCAGGGTGCGACAGCACGAAGGCGACAGTGACTTGGAGGGCATCCCCGGCTGGTCCGTCGAGGTGAAGCGCCACAGGCAGGCCCAGCGCTCCGACATCGCCCACTGGTGGGCCCAGACCGTGGCCCAGGCCCAGCGAGCCGGCGCACTGCCGGTGCTGTTCTTCCGCGTGGACCGGGACCAGTGGAGGGCCGTCTGGCCGGTCGCTGTGACGCTGGCCATCCAGCAGGCCGAAATGTGGGCCGCCTATGAGTGGACCGCCGAGGGCTCGCCGGCTGCGTGGGCGGCAGTAGCGAGAGACGCTCTGACAGTGCGCGGATTCGAACCCCATGAGCTGTTAGCAGAGGTTGAGGATCAGACCCTATGAATACCCTGAAAAATCCTGACATTCCCAACGATCTGCAAGCGGAACTTCGTGCGGAGTACCGGGAGACGATGAAGGCGTGGCGCCAAGCCCAACACAACATGATGGAGAGTGGACTCTCGCTCGCGGACGGCGCACGCCTGCTGCCATCGGTCGATTGGTCGTGCTTCATGGTCCTTCGGTGCGGCGCAAAGACCAAGGCCACCAAGGCCGCCAACGAGGCCAACACGCCCCAGGCCCGTCGCTCGCGCATGGTCGATGTGCTGGCCGCCACCGACCCGATGAAGGCCGAGCAGTTCCGCGCGCAGGGTCTGCAAACGGATGCGGCCGAGGTGCAGCTCACCCGGGCCCAGGAGGCGGCCAAGCGCGACCAGGCGCTGCGCGAGATGGGTGGGCTGATCCTCAAGGGCGGCTGGGCCTCGGTGCCCGAGGTCTACAACCGCTACCAGGACGGCAACACCGCGACCGTGAAGCCCGACGGCAAGGGTGGCGCCGTGGTGACGCAGATCGGTCCTGACGGCAAGCCGGTGGGCGAGCACAGGTTCGGCAGCTTGCTGGAGTTCTTCGAGCAGGCGGCTGGCCGGCGCGAGGAGGTAGCGCGACAGCAGTCCAATGCGGACCGGGACTACCAACTTCGTCTGAACGCCGACCGGCGAGCGGCTTCCGCCGAGGCTCGCGCGGTTGCCCGTCAGGCCGCGGAGGACAAGCTGCCTCCGGCCGTGCGCGCCCAGTACGAGAGCGTGCGCGAGCAGATCAAGGCCATCAACGCCGCGATGACGAAATCGCAGGCCGATGGCATGTGGGACCCCAAGTCGCCCGGTGCCAAGGCCATCCTGAAGAACCTTGATGCACTACATACAAGCGCAAATCGATTGCTGACACCCTACCTTCCGGCTGCTGTGCGGGAGGCCAGTGGGGACGACCAAAACGGAAGCGAGAACGGAGGCGGCTCTACAGGGACACAGCGACCCGCCGCGGCTTCTACCACTGAGACTCCGAAGTGCCCCGTGCTTCGCGCGCGCATGCAGGAGGTCGCCCGCGACCCGCTGGAGATGGCCAGCGACCGCGATCTCCAGCGCATCGCCAACATCCAGGGGCAGGCCAATCAGGAACGAGCCGCCGCGATCCTCGCGGCCCGGCATGCCCAGCGCGCCAAGCAGCGCGCAGAGGACGAGGCCGCAGTTCGCAGCGGCTATGGCATGTCCCCTGAGCACGCAAGCCCATGAACATCCGGCCGAACGCCCCTTCAAGAAGTTCATCCCACCCCAATTGGGCCGTAGGCCTGCACGCGATCAATCGAGGCGAGATTCCACGAGGAAATCCGGTTTGGATCTTCGGTGCCTGCGAACGCGGCCTCCAGGACATCATTGCTCTCGACGTGCAGGTGCTGGACAATGCCTTACCCACCTCACGGATCGTCAGCTATGACCCAGCAACTGCCGCTTTCATTCGACGCGACACCGGTGCCAGACTCGGGCTGGGACAACTTGCTCCCCTTCTTCGAAAGTCCATGCAGGCCGCCCGTGGAGTAGACCAGGGCCGTGGACGAGCATCTGCGGCAGGGTGGCGAACGGTTGCGCGAGGCGCTGTCTGGCGTGCCCTTCTGGGCGAAGCGAGCCGCGCAGGCGAGAGCGGCGGGCGGGGAGGCCGGGGAGAAGGAGTTCTGGGAAGCCTTGTCCGCCACCATGCCCAACTTATACAGCCCGATGCCAAAGATCGCATCTTCGACTCCCGCGCCCAAGGAGGTGTGAGCGAGTCGGCCTGGCAACGCCTCGCTGTGCAACAAGTGGGGTAGGGGCACGAATGAGTCCCTGCGAATGGCTGCGCGCTGCGTTGGCAAATGGCCCGCTTGACTCTCGGGAGATCAAACAGCTCGCTGAAGACCAAGGGATCACTCCCAAGAGCCTGCGCATCGCCAGAGAGTATCTGGGCGTTCGTGTGAGCCGGTCAGGGTGTCGTGCCGCGATGCGGTCGACATGGGCTCTGGAGGCCGCGGATGCCCCTCTGGGGCCAAGGCGCTGTCCGGCCGTTCCGCGCGCGCGCGAGGAGGCTTCTCAAGCGACCTCGCAGGCGATCAGATCGGCGACGGCCGAGGTGCTGACATTCGAGCCCGGCCGCCCGCCCAAGAGCGTGGACATCGACTCGCTCAACGAGCCCTCGCTGCGCAACTATGCGGCGGCCATTGGTGTGCCGAGGCGCGACGTGGAAAACCTGACTGAGGATCGGCTGCGCCAGAACTGCAAGCTGCACCTGGCGAACTGGTTCGAGATGCTAGAAGCAACTGATCATCAGTGACAAATGTGGTGCGCGATGCGCTCATCCATCGAGTCGCTCAACGCTTTTCTCGCCTTCTCCTTGCCGTGAACGCCCTCTGCCTTGAGTGAGCCATCTGCAAAAAAAGCTTTCCACGCGACCGGGTGGAGGATCCTATTCGGGCAGTCAACCAGGAAGTAGATCGCCATTCGGTGCGCGCCGAGGCTACGAGGGGAGGGCCTTGCCATTGGAACGAAAACGACCCAGCCGCTCGCCGCTTTCGTCCCCTTCCCTCGAATCGTCGAGGTGTCGAGCTGGTAGGTACCCTCTTGCGTTTCGCCGAGGCCAAACAGCGACGACGTTCTCTCCCTCGCGATCTTGCACGCTGCGTCCAGCATGGCCGCACCAGCACTACCAGGAACGACACGCTCCATTGTCACTTCGCCCGAGGAGCTTCCCACATGCTGCGCGAAGGATGGGCCCGCGTACATGACGACTTTGACCATCCCACTGCGCAGGGCTTCGCATTCGATTCGGTAGAGGGTAGCCACCGATTGATATGTCCGCCCGTCCTTGAGGGTCATAGGCTTGGGCAGAGACGACCGGAACCAGGCCTCAACTGCGTGATCTTCCGTCTTGATGACGGACGTGCGATCAATCTCGAGGGTTGCGCCCTTCGCGCCACCGATGCGCTCCCAGCGAAGCTGCCCAAGCACAGACGTTACACAGAGCGCTGCGAGGATCAGGATCCAGCTTCTTCTCATGACATCCCCTCGACCAAGCTCGAAGCCTGCCACTCGCCAACCAGAGCTGCATCCCCCAAGAAGGGGGGCTATGGGGCACCGCTTCGCGCGGTGCACCCAGCGAGCATGCAATCCGATCCACTGCCCGCGTTCAGTGCACCCCTGATGCCGGTGTTTCTCCATCAACCGCATCCTCCACCTCGCGCAGCAGATCGTCGGCGGCCCATAGGGCGTTGACGATCACGTCTTCCATGACGGCCTGTCGCCCGCCATCGGGCGCCTCGTCGCCGGGGGGCCACCAGGCAGTCTTCGCCAGGACGGTGAGGATCGCACGAGCTTCGACCGCGCAGCTCACTGCCTGGTGGCCGATCCGCCGAACTGCCTCGGGGTGCTCGAAGTCCCCCAGCAGCCTGATACACGCCTGGATAGTTGCAATCACATCCTCCTCGGACGCCATGTCGCGCGGCTTGTACTCGCCGCTGAAGTTGCGAAGGAGGAAGAAGAGCAGGCCCCGGCACTGGTATACCCTGGTGGTGGCCAACTCGTCCTCGTGGGTGCGTCCTCCAGTCAGGGTCCCGCGACGAGTTGGCGCAGCTTCTTGGCCGGCGGTTGCACTGGTGCTCGACTGGTCAGCCATGGTGCACGATCCTTTCAGTGTTTGTGCATGGTGGTCAGGGGCTGGACGGCACTGCAATTGCCTTCCAGCCCCGCTTGCTATGCCGCCTTGAAGGGCAGCACCTTCGCGCCCTGCCTCAGGGCGTCGAGATGGTCGGCGTACCACTGCATCATCTTGCGACGCTGCGGCAGGTACGTGGCGAAGTTGTAGGCGGCGCTCACCTCGTCGCGCTCCATGTGCGCGAGCTGCAACTCGATGTGCGCGTGGTCGAAGCCGGCCTCATGGAGGATGGTCGATGCCACCCCCCGGAAGCCGTGGCCGGTCATGCGGCCGGCGTAGCCCATGCGCTTGAGCGCGGCCAGGATGGTGTTGTTGCTCATGGGCTTCTCGTGGTCGCGCTCGCCCGGAAAGAGCAGCGGGCTGCGGTTGCGCAGCTCGTGCAGGCTGCGCACCACGTCCAGGGCCTGGGCCGACAGCGGCACCACATGGGGGGTGCGCATCTTCATGCGCTCGGCCGGGATGCGCCACTCGGCCGCCTCCACGTCGAACTCATCCCAGCGGGCGCCGATGAGTTCGCCCGTTCGCACGAAGGTCAGCGCCATGAGCTTGAGCGCCAGGCGCGTCCAGGGCGAGCCCTGGTAGGCCTCGATCTTGCGCAGCAGCTCGGGCAGTTCCTTCGTTTCCAGGCGGGCGTAGTGGTCCTTCTTCCGAGGTTTCAGGGCATCACCGGGCTTCACGTCAGCCGCCGGGTTGCGCTCGATCACACCGTGGGCCACCGCATAGCGGAAGACCTGGCCGCAGGTCTGCAGGCTGCGCTTGGCGATGTCCAGGGCGCCGCGGGCCTCGATGCGCTTGGCCATGGCCAGAAGCTGGGGGGGCTGTGATCTCGCCGATGGGTTTGGCACCCAGCACCGGGAAGACATCCGCCTCGAGCCGGCGCAGTACGTAGTCGGCGTGGCGGGGCGACTTCGGCCCTTTCCAGTGTTCGAACCACTGCCGGGACACGGCCTCGAAGGTCGTGCCCAGGGCCAGCCGGCGCGCGAGCTTGGCGTCCTTCTTCTCCTGTACCGGGTCTGTGCCGGCCTTCAGCAGGTCGCGCGCCTCATCCCTCGCCCGGCGGGCCTGGGCCAGCGTCACGGCGGGATAGGTGCCCAGTGCCAGGCGCTTCTCCTTGCCGGCGAACCTGTACTTCCAGCGCCAGTGCTTGGCGCCACTGGGTTGGACTTCGAGATAAAGGCCGCCGCTGTCGGTGTAGCGCTCGCGCGCCTTGCCGTCGGGGCACTTGGCGTTCTTGCAGGCGGTGTCAGTCAGAGCCATGGTGGGGGACTTTCTGCGGCCCCCCCGGGGGAATCGGGGGCTCCGTTCCCCCACAATGTCCCCCTTTTGCTGCTGGCTGTCAAACTTCAACGGCGGTCAAACACGCACAAAAAAGCCCCGGCTGGCGGGGCTCTGTAGAGGGTCTGGCGGTCTGTCGCGGTCCTTGCCGCTTTTATGGTTGGCGGAGACGGAGGGATTCGAACCCTCGATGCAGGTTTTGCCCGCATACTCCCTTAGCAGGGGAGCACCTTCGGCCTCTCGGTCACGTCTCCAACCGGAATTTGGCGAAGGGCTGCATTCTAACCGCGAATACGGGCCCCGCGCACAGTTTCTTGATGATTCAAGCCGAATCCTGATCGAGATCGAAGGCCTTGTGCAGAGCGCGCACGGCCAACTCCATGTACTTTTCGTCGATCACCACGCTGGTTTTGATCTCGCTGGTGGTGATCATCTGGATGTTGATGCCCTCTTCGGCCAGCACCCGGAACATGCGGCTGGCCACCCCGGCATGCGAACGCATCCCAATGCCCACGATGGACACCTTGCAGATCTTCGTGTCACCAACGACCTCGCTGGCACCCAAGTGCGGCACGACCTTCTCCTTGAGAAGGTCGATGGTCTTGGCGTAGTCATTCCGGTGCACCGTGAACGAGAAGTCCGTCTTGCCGTCATGCGAGACGTTTTGGAGGATCACATCGACATCGATGTTGGCGTCGGCCACGGCACCGAGGATCTGGTAGGCAATGCCCGGCTTGTCGGGCACGCCCATCACGGTGATCTTGGCTTCGTCGCGGTTGAAGGCAATGCCCGACACAACGGCTTTTTCCATGTTCTCGTCTTCCTCAAAGGTGATCAGCGTGCCCGACTTGGCCTCTTCGTCCAGCGGAATGTCCCATGGTGTGAAGCTCGACAAGACCCGCAGCGGAACGCGGTATTTGCCGGCGAATTCCACCGAGCGGATCTGCAACACCTTGGACCCCAAGCTGGCCATCTCCAGCATTTCTTCGAAGCTGATGGTGTGCAGCCGGCGCGCCTCCGGCACGATGCGTGGGTCGGTGGTGTACACCCCATCCACATCGGTATAGATCAGGCATTCAGCCGCCTTCATGGCCGCGGCAATGGCCACTGCCGACGTGTCCGACCCGCCACGCCCCAGCGTGGTGATATGGCCTTGGGCATCGACGCCTTGAAAGCCGGTGATGATCACCACCTTGCCGGCTTGGAGGTCGGCGCGGACCCGTGTGTCATCGATGCTCTCGATGCGAGCTTTCGTGTATGCCGAATCCGTGCGCACTGGCACTTGCCAGCCGGTGTAGCTGATCGCATCGATACCCTCGGCCTGCAAGGCAATGGCCAGCAAGCCCACCGAGACCTGCTCGCCGGTGGAGGCGATCATGTCCAGTTCGCGGGCATAGGCTGTGGTGTGAGCCGCCGGGGCCAACTCCTTGGCCAAGGCCAGCAAACGGTTGGTTTCGCCGCTCATGGCCGAAGGCACGACCACCATCTGGTGTCCTGCCCGGTGCCATTTGGCGACGCGCTTGGCAACGTTACGAATGCGCTCGATCGAGCCCATCGACGTGCCGCCGTACTTGTGAACGATGAGTGCCATGGGAAGTGCTGCGCGGAAGGAGTGATTGGCTGGCTTTTGCGCCGCGGTCGCAAACCTGCGATTGTAGCCGCACGATCTGCGGGTTTTCCTTCACTGACACCGCTGATCGCCGCATGACGAGCCAACGGCGACATACCGTCAGCGACCCGGCTCCCAACGCAAGCGCCATTGGCGGCGCCCCGCATCCGCCCATGCACGTGCATCCATGCCCAGGCCCGGCACGAAGAGGAGCTGCCCGAGCGTGTCATACACCAGCGGTCCTTCGCGGGCCCACGCGGGCACCCCGGCCGACTGAAACTGTTTTTTGAGAGCACGCGGCGGCCGTCCTGGCCCAGCTTGGAACTGCTCGCCGCCCCCACGAGCACGCAGCTCGATGCGGCGCAGGCGACTCCATGGAACGCCGCCTTGTTGCACCGCCTCCACATGCAGCACGCCGCCCCACCCTGGCAGCGCCACCGATCCGGCGCCGCGCAGGCTCAGGCAAGCTTCGCGGGCGGGCAACGGCCCAGACGTCTGCGCCTGCGCAGCAGGCACCGGCACCCAGCGCAGCATCCCGCGGTACAAGCGCAACTCCCCCCCGGCCCAGGGCCAGCGGGCCATCGGTTGGACGGCCCCCTCGGTCCACACACGCTCGAGCAGATGCGTCGAGGGCCGCAAGCCGCTGACCTGCCGAATCCAGACCCGCAAGGCATTGCGTGCCCTTGCGGGCGCAAGCCGCAGGCAGGCGCGAAAGTCCAGCCCTTGCTCGCCTTGCAGCTCGGACAGGTCCAGCGCGGCCAACTCGTCGAGGCAAGCGGAGGCTTCCTGGGCCCATGCTGCCGCATCGGCCAGGGCCGCCTCGGCTTGAGGAAACGCTGCCAGCAAAGCCGGCCAAACGCGAGCCCGCAACCGGTTTCTCGCATAACGCTCATCGGCATTGCTGTCATCGTCGACATAGCGCAGCCGCAAGCGGCGCACATAGGCTTCGATGTCGCGACGCGGGCGCCCCAACCAGGGGCGCACCCACAGCACGCCGTCTCGACACACCGCCGCAGGCATGCCTGCCAAGCCTGCCACCCCCGCACCACGCAGGGCTTGCAGCATGAAGGTTTCGGCCTGGTCGGTACGATGGTGACCGAGCAATACCACCGAGGCGCCATGCGCCAACGCCATGCGGCGCAAGGCCTCGTAACGGGCGCGGCGCGCCACCGCCTCCACACTCTGGCCTGGCGCGGGCCGCAGCCCCAGGTGTTCCCAGGCCAAACTCACCGGCCAGCCGCGACGCTGCCAGGCTTCGCATTGCCGGCGACAGTGCGCCAGCCACTCGTCGGCCCGCGGATGCAAGCCATGGTGCACATGCAGGGCGACCACTTGCCACCCCTCGGACTTGGCCACCTGCAGCGTGGCAAACAAAAGGGCCGTGGAATCACGGCCCCCGCTGTAGGCGACCGCCACCACCTCTGGCGCGGCAGCCCCGGTCTTCATCCATGCGCTTTGGTATCGGCGAAGCGGCCGTAGCTCTGCAGCCGCTCATAGCGGCGGTTGAGCAGCTCTTTGGGCTTAAGGTCACTGACCTGCCGCAACGCATCGTTGAGGGCGCGCTTGAGGTAGGCGGCCATTTGCTTCGGGTCGCGATGGGCGCCGCCCACCGGTTCATTGACGATCTTGTCCACCAGGCCCAAGGCCTTCAGACGGTGCGCCGTGATGCCCAAAGCCTCGGCCGCCTCGGCGGCGCGGTCGGCCGTCTTCCAGAGGATCGAGGCACAGCCTTCGGGGGAGATGACCGAATACACCGAGTACTGCAGCATCAGCACCTGGTCGCCCACCGCGATCGCCAAGGCCCCGCCCGAGCCGCCTTCGCCAATGATGGTGGCGATGATCGGCACTTCGAGCTGGGCCATCTCGAAAATATTGCGGCCGATGGCCTCGGACTGGCCCCGCTCCTCGGCGCCGATGCCCGGATAGGCTCCCGGGGTATCGACGAAGGTAAAGACCGGCAGGCCGAACTTTTCGGCCAGTTTCATCAAGCGCAGGGCCTTCCGATACCCCTCCGGACGCGACATTCCGAAGTTGCGCAGCGCCCGCTCCTTCGTATCACGGCCTTTTTGGTGACCAATGACCATGCAAGGCTGGCCATTGAAACGTGCCAACCCGCCCACGATGGACTGATCGTCGGCGAAGTGCCGGTCGCCATGCAACTCTTGAAACTCGGTGAAGATCTCCCCCACGTAATCCAGCGTATACGGACGCTGGGGGTGGCGGGCGATTTGCGTGACCTGCCAAGGCGTCAGGTGTGAATAGATGTCTTTCGTGAGCTGCAGGCTCTTCTTGCTCAGGCGGTCGATCTCTTCGGAGATGTCCACCGCCGACTCGCTTTGCACATAGCGCAGCTCATCGATCTTGGATTCGAGCTCGGCAATGGGCTGCTCGAACTCGAGGAAATATCGTTTGCTCATCCCGGTGTTCCCGACGTTGGATGCAGCGCCCCGCGATGGTCTTCGATGTGCGCGGGGCGAACGAAGCCTAGTACTCCACGGGTAAGGGGTCCAGGCTGCGCCAAATGTACCATGTCGCCACCGAGCGGAACGGAGCCCACGCGTCCCCGATTTCCCGAGCTTCGGCACGCGAGACCGGTTCGCCGCTGAAGTAGTTCAGACTGATGCCCTTGAGCAAGCCCACATCGTCATAAGGCATGACGTTGGGCCGCATCAAATGGAAGATCAGGAACATTTCGGCGGTCCAGCGCCCTATGCCGCGAATGGCCACCAGTTCTTCGATGATGGCCTCGTCGTCCATGTCGGCCCACTGGCGCACATGCACCGTGCCACGCTCGAAATGGGTGGCCAGATCGCGCAAGTATTCCACCTTACGGGCCGACAAGCCCGCCGCGCGCAATTGCTCGACCGGCAGCGCCAGCACGGCCGAAGGTGCGATCCGGGTGGAAGGGCCCGGAACGAGCGCAGCAAAACGCTCCCAAACGGCCTGCGCGGCCTTGACCGAGATTTGCTGGCCCACGATCGACCGCGCCAGCGTGGTAAACGCATCTCCGCGACTTTGCAGCCGCGCCTCGCCGAATCGAGGGATGAGCTTGCGCATCACCCGGTCGCGCCGGCTCAGGTACTTGCAGGCATCGTCCCAGTAATCCGGGGTCACCACACGAACCATGGCGTTCAGGCCTTCACCCAGGTGGTGCCTTGGGGAGTGTCTTGCAGCACGATGCCGCGGGCGGCCAAGGCATCACGGATGCGGTCGGCTTCGGCGAAATTGCGAGCCTTCTTGGCCGCAGCACGAGCTGCGATCTGGGCCTGGATGTCAGCCTCGTCCAGCTCGGCTCCGTGTTGCAGGTAGGCTCTGGGCACCCCCTGCAACAGCCCGAGCGTGCCGCCCAGGGCTTTGAGCAGCCCGGCCACCTGAGCCGATGCGGTGCGATTGGTTTCTGCGGCCAGGTCGAACAGCACCGCCACGGCTTCGGGCGTGTTGAAGTCATCGTTCATGGCCGCGCGAAACCGTGCGGCATGCGGCTCATGCCAATCGATGTGCACGTCGGCCGGGGCCACTTTGTCCAACGCCGTGTACAGGCGGCGTAACGCGTGACGGGCGTCTTCGAGGTGGGCGTCGCTGAAGTTGAACGGGCTGCGGTAATGGGTGCGCAGCATGAAAAACCGCACGGTTTCGCCGTCGAAGCGCTTGAGCACGTCGCGAATGGTGAAGAAATTGCCCAACGATTTGGACATCTTCTCGTTGTCAACGTTGAGAAAGCCGTTGTGCATCCAAACGTTGACGAAAGGCTTGCCCGAGGCCCCTTCGCTTTGGGCGATTTCGTTTTCATGGTGGGGAAACTGCAGATCCATCCCCCCGCCGTGAATGTCGAAGTGTTCGCCCAGCAAGGCACAGCTCATCGCCGAGCATTCGATGTGCCAGCCCGGACGCCCGCGACCGAACGGGGCGTCCCATTTCGCCTCTTCGGGTTCGCTGTCCTTGGCCGCCTTCCACAGCACGAAATCCAGCGGATCTTCCTTGCCGTCGGACACGGCCACGCGCTCGCCAGCGCGCAATTGATCGAGCGACTTGCCCGAAAGCTTGCCGTACCCGGGAAACCGCCGCACCGCGTAGTTCACATCGCCATTCGCGGACCGATAGGCCAGACCTTTGGCCTCCAGGCGGCCGATCAAATCGATCATCTCGCGCACGTACTCGGTGGCGCGGGGCTCGTGCGTGGGCGGCTCGATGCCCAACTGAGCGATGTCCTCATGCATGGCGGCGGTCATCTCGCGGGTCAATTCCCCGATCGTGATGCCGCGCTCCACCGCCCGCTTGATGATCTTGTCGTCGATGTCGGTGATGTTGCGCACATAGGTGACGCGATAGCCCAGCACTTTGAGCCAGCGCTGCACCACGTCGAAAGCCATCATCATGCGCGCATGGCCCACGTGGCAGTAGTCGTAGATGGTCATGCCGCACACATACATGCGCACATGACCCGGTTCGATGGGGACAAAGGGCTCCTGCCGGCGCGTCAGCGTGTTGTAAATGGAAAGCGTCATGGGTGCCGTCAATTCAGGTCGTGCCCGCCCGTAAGACTACTGGAGAGCTGGCGCGGTCACGATAGAATCGAACGAGTATATCCCCGCCACTGCTGTTGGTTGCCCATCGCATGCCCCTGCCCGTCTGCGCAGCTTCTTTTCGCCGCTTGCGGCTTGCGGCCATCATCGTGTCGGGCCTTTGGGTCGCCGTGAGCTGGGGGCAAGCGACCGACCCCGATGCGATCCGCCGCCTCCTGCGTGAAGGCCGCACGGCTGACGCCTTGGTCGGCGTCGAGCAGGCGCTGCAAGCCCGTCCGCAGGACCTGCAGCTGCGCTTCCTCCGCGCGGTGGTGCTGACCGAACAAAACAAGCTCGACGAGGCCGCCGCGCAATACCTGCGGCTGATCGAGGACCGCCCAGATGTGCCCGAGCTCTACAACAATCTCGCCGTGATCTACTCGCGGCAAGAACAATACGAAAAGGCCCGACAGGCGTTGGAGATGGCCGTGCGTCTGCAGCCACGCTTTGCGCAGGCTCATGAAAATCTGGGCGACGTCTATGCCAAGCTGGCAGGACAGGCATATGCCCGGGCGCTCGAACAGCAACCGGGGCACCCCGGCTTGTCGGTCAAACTGACCCTGGTGCGAGAGCTCTTCACCCCGGGGCGGTTGCCCCCCCGTTGAGTACGGGGTTGCGCCGGCCGGCCTGCCCCCCATGCCGGGCAGAACGACAATCCAACCCAGAGACGCACACATGGAGGTCTTCAAGATGATGCAACGCTGCTTCGCCTGGGGCGCGGCTTGGGTTCTCAGCGGCATTCTCGCCTTGCCCGGCTGGGCTCAAACGGTACGCCTGTCGACCACCCTCGGCGACATCGTGATCCAACTCGATGCAGCCCAAGCCCCCAAAACCGTCGAAAACTTCCTGGGGTATGTGCGGGCCGGCCACTATGACGGCACGATCTTCCATCGTGTCATCGACGGCTTCATGATCCAAGGCGGTGGCTTCACACCCGACATGGTCCAAAAGCCGACACGGGCGCCGATTCCGCTGGAGTCGCGCAATGGCTTGAGCAACCTGCGCGGCACCATTGCGATGGCCCGAACGATGGACCCGAATTCCGCCACCGCGCAGTTTTTCATCAACGTCAAGGACAATCCCTTCCTCGACGCGGCCAACGCGCCGGACCGCCAAGGCTATGCGGTGTTCGGCCGCGTGGTCGCGGGCATGGACGTGGTCGACAAGATCAAGGCCGTGCGTACCACCAACAAAGGTCCTCACCAAAATGTCCCGGTCGAACCGGTGATCATCCGTCACGCCACTGTGGAGAAATGAATCATGGCCGTTGAACTGCACACCAATTTCGGGGTGATCCGCATCGAGCTCGATGCGGAGAAAGCTCCTTTGTCGACCGCGAATTTCTTGAGCTACGTGCGCAAAGGCCACTACGACGGCACCGTGTTCCATCGCGTCATCGATGGCTTCATGATCCAAGGCGGCGGCTATGCCCCCGGCATGAAGCAAAAGGCCACCGATGCGCCCATTCGCAACGAAGCAAACAATGGCCTGAAAAATGACAGGTACACCCTGGCCATGGCGCGCACCTCGGACCCCCACTCGGCCACGGCTCAGTTCTTCATCAACGTGGCCGACAATGACTTCCTCAACTTCAAGTCCGAAACGCCTCAGGGCTGGGGTTATGCCGTGTTCGGCAAGGTCGTCGCCGGCACCGACGTGGTCGACAAGATCAAGGGCGTGCGCACCGGTCGACGGGGCTTTCACGACGACGTGCCCATCGATGACGTGGTGATCGAGAAAGCCGTCGAAGTCTGACCCCCTTGACCGCCCCCACCCTACGCTCAGCACCGTTGCCGCAGCCCGTGCCGGAGCTGCACGCCCCGTCGCACTGGACCGCGATCGACCTCCTGTCCGACTTGCACCTGCAAGCCGGGCTGCCGGCCACGATGGCGGCCTGGGCACACCATCTCCACACGGCGCCGGTCCAAGCGGTGATCCTATTGGGCGACGTGTTTGAGCTGTGGGTCGGTGACGATGCCGCCGAAGCCGGCAGTTTCGAAGCGCACTGCGCCGCCTTGTTGCAAGAGGTGTCGCGCACCAAAGCGCTGTACTTCATGCCCGGCAATCGTGACTTCCTGGTCGGCCCGGACTTCCTGGCTCGCAGCGGCGTGCAAGCCCTGTCCGACCCCACCGTGTTGGTGGCTTTCGGCCGGCGCTGGCTGCTCAGTCATGGCGATGCCCTGTGTCTGGACGACGGCGACTATCAGGCTTTCCGCCGCCAAGTGCGCGATCCGGCATGGCAGCAAGCGTTTCTGGCGCAACCCTTGGCTCAGCGCCGCGCCGTGGCCACCCGTATGCGTGCCACCAGTGAACGTCGCAAACGCGAACAAGGCTTCGACGGCTATGGCGACCTAGACCCCGCGGCCACGCTGCAGTGGTTGCGTGCATGCCAGGCCCACGCCCTCATTCACGGTCACACTCACCGCCCGGGCGATCACCCCCTTCCGGACGGGCGACTGCGTCACGTGTTGTCCGATTGGGATTTCGATGACCCCCACCATGCCCCACGAGGCGAAGTGCTGCGCCTGCAAGCCGAGGGCCTGCGGCGCGTGACCGTCTCGGTCCCACGCTGACGGTCATGGCTGCATGGTGGTGGCAACGGTGGCGATCACGTGTGGAAGCGCGTGCGCTGGCGCGCCGCGCCATTCCCGAGCCCTTGTGGGCCCATACCCTGGCACGCTATCCCTTTCTGGCCGAACGTTCCGCCGAAGACCTCGCCGCCCTGCGCCGGATGGCCACGCTGTTTCTCGATCGTAAAGAGTTCTCGGGTGCCAACGGGCTGGTCGTCACCGACGAGATGGCCGTTGCGATCGCCGCGCAGGCCTGCCTGCCGGTGCTGCACCTGGGCTTGCAGGTCTATGACGATTTCGTCGGTATCGTGGTGCACCCAGCCGAGGTGGTGGCTCACCGCGTGGTGACCGATGAGGACGGGGTGGTCCATCATTACGACGAAGTGCTGGCCGGCGAGGCCATGGAAGGCGGACCGGTGATGCTGTCCTGGGCCGATGTGTCCGAGGCTGGCGAGCTGGCTCAGTGGGGCTACAACGTCGTGATCCACGAATTCGTCCACAAGCTCGACATGGCCGATGGTCAAGCCGATGGCATGCCGCCCCTGCCCGATCGGGCAGCCCGTCGGCAGTGGCGCTCGGTGATCGAGCCAGCGTATGAAGCGTTCTGCCGCGACGTCGATCAGGGACTGGACACCTTTCTCGACCCCTACGGCAGCGAATCCCTCGAGGAATTTTTCCCAGTGGCTGCCGAAGCATTTTTCGTGGCAGCCAGGGACTTCCGGCGCCACCATCCCGAGCTCTACGGTTTGTTCAGCGGCTACTTCCGCCAGGATCCGGCAGCACAAGCGGTGGGCTAAAGACAGAACGGGCCCCGCTGGGACCCGTCTTTGGAAGCCCCCCAGCGGGTGGGGCATCAAGCCGTGGCCGGTTCGGCCTTGGGCTTGTCGCTCCTGCGATGGGGCTGAATGTCCAACACCACCTCGCCTTTGTCGTCCAGATCGACCACCAGGCGCCCGCCATCGACCAAACGGCCAAAGAGCAACTCGTCCGCCAGAGCCCGCCGGATGGTGTCCTGAATCAGGCGCTGCATCGGCCGCGCGCCCATCAAGGGGTCGAAGCCCTTCTTCGCCAGGTGCTTGCGCAGCGCATCGGTGAACGTGGCCTCGACCTTCTTCTCGGCCAGCTGGCTTTCCAGTTGCAGCAGGAACTTGTCGACCACCCGCAAGATGATCTCTTCGGTCAACGGCCGGAAGCTGACGATGGCGTCCAGGCGATTGCGAAACTCGGGCGTGAACAGCCGCTTGATTTCGGCCATCTCATCGCCGGCTTCACGGGTCGTGGTGAAACCGATGGTCGCCTTGCTCATGGTCTCGGCGCCCGCATTGGTCGTCATGATGATGATGACATTACGGAAGTCGGCCTTGCGACCATTGTTGTCGGTCAAGGTGCCATGGTCCATGACCTGCAGCAGCACGTTGAAGACATCCGGGTGCGCTTTCTCGATTTCGTCGAGCAGCAGCACCGCGTGTGGCTTTTTCGTGATCGCTTCGGTGAGCAAACCACCTTGGTCGAAGCCGACATAGCCCGGAGGTGCGCCGATCAAGCGGCTGACCGCATGACGCTCCATGTACTCGGACATGTCGAAGCGGATCAGCTCGATGCCCAGAATGTAGGCCAACTGCTTGGCCACTTCGGTCTTGCCCACGCCGGTGGGCCCCGAGAACAGGAACGAGCCGATGGGTTTGTCGGGTTTGCCCAAGCCCGATCGCGCCATCTTGATCGCCGCGGCCAAGGCGTCGATGGCGGCATCCTGCCCGAAGACCACGCTCTTGAGGTCGCGATCGAGATTTTTCAGCTTGGAGCGGTCGTCGCTGCTGACACTGGCCGGGGGAATTCGTGCGATCTTGGCCACGATTTCCTCGACCTCGGCTCGGGTGATGGTTTTCTTCTGCTTGCTCTTGGGCAGGATGCGCTGCGCCGCACCGGCCTCGTCGATCACATCGATGGCCTTGTCCGGCAGGTGGCGGTCATTGATGTACTTGGCCGAAAGCTCGGCCGCGGCTTGCAAGGCGCCAAGCGCATACTTGACGCTGTGATGCTCCTCGAAGCGGGATTTCAAGCCCTTGAGGATCTCCACGGTCTGCTCCACCGAGGGTTCGACCACATCGATCTTCTGGAAGCGCCGCGACAAGGCCGCATCCTTCTCGAAAATGCCACGGTATTCGTTGAAGGTCGTGGCCCCGATGCACTTGATTGCACCGGAACTGAGCGCCGGCTTGAGCAGGTTGCTGGCATCCAGCGTGCCGCCGGAGGCCGCGCCAGCACCGATCAAGGTGTGGATTTCATCGATGAAAAGGATCGCATTGGGCTGGTCTTTGAGCGCCTTGAGCACCCCCTTGAGGCGCTGTTCGAAGTCGCCGCGGTACTTCGTGCCCGCCAGCAACGCCCCCATGTCCAAGGCGTAGACGGTGGAATCGGCCAGGACCTCGGGCACCTCGCCTTCGGTGATGCGCCAGGCCAACCCTTCGGCAATGGCCGTCTTGCCCACCCCGGCTTCGCCCACCAGCAAGGGGTTGTTCTTGCGGCGGCGGCACAGCACTTGAATGACCCGCTCGACCTCGTGCTCACGGCCAATGAGCGGGTCGATCTTGCCATCTCGGGCGAGCTGGTTGAGATTCTGAGTGAACTGCTCCAGCGGCGAACCCTTGCCTTCGGCCTCGTCCCGTTCGGCCTCGCCGTTGGCCGCCGGCCCCTCGCTGGGCTTGGCCGGCTCGGGCGGATCGGACTTTTTGATCCCGTGGGCAATGTAGTTCACCACGTCCAGGCGCGTGACCCCCTGCTGATGCAGGTAATAGACGGCATGGGAGTCTTTTTCCCCAAAGATCGCTACCAACACATTGGCACCGGTGACTTCCTTCTTGCCGCTACCGGTGGACTGCACATGCATGATCGCGCGCTGGATCACGCGCTGAAACCCCAAGGTGGGCTGGGTGTCGACTTCGTCGGTGCCGCCCACCGTCGGGGTGTTTTCCTTGATGAAGTTCGTCAGGTTCTTGCGCAAATCCTCGATGTTGGCCGCGCAGGCCCGCAGCACCTCGGCCGCCGACGGATTGTCCAGCAGGGCCAGCAACAGATGCTCCACCGTGATGAACTCGTGGCGCTGCTGGCGCGCCTCGACGAACGCCATGTGCAGGCTGACTTCAAGTTCCTGGGCAATCATGCGGCCTCCATAATGCACTGCAAAGGATGCCCCGCGCGGCGCGCGGCGGCAAGCACCATTTCCACTTTCGTCGCGGCCACATCCTTGGTGTAGACCCCACACACGCCCCGACCTTCGTGGTGAATCTTCAGCATGATATGCGTGGCCGTTTCCAGGTCGCGGTGAAAAAATTCCTGTAAAACCATCACGACGAACTCCATCGGTGTGAAGTCGTCGTTGAGCATGACCACTTGGTACATGCGAGGCGGCTCGACCCGGGAGGCCTGGCGCTCGGCAACGACTGAGCCCTGGCCGTCGTCCGGCCGCGGCCGACCGGGCGGCTGAGATGAAGGCGGATTCGTCGCGTTTCGGGACATGATTTCATTCTATCGAGTCCCGGCCTCCGTGGTGTCGCCTCGCCCATCCCCCCGCGCTCATCGAGGCATCCTGCTCACACATCCTGCTCACATTTGGAGACAAACCCGAGCGCGTCCAGCCTTGACAAGGCTCGAACGCCAAACTGAAAATTTTCTGACAAAAGTAGCAATCCGAGGGGGAGCCTCATGGGCGTCGGCACGGTCAAATGGTTCAATGATGCCAAGGGTTTCGGGTTCATCGAGCCCGAAGGTGGCGGTGGCGACGTGTTCGCCCATTTCACCGCCATCCAGATGGAAGGGTTCCGCACCCTCAAGCAAGGCGCCCGGGTGGCTTTCGATCTCGTCCAGGGCCCCAAGGGCCTGTTGGCGCAGAACATCCAGCCGCTGGATCCGCCGCCCAAGCGCGGCGCGCTCCAGGCGCTGCAAGCCAACTTCCCAGCCTCGGAATCCCGTCCGCACACGTCCCGGCATCAGGGCAGCGCCTCCCGGGCCGGGGACTGAGCCGCCCTCCCCCCCGGCGCCCGCCTACCAGCTCGCAGGGCGCGTGGTGCGCGATTGCCTCTCTTCGCCTCGCCCCATTAGAGACAAGGCCCCCACCCCCTGGATCGGGTGGAGGCCCTGGGGCGCCCAGCCGGGTCTCACGTGCGCACGGGGCGCACGGCTCACATATTTACTTACATGTGGTCGATCATGACCTGGCCGAAGCCGGAGCAGCTCACCTGGGTGGCCCCGTCGAGCAAGCGGGCAAAGTCGTAGGTGACTTTCTTGCTCAGGATGGCTTTTTCCATCGAGCTGATGATCAGATCAGCGGCCTCGGTCCAGCCCATGTGGCGCAACATCATCTCGGCCGAGAGGATCTCCGAACCCGGGTTGACATAGTCCTTGCCCGCGTACTTGGGCGCCGTGCCGTGGGTGGCTTCGAACATGGCCACCGAATCGGACAGGTTGGCGCCGGGCGCGATGCCGATGCCGCCCACCTGGGCTGCCAAAGCGTCGGAGATATAGTCGCCGTTCAAATTGAGCGTGGCAATCACGGAATATTCGGCCGGGCGCAGCAAAATCTGCTGCAAGAAGGCGTCGGCTATCGCATCTTTGATCACGATGTCCTTGCCCGTCTTGGGATTTTTGAACTTGCACCACGGGCCACCGTCGATGGGTTCGGCGCCGAATTCCTTCTGAGCCAGGGCATATCCCCAGTCACGGAAAGCCCCTTCGGTGAACTTCATGATGTTGCCCTTGTGAACCAGGGTCACCGAGGGTTTGTCGTTGTCGATGGCGTACTGGATGGCTTTACGCACCAGGCGCTCGGTGCCTTCGCGCGAGACGGGTTTGATGCCGATGCCCGAGGTCTCGGGGAAGCGGATCTTCTTGACCCCCATCTCCTTCTGCAGGAAGGCGATGACCTTCTTGGCCTGCTCGGACTCGGCAGCCCATTCGATGCCGGCGTAGATGTCCTCCGAGTTCTCGCGGAAGATCACCATGTCGGTCTTCTCGGGCTCTTTCAGCGGCGAGGGCACCCCTTTGAAGTAGCGCACCGGACGCAGGCAGACGTACAGGTCGAGCTCCTGCCGCAGGGCCACGTTCAGCGAGCGGATGCCACCGCCGACCGGAGTGGTCAAGGGGCCTTTGATGGAGACGACGTACTCTTTGAGCACTTGCAGCGTTTCGTCGGGGAGCCAGACATCGGGCCCGTACACTTTCGTCGACTTCTCACCGGCATAGATTTCCATCCAGTGGATCTTGCGCTGGCCCGCATAGGCTTTGGCCACCGCCGCATCGACCACTTTGATCATCACGGGCGTGATGTCGAAGCCGGTGCCATCGCCCTCGATGTAAGGGATGATCGGGTTGTCGGGCACGTTGAGCGAGAAGTCTTTGTTGACGGTGATCTTCTGCCCGCCCTCGGGCACCTTGATGTGCTGGTACATGTCGCAAGCTCCGCGCAAAACCGAGTGAAAACTCAGGGTGAGAGATTGTTTTAGACGAACGATTCTAAGGCAGTGCAGGCCGTGCCCACGGCCGCTTGCGGGGGGCCGGCGCATCGTCCAGGCGCCAATCGCACAGCCTCATCGACACACCGGTGCGCCAAAGTTCATCCACAGGCCGTGCCCCAGGGCCCAGGCGGAGCTGGCGGCCAGGATCGCCCCGGCGGCACGGACCACCCAGGTGCCCCGCCACCCGGCGTCCGCCCCGCGCAGGCGCTGCCATGTCAACGCCAGGGCCTGCAAGCCCACGGCCGACGCCAGCGCGAAGACCAGCATCACCGCAGCCCCTTCGGCCATCGAGTTGCCCAGGGCCGCCACCATCAAGGCCGAATACAACAGCCCACAGGGCAGCAGCACCCACATCAGCCCGGCCACCAGGGCGCTGGCTGCGCCCTGCAGCGGCCAGCGCCGCAGGGGGCCTTGGCGCAGACGCTGCCAGATGTGGTGGGCCAGCGCGTCGAGCCAGTGCGGCTGGCGCCCCCGCCACAGCAGGCTCAGCCCCAGGGCGATGACGGCCACATGGAACATGGCCCAGAAGGGTTTGAGCACGCTCAGCTGCGCCGCCGCCCATTGCAGGGACTGCAGGGCGCCGGCAGCCACTGCACCGGCCATTCCATAGCCGAGCAAGCGCCCGGCCTGGAACGCCCACCCACGGGTTCCCGAGCGACCGAGGGCCAGTGTGGCAGCGCCGCACATGGCGGTGCAATGCAGGCTCCCGGCCAGGCCCATCAATCCCGCACTGAGCAGCAAGGCCGCGTTCATCGTCCGTTCATCGTCAAATGATGCGGGAGAATCGCTCGCGGCTGCGCTCGGCCTGCAGGTATTTGTCAAAGACCATCGCGATGCCCCGCACGACGTACCAGCCCGACGGCGTCACATACAGGCCATCGGGCTCGATGCGCAGCAGCCCGTGCGCGGCCAGGGGTTCGAGCTGCGCCATTTCGGCCGCGAAGTAGTGGCGGAAGTCGATCAGGTACGACAGTTCGATGGACTCGAACGCGACCTGCCCTTGACACATGAGGGCCATGATGACGGCGCGGCGGACCAGGTCATCGCGCGTGAGTGCCAAGCCTCGGGCCACAGGGAATTGCCCTTGGCGCAAGGCGTCGTAATACTCGGGCAGGGTTTTGACGTTCTGGCTGTAGTGACTGCCCACCCGGCCGATCGCTGACACACCCAAGGCAATGAGGTCGGCATCGGGTTGGGTGCTGTAGCCCTGGAAGTTGCGGTGCAGTCGGCCTTGGCGCTTGGCCACGGCCAGCGCATCGTTGGGCAAGGCAAAGTGGTCCATGCCGATGTAGTCGTAGCCGGCCCGAGCGAAGCTGGCAATGGCCGCCGACAACATGGCCAGCTTGTCGGCAGGTCCGGGCAGCTCGCTGGCATCGATGCGCCGCTGAGGCTTGAATCGCGCTGGCAGGTGCGCATAGCCGTACAAGGCGATGCGGTCCGGCCGCAACTGGCCCATGAGCTCCAGCGTGCGGGCAAATGAGGTCGCCGTCTGTCGTGGCAACCCATAGATCAAATCGGCATTGACCGATTCGATGCCCAGCTCGCGCGCCTGCTCGATCAAACGAGCCACGCTGTCGAAGGACTGCACGCGATGCACCGCCTTTTGCACGTCGGGATCGAAATCCTGCACGCCCAAACTGATGCGATTGAAACCCAGCGACACCAGATGGGACAAGCGCTGCGGCGAGACGGTGCGAGGATCGACTTCGATGCTGTATTCCCCGCCGGGCACCAACCGGAAAGAGGTTCGCAAGACCTGCATCAGCCTTGCGAGTTCCTCGTCGGCAAGAAAGGTCGGCGTGCCGCCCCCGAGGTGCAGCTGGCTGACCGGCTGGTCGCGCCCCAGGACATCGACGTACAACGCGATTTCACGTTCCAGGGCCTCGAGGTATTGGCCCGCCCGCTCGTGATGGCGGGTGATGATCTTGTTGCACGCGCAGTAGTAGCACACCGACTCGCAAAACGGGATGTGCACATACAAGGACAAGGCCGCAGCGCGTCCCCCGACGGCCCCCACCCCACCGGCGCGCTGAGCCAGGGCCTGCGCGAGTTGCGCCGGCCCAAAGGCTTCGACGAATCGGTCTGCCGTCGGATAAGAGGTGTAGCGGGGCCCCGGAACGTCGAAGCGCTGTAAGAGTTCGGGGGCGATCGGCAGGGCGGGATCGTGCGTCATGGGGGCACTGTGCCAGAGCGATCGGCCGACGACTTGATCTTGCTCAAGACCCTGTGCAGAACGCTCCTGAACAATCGGCACATTGCCTGAGGAGCCTCCACCATGCCGTTCGACACGCCCTCCGACGCCAGCCTGGCCCCCCTGTGGGCCCCCTTGGCCGCCTCGACCCAGCCTCCGGCACGGCCGGCCCGCGCAAGCCTCACCCCTCCGATCGTCTCCCAGGACGCGCAAAGGTCCATAATGGACCTCAAGGAGAAGCCGACGCGCATGCTCAAACTCGATTCCCTCAAAGTGGCTTGCTCGAGCTGCAATCTGCGCGAACTGTGCCTGCCCGTGGGCCTGTCTCGCTCCAATCTCGAGAAGCTGGATCAGATGGTGGCCTCGCGTCGCAGCGTCAAACGCGGCGAGGCCTTGTTCCATGCGGGCGACCCGTTCCAGTCGTTGTACGCCGTGCGCACGGGGTTTTTCAAGACCCGGGTGTCTTCGGAGGACGGACGCGACCAGGTTACGGGCTTCCAGATGGCTGGGGAGTTGTTGGGGCTGGATGCCATCAGTCAGGACCGCCATACCTGCGATGCGGTGGCGCTGGAAGACTCTCAGGTCTGTGTGATTCCCTACCATCGACTCGAAGAGCTGTCGCGCGAATTCACCGAGTTGCAGAGTTCGTTTCACAAGATCATGAGCCGCGAGATCGTGCGCGACCATGGTGTGATGCTGCTGCTGGGTAGCATGCGTGCCGAGGAACGCCTTGCCGCCTTTTTATTGAACCTCACGCAGCGCCTGCAGGCGCGCGGTTTTTCGCCCTCGGCGCTGATCCTGCGCATGACTCGCGAGGAAATCGGCAGCTACCTCGGCTTGAAACTGGAGACCGTCAGCCGCACGTTCTCGAAATTCCAGGAAGACGGCTTGCTCGAAGTCAAGCAGCGACAGATCCGTATCTTGAACGAGGACGGCTTGCGCCGCCTGGTCAACAACAGCACCTGCTGAACCGCTGGCGCCTAACTCAGGCATCATCTCGCTGCGGCGGGTGCGCCAGCAGGTGCATCGTCACGCCGGCCAGGATGAAAGCACCCCAGAAGAAAAAGAAGGCCAACGAATAGACCGCCGTGACCGACAGCTCGATCGGAGCCCCTCCGATCCAATGCAGCTCCTGGGGGTCGACCATCGCGAAGACGACCGTCTCGACGACGCCGGCCATCAAAAAGGCCGGCCAGAGGATACTCATCCAAGGCAGTTTCATCGCAGGTGAGCCTCGACGGACCAAGACGAAGGTGGCGCCGCGTGCCGTCTCATTCACCCCGGCCGGTCAGGGCCGAGGCTGGCGTGGCACTGTGGTTGCGAGCCTGTTGCGCAGGCAGCCAACTCCGCTCGGAGGCCGCGCCTGCGCCGGAACGGGTCGCCGTGGCGGAAACGGCGCTACGCTGCAGCACGGGATCGGGATGCCGGATCGCCAGCGTGATGGTCACGACACAGGCGGCAATCACCGCCGCGGGGGCGCCCAACACCAGCCACATCATGGGCTCACGCCACCATGGCGCGCCGGCTCGTTGGGCAAGAGACAGATTGGCAGGTCGGCTCATGGCAGGGGTCTCCCAAGGGTTGCCGCTCAACGCGGCACCAAGAAGGTGGATCGTTCGAGCACGCGATGCTCGGTCTGGCCGCCCTGGGGCAAGCGGTCGATACGAAACTCGATAGGATGGGTATGCCCTCGCAAGGGCTCGGCGTGCTGCGGCGGCAACTGGACGCGCACCACCACCCAACGCGAAGCGGCAGGTTCGACCTCGACTTGAGACTCGGAGGCCAGGCGCAAACCCTCCAGCCCCGAGACGCCGATGCGGTATCGCTCAGGCTGCTCCAGCGCATTCATGATTTGCAAACGATAGACGTTTTCGACGTAGCCATCCTCGACGATGCGCGCCAGCGCCCCGCGGTCGCGGATGACGTCCACTTTGAAGGGGCTGCGCAGCACCAGGCTGCCGACAAAAGCCGCACCGATGAACGCAAGGATGGCGGTGTAGACGAGCACCCGTGGGCGCAGCACCCGCTTGAACATCTGTGCTCGCGTCCAGCCATGGCTCATGCCGTTCTGTGTGGAATAGCGGATCAGCCCACGCGGATAGTTCATCTTGTCCATCACGCCGTTGCACACATCGATGCATGCGGCGCAGCCGATGCACTCGTATTGCAAGCCGTTGCGGATGTCGATGCCGGTAGGACAGACCTGCACGCACAAGCTGCAGTCGATGCAGTGGCCCAGTCCGAGTTGCTTCGGATTGGCTTTGCGGGGGCGGGAGCCGCGGGGTTCGCCGCGCGTCGCATCGTAGGTGATGATCATGGTGTCCCGGTCGAACATCGCACTCTGGAAGCGCGCATAGGGACACATGTACTTGCACACCTGCTCGCGCAGGTAGCCGGCATTGCCATAGGTGGCCAAGCCGTAGAACAAAATCCAAAACCACTCCCAGGGCCCCAGGCCCAGTGTCAGCGCTTCCGCGCCGAGTGTCTTGATGGGTGTGAAGTAGCCGACGAAGGTGAATCCGGTCCACAGACCGATGGCCACCCATGCGACTTGCTTGGCCGTCTTGCGCCACAGCTTTTGGAAGGTCCATGGGCCTTGATCGAGTCGCATGCGTGCGCTGCGGTCGCCCTCGATCTTGCGCTCGACCCACATGTAGATCTCGGTGTAGACCGTCTGCGGGCAGGCATAACCACACCACAGTCGCCCCCCCACCGCTGTGAACAGAAACAATGCGTAGGCGCAAATGACGAGCAACGCCGTCAGGTAGATGAAGTCCTGCGGGTAGAGCACCAAGCCGAAGATGTAGAAACGCCGCGCCGCCAGGTCGAAGAGCACGGCCTGGCGCCCGTTCCACTGAAGCCAAGGCAGCCCATAGAAGACGAGTTGGGTGAGCCACACCAGCGCCCAGCGCCACGCCGCAAACCAGCCATGGACGGCGCGGGGGTAGATCTTCTGCTGCTTCTGATACAGAGACACCGTCTGGCCCGCCGCATCACCGTTGTCTGCGGCGGCGGGCCGCAGGGCAATGATCTTGGATTCGGTACGGCTCACCGGATGGCTCCATTGACGCGCACGCTCAGCGTGCCTGCCCCGCATCCGGGTGCGACAGACCCCAAACGTAGGCGGCCAAGACGTGGATTTGCGACTCGGTGAGTTTGCCGGCATGCGGCGGCATGACGTTGGTCTTGCCGTTGTTGATGATATGCATGATGGCCTGCTCTCCCCAACCATGCAGCCAAATGCGGTCGGTCAGGTTGGGAGCGCCCATCGTGGGGTTGCCCTTACCGTCCTGGCCATGGCAAGCCGCGCAGGCACCGAACTTGGAGCGGCCCAGTTGGGCGGCGATCGGATCGTGCGGGCTGCCCGACAGGCTCATCACGTAATGCGCCACGTTGCGCACGTTTTCACCCCCGCCGATGGCCTGGCCCATCGGCGGCATCACTCCAGTGCGTCCTTGTGCAATGGTGGTTTTGATGTCCTCGTGTGTGCCGCCCCACAGCCAGTCTCCATCGGTGAGGTTGGGAAATCCGCGACCGCCTTGCGCGTCGGAGCCATGGCATTGAGCACACCAGTTCAAGAACAGACGCTCGCCGATACCCATGGCCCGCGCATCAGCCACCAACTGCTCGGCCGTCTTGCCTTTGAACTGTTCGTACAAAGGTTCGAGCTGAGCCTGTGCCTTGGCCATTTCCTTCTCGTATTGGCTTGCCTGAGACCATCCCCAGCGGCCTTGATAGCTGCCCAGCCCAGGGTAGAACACCAGGTAGATGGCGGAAAACACAACGGTGATGACGAACAGCCCCATCCACCAGCGCGGCAGCGGGTTGTTCAATTCCTTGAGATCTTGGTCCCAGACATGACCGGTGGTGTTGTCGTTGGCCATGATCTTGCGCTTGGACGCCACGATGAGCAGCAACAAGCATGCGATCAAGCTCAGGATGGTGGTGACGGCGATGAAGATCGACCAGCCGTCATGGAAGAAGTCGCTCATGGTGTGCTCGGGCTATTCAGATTGGAAGGGCAGGCGGGCCGCTTCGTCGAAGCGCTCTCGGTTACGGCGGGCATAGGCCCAGCCGCAGATGCCGATGAAGATCAGCAACGACACCACCGTCACGATGATGCGCAGGTCGTTCACATCGATGTCCATCGTCTGTCCCTCACTTCATGGCAGTGCCAAGCACCTGCAAGTAGGCGATCACGGCATCCATCTCGGTCTTGCCTTTGAGCTCGTCGGGGGACTTGGCAATCTCCTCGTCGCTATACGGCACGCCGAGGCGACGCAGCGCACGCATGCGGGCCACGGCGTCTTGAGGATCGAGCACGGTCTTGGCCAGCCAAGGGTACGCGGGCATGTTGGATTCGGGCACCAGATCGCGCGGGTTGATCAGGTGGATGCGGTGCCATTCGTCGCTATAGCGGCCACCGACGCGGTGCAGATCCGGTCCGGTGCGCTTGCTGCCCCATTGGAAGGGGTGGTCATAGACGAACTCACCGGCGGTGGAATACGGTCCGTAGCGCAGCGTCTCGGCACGGAAGGGCCGCACCATTTGCGAATGACAGCCATAGCAGCCTTCGCGGATGTAGATGTCGCGCCCCACCAATTGCAGCGGGGTGTAGGGTTTCAGCCCCTCGACGGCTTGGGTCGTGGATCGTTGGAAGAACAGCGGCACGATCTCGACCAGGCCACCGATCGACACCACCAAGATGATCAGCAGGATCATCAAGAAGTTGTTGGTCTCGATCTTCTCGTGGGTGAACAAGCCAGGCTTGTTGTAGGAATCAGCCATGATGAGTCCTCGTAATCTGGGATCCCAGCCTCAAGCCGTCGCAGGCTTCATGGCCGGGATGGCCACTTCAGTCGCGCGGCCGCTGCGCACGGTCATGGCCACGTTCCAGGCCATCACGCCCATGCCGGCGAGGTAGAGGATGCCGCCCAGCAGTCGGATGACGTAAAAGGGATAGGTGGCCTTGACGCTTTCGACGAAGCTGTAGGTGAGTGTTCCGTCGGGGTTGATGGCGCGCCACATCAGGCCTTGCATGACGCCGGCGATCCACATCGCGGCGATGTAGAGCACGATGCCGATGGTGGCAATCCAGAAGTGCAGCTCGATGGCGCGCACGCTGTGCATCTGCTTGCGCCCGTACAGGCGCGGCACGAGGTAGTACAGCGAACCCATGGTGATCAGTCCAACCCAGCCCAATGCGCCGGAGTGCACATGCCCGACCGTCCAGTCGGTGTAATGGCTCAGGGCGTTGACGGTCTTGATCGACATCATCGGTCCCTCGAAGGTGCTCATGCCGTAGAACGACAGGGACACGATCAGGAACTTCAGGATGGGATCGTCGCGCAGCTTGTACCAAGCCCCCGAGAGGGTCATGATGCCGTTGATCATGCCGCCCCAGCTGGGCGCCAGCAGGATCAGCGAGAACAGCATGCCCACGCTTTGCGCCCAGTCCGGCAGCGCGGTGTAATGCAGATGGTGGGGGCCTGCCCACATGTAGGTGAAGATCAAGGCCCAAAAGTGCACGATGGACAAGCGATAGCTGTACACCGGGCGCTCGGCCTGCTTGGGAATGAAGTAGTACATCATTCCCAGGAAGCCCGCGGTCAAAAAGAAGCCCACGGCATTGTGGCCATACCACCATTGCACCATGGCGTCTTGCACGCCGGCGTAGGCCGAGTAGCTCTTCATGAAGCTGACCGGCATGGCCGCACTGTTGACCAAGTGCAGCAAAGCCACGGCCAGGATGAAGCCCCCGAAGAACCAATTGGCCACGTAGATGTGGCGCACTTTGCGGATGCCGATGGTGCCAAAGAACACCACCGCGTAGGCCACCCATACCACGGTGATGAGGATGTCGATCGGCCATTCGAGCTCGGCATATTCCTTGCCGCTGGTGTAGCCCATGGGCAATGAGATGGCCGCCGCCACGATGACGGCCTGCCATCCCCAAAAGGTGAAGGCCGCCAATTTGTCGGAGATCAGCCTCACCTGGCAGGTACGCTGCACCACGTAGTAGCTGGTGGCAAACAACGCACTACCGCCGAAGGCGAAGATCACGGCATTGGTGTGCAGCGGACGCAGGCGGCCATAACTGAGCCAGGGGATGCCGAAATTCAACTGTGGCCAGGCCAGCTGGGCGGCGATCCACACGCCCACCAGCATCCCCACCACGCCCCAGACGATGGCGGCGATCGCAAACTGCCGAACCACGGTGTCGTTGTAGTTCACCGCCGAAGCGGCGGAGAACGTCGATGACGAAGACATGTCGCCTCTCTCCTGGAAGTCAGTCAGGTCATTGTTCCGGATGCCTGCGCACCGAACCTTGATCGTCGTCAACGGAGTTCTCGTCGGACAGCGCGTCGTCCCAAAGGATGCGCTCGCCCTCGCGTTCCACGTTGTCGAACTGGCCACTGTGCAAGGCCCAGGCAAACAAGCCCAGGATCAACAGCACCAGCACGACCGACAGCGGCACGAGCAAAAACAGGATGTCCATGGCTGGCCTTCACGCGCCGGGGGAGGCGGTCAGCGGTGCGCTGCCCAAGGCCGCCGCCGGATTGCCGGCCGGCAGGTCGCCACGGCTCAAGCGCCAGGCATTGGCCACCACGAGCACGGAGCTGGCGGCCATGCCCAGGCCGGCCAGCCAGGGCGGCATCCACCCCAGGGCGGCCAAGGGGATGCCCAGGGCGTTGTAGGCGGCTGCCCAGCTCAGGTTTTGACGGATGATGCGAACCGTGCGTCGCGCCATCGTCCAAGCGGCCACGACATCGGACAGGCGGCTGCTCATGAGCGTGATGTCGGCCTGGGCTCGCGCCAACGCGGCCCCCTGCCCCATGGCCAAGGAGGCATCGGCCTGAGCCAGCACCGGGCCGTCGTTGAGGCCATCGCCCACCATGGCCAGCTTGCATCCTTGGGCTTGGACCTGATGCACGTAGGCCAGTTTGTCCTCGGGCGAAGCGCCGCCTCGCCAGTGATCCATGCCCAGACGGCGGGCCAAGGCCTCGACCGCTTCGGGGCGGTCGCCCGACAGCAACACGGTTTGCACGCCTTGTGCACGCAATGCAGCGATCGTGTCATGGGCCTGGGGCCGTAGGCGCTCGCTGAATTCGAAGCGAGCCAGCACGGCGCCATCGACGCTCAACCACGCTTCCGGCCCCAAGGACGCCGGGGGGTGAGCGCCGGCGCGTGCATCGCCAGCGTCCGTCGCATGGCTGAATGAGCCCAAGCGCCAACACCGCCCCTGCGCGTCGCGCCCCTCCAGCCCGCAACCGGCCCATTCGTGCACCTCGTGCACGAGGGCAAGGCCACCCTTGGGCGCCGCGGCTTCGACCACCGCCCGCGAGACCGGATGCAGTGAGGCCTGGGCCAGAGCCGCCGCATGGGCCAGAAGCTGATCCCGCGACCACCGCGCATCGAGAACCTCGCATTGCTTCAGCTCGAGACGGTCTTCCGTGAGCGTGCCGGTCTTGTCGAACACGAACACCCGGGCCTCGGCCAAGGCCTCCAGCGCCTGGAGGCGCTGCAACAGCACTCCGCGGCGAGCCAAGGCACCGGCAGCGCTCAGCAGAGCCGATGGCGTGGCCAGAGACAAAGCACACGGGCAGGTGACGATGAGCACGGCCACAGCCACCCAGAGGCTGCGGCTGGGATCGATGAACGCCCAGACGAGCGCACACAGGGCCGCCGCCAGCAGCACGGCCCACAGAAACGGTGCAGCCATGCGGTCGACGGCCTGCACGAAGGCTGGACGCTCGGTGGCTGCACGCTGCATCAACTCGACGATGCGCGCATAGCGGGTGTCACGCCCCACCCGCTCGACGCGCACCCACACGGGGGCCGAAAGGTTGAAGCTGCCGGCCACCACCGCTTGCCCTGGCCCGCGCCATTGCGGGGTGGACTCCCCGGTGAGCAACGCCTCGTCCACCCAGGCACTGCCGGCCTCGATGCGCCCGTCGGCCGGAAACGCCTGGCCGGCGCGCACCCGCACCCGGTCTGAGGCTTGCAGGCGCGAGACCGGCAGTGTCTCGATGTGGCCCTCGGCCGATTCGCGCTCCACGGTCTCGGGCAGTCGCTGCATCAAGGACTCCAGCGCGGCCGCCGTGGCGCTGTGGGCGCGCAGCACCAGGTAACGCCCCGCCAGCAGGAAGAAGACGAACATGGTGAGCGAGTCGAAGTAGACCTCCTGGCCGAAGGGGCCGCCAGGGTCGAAGGTCGCGCCGGTGCTGGCGATGAAGGTCACGACGATGCCCAGCGCCACCGGCACGTCCATGCCGATGCGACGCGCACGCAGATCGCGCCATGCGCCCTGCAGAAATGGCCCGGCGGCAAACAACAGGACCGGGATGCTCAGCAGCCAGCTCGCCCATTGCAGCAAGCGCCAGATGTCGGCACTCATGTCCTGGCTGCCACTGGGGGCCACCCCGTAGGTGGGCACCGCATACATCATCACCTGCATCATGCAAAAGCCAGCGACGAACAGCCGCCACAGCGCCTGGCGCTGTTGGCGTCGCCGGTCGGCTTCGGCCTGTGCCGACAAGGCCGGATAGGCACGGTAGCCGGCCTTCGCCACGGCATGGGCGATGTCCGAGGCTCGCACTTGCGCCGGATCCCACAGGACACCGGCCCGGCGCGAGATGGGATGGACATCGGCTTGCAGCACGCCGGGCAGACGCAACAGAGCTTCTTCGATGTGCACCGAGCAGGCCGCACAGTACATGCCCTCGACGATGAGCACGGAGCGCCGGCGCGCTGCGCCACCGGTCGGATCGGGCACCTCCTGGGTGAAGCGCGCCTGCTCCAGCGGGTCGTCCCAAGCCACGGCCTCGGCGTCGGACGGGGCGCAGGCGGCAAGCTCGGCTCGGGCGGGGGGGTGGGCGCTGGGCATCGCGGCAAAATCCATACCCGACGGGTCGACATCGGCCGCGGGCGCACGGAGAATCTAGCCTCCAGCCTTCCAGAGCACCATGATCCAGATCAAGTCATCAGCCTTGCCCAGCCGCCTCACCACGTTGCGCCGCGGCATGACCATGGGTCTCGTCGGTCTGACTTGGGCCCTGAGCGCCTGGGCCCAAGAAGCCGCCCAGAAGCTGCCCAGCGTGCCCTTACGCGCGGGATTTCATGCCATCTCCGCCGAAGTGGCCCGCACACCGCAGCAGCGCGCCATCGGCTTGATGCATCGCAAGGAACTGGCTCCTCATGAGGGCATGCTCTTCGTCTTCGAGACGGCCGCGGTGCAGTGTTTCTGGATGAAGAACACGCTGATTCCGCTGTCGATCGCCTTCCTGGCCGATGACGGACGCATCGTCAACATCGCCGACATGCAGCCGCAAACGCTCGATTCGCACTGTTCGGCCGAGCCGGTGCGGCTGGCGCTGGAAATGAACCAAGGTTGGTTCGCCCGGCGCGGCATCACGCCGGGGATGCGCATTCAAGGTGGGCCCATCGGGCCGGCGCGCTGACCCTCACGTCTCGGGGGAGCGGGGGCTGACCGAGGGCAGCCACACCCGAAAGCTCGTGCCGTCGAACTCGGGACGGCTGCGCAGCTCGATGCGTCCGCCCATGGCCAGCACCACGTCTCTGACGATCGTCAAGCCCAATCCGCTGCCTTGCGAGCCCCGCGTGTCGGATCGCTCGGCCCGCCAGAATGGCTCGAAGACGTGCTCGCGCTGATCCGCCGCAATGCCGGGGCCGTCGTCACTCACTTCGATGAGCAGCCCGTCCGGCTCGGCCTGCACGCTCAGACGCACATGAGCGCCGCCGTGGCGCAGCGCGTTGTCCAGCAAGTTGGCCACCACCTCGCCCAGCCACAAGGGATGGACCCGGGCATGACAGGGCTGTGCAGGCAACTGCAGGTCGAACTCGCGCCCTTGACGGCTAGCCTGCAGCGCCAAGGGTTCGGCCGCCTCGCGCACCGCGGCGATGACATCCACCGGCTCGAGGGTCGCCAGTTCATGACGCAAAGCGGATTCCGATCGCGCGAGATTGAGCAGTTGGGAGACCAAGCGCCCCATGCGCTCGCTGCTGGCCACCAGCTCACGCAACAGACCGGGTGCCGAGCCGCCGCCGTGCTGCCATTCGTGCTGCAGTTCCTGAGCGAGCACGCGCACCCCAGCCACCGGGGTGCGTAGCTGGTGGGCGGCGTCGGCCACGAAGCGCCGTTGCTGCTGAACGGCGCGCTCGACATTGGCCAGCAGCACATTGATGCGCTCGATCAGCGGCACGGCCTCGGCTGGCACGCCCTGCAAGGGCAGCGGTCGCAAGTCGCGTGGATCGCGCGCCTCCACGGCCGCCGCCACCCGTCGCAAAGGGGCCACCCCGCGACGAATGCCCCAGTGCAGCAAGCCGAAGGTCAACAAGCCCAGCGCCACCGTCGGCAGCAGCACGGCGACTTGAATCTCTCGCTCCAGCTGCTGTCGCCGCCGGCGCGTCTCGACCACGACGATGGACACCACCCGATCGAGCATGGGCGAACGAATGGAGTACACCGCCCCTCGCACGGGCTCACCCAGATAACTGGCATCGAACAGCTGAGGCTGCGTGAAGCTGGCGTCGATGTTCTCTGGCATGGGCAGGTCGCCCGAACCTGCCAGGATGTGGCCCATTTCATCGATCACCATGTAGGCATTGCGGTCGGCACTGTCGCGCGCCAACAGCTGCTGGGCCTGTACGCTCAGCTCGAGCAAGGGACCGCGGTCGGTCCAGTAGACCTGGGTGGCAATGGCCCCGGCCTCGTCCTGGAGCGTCTGGTCGTAGGCCGTGTCACCGGCGAATTGCGCGAGTTTGTAGGCCCCCCACGCGGCCACCAACGCCACCACCAGCCACATCCACATCAGCGGCCCAAGCAACTGGGCACGCAGACTGCGACCGGCTTGCACCGCAGCCGCCGGTGCGCGATCGCCAAGCTCTTGCGCTGCGCGGCCCACGGTGTCAGGCCGGCGGCGGGGCGTCGGGGGCGGCCGCTTCGGTCTCCATCAGATAGCCAAAGCCGCGCACGGTACGGATCACCACGCCCAAATCGGCGAAGCGCTTGCGCAGTCGGTGGATATAGACCTCGACCGAATTCTCGCTGAAGTCGGTCTCCCAGCTGGACAGGGTGGAGACGATATGCTCTTTGGGCACCACCCGGCCGGCCCGCGCCATCAACAGCTCGGTGAGCGCTTGTTCGCGGGGGCTGAGGTGCACCCGCTGGCCGCGGTAGCGCAGCTCGCGGTGGCGCACGTCCAGCTCGAGATCGCCCAGCACGAGACGGTCGTCGATGCGTCCCTCGGCACGGCGCTGCAACGCGCGCAAACGCGCCACCAGTTCAGGCACGTCGAACGGCTTGACCAAGTAGTCGTCGGCTCCGCCATCGAGCCCCTGTAGACGATCGGACAGCTCGTCACGAGCGCTGAGGATGAGCACGGGCAGATGCGCACCCCGGCTGCGCCAGGTGCGCAGCACGTCCATGCCGTCGCGACGGGGCAGCCCCAGGTCCAGCACCGCCAAATCGTATTGGTCGATCAACCCTTCGGCGCAGGCGGCCGCGCCATCGCCCAAGGTGTCCACATGCCAGCCTTCGCGCTGCAGCGCGCGGGCCACTCCCAGCGACAGCGCCGGGTCGTCTTCGACCAACAGGATTCTCATCGTCGTGCAAAGGGCGAGAAACGGGGGGACCAAGCCCCATATTGTGCTGCGTCAAGCGAAAGAGCCGGCACCAGGGCCGGCTCTTTTCATGCCAGAGGCAACGACTTCAGGCGAAGTTGGCTTCGGCGAAGTCCCAGTTGACCAACGAGTTCAGGAAGGTTTCGACGAACTTCGGGCGCAGATTGCGGTAGTCGATGTAGTAGGCATGCTCCCACACATCGATCGTCAGCAAAGCCTTGTCGGCCGTGGTCAACGGCGTGCCGGCATTGCTGGTGTTGACGATGTCGACGCTGCCGTCGGGCTTCTTGACCAGCCAGGTCCACCCCGAGCCGAAGTTGCCCACGGCCGCCTTGCTGAAGGCTTCCTTGAAGGCGTCATAGCTGCCCCACTTGGCACGAATCGCCTCGGCCAGCTTGCCTTTGGGTTCACCGCCACCACCGGGCTTCATGCTGTGCCAGAAAAAGGTGTGGTTCCAGATCTGAGCCGCGTTGTTGAACACGCCGCCGCTGGATTTTTTGATGATGTCCTCCAGCGACATCGACTCGAACTCGGTGCCTTTGATGAGGTTGTTCAGGTTCACCACGTAGGCGTTGTGATGCTTGCCGTGGTGGAACTCCAGCGTTTCCTTGCTGATGTGGGGCGCCAGGGCATCGATCGCATACGGCAGCGCAGGCAAGGTATGTTCCATCGTGTCGTCCTTTCGGTTCGTGGGAGATGTGATCAACGGGACTGATTCGAGGAATTGTAGGCACTCGAGCCGCGGTTCGCCGAACAAGGGGCTGACACCCGCGCGGCGCGCAAGGTCAGGGCTGGCGCTGGCGCACCTGGGTGACCAATCGACCGTCGGCCAGCACGGCGTGCACCGTCTCACCGACTTGGATCTGCCGCACCGAGACCAATGCCTGGCCCTGCGGGTCGGTGAGATAGGCATAGCCCCGCTGCAACACCCGCTGCGGATCGAGCGCCACCAACCGGGACTGCAGCGCAGCCAATCGTTGCGCTGCACTGTGGCAGTGCACCTGCGCAGCGCGCACCAGACGCTGCGCCAGTGGGCCTGGGCGCTGGCGCGCCAGCCGCAGATGCTGGGCAGGCGCGGCCGCCAGACGCTGCCCCAGCATGTCCAGCTGCGAGCGCCGGCGCGCCAACACCTGAGCGGGACGCACCAGGCGCAAGCTGGCGTGGTCCAGGCGTTGGGCCTGCTGCTCCAGCCGCCGGCCCATGCCCGCACGCAGACGGTGGGCCCAGCCTTCCAGTTCCGCCAGGCATTCATCGCGCGAGGGGGCCACCAGCTCGGCCGCGGCCGTGGGGGTGGGCGCCCGCAGGTCGGCAACGAAGTCGGCAATGCACACATCCGTCTCGTGCCCCACGGCGCTGACCACCGGGAGCGGACAGGCGGCAATCGCGCGGGCCAATCCCTCATCATTGAACGCCCACAAGTCTTCCAGCGACCCGCCGCCGCGACCGATGATGAGCACGTCGACTTCACGACGGCGCGCCGCCAGATCGAGCGCCTGCACCAGCTCTGAGGCCGCGCCATCGCCCTGGACCGACGCCGGGTAGACGATGACCTCGACATGCGGAGCGCGGCGGCGCAAGGCCGTGAGCATGTCGTGCAGGGCCGCAGCCGCCAGCGAGGTCACCAAGCCCACCCGGGAGACGAACCGTGGCAGCGGCCGTTTGCGCGCCGCATCGAACAGGCCTTCGGCCTCCAAACGCGCCTTCAGGCGCAGAAACTGCTCGTACAGCGCGCCCTGCCCGGCCGGACGCATGCTCTCGGCCACGAGCTGCAGGTCGCCTCGGGCGTCATAGACGGCCAGTCGGCCGCGGATCTCGACGCATTGCCCTTCCCGGGGTTCGAAGTCGAGCATGGCCGCCGCCCGGCGAAACATCGCCCCGCGGATCAGCGCCGGCTCGGGCGACTCATCGTCTTTGAGGGCGAAGTAGCAATGCCCGCTGGGCGCGCGCGTGAAGCTGGACAGCTCGCCTTGCACCGTGACGGCGCCGAAGCGAGCCTGCAGCTGATCGGCAATGGCCCGCAGCAAGGCCGCCACCCGCCAGGGGCCACGCGGCCCTTGGCCGTGTGCCGCTTCGAAGAAGGACATGCGCTGCATTCCCAAGCTCGGCGCGGGGTTAAAACTCCACAGCCGCGCCAAACAAGGCTCGACGCGGCGTTGTGGCTGTCATCAGCACGTCACAACGTTCCAAGTCTTTGATTCCATTGAATTTTTTTGTGCTCATGAATGCAGCAATCCGTCAGAGGGCTTGTCGCAACGCCACTTTGCGAGCGCTGCCCCCGGGTTTCCCACAAAGTTATCCACAAGATTCGTGGATGACTGACCGTCGGCGCCACGAGACCGTCGCAGATGTGCAGCACCACACGGCCCCGCACGTGGTCATCGGCGCGCTTGGGGTCATAATCGCCCCCGTCGTGACCCTCGGACCCTCACCCGCGAGGAGGTAGCTCGTTGTTTTCGATCATACAAGCCGCCGGCTGGCCGATCTGGCCGCTCATTGCGTGTTCCATCGTGGCCCTGGCCTTGATCATCGAACGCTTGTCCAGCCTGCGCAGTTCGCGCATCGCTCCGCCCAAGCTGCTCGACGAAGTCCTGTCCGTCACCCGAGCCGGCCTGCCTGCGCCGGAGGTCGTCAACAAGCTGGCCGCCAGTTCGCTGCTGGGGCAAGTGCTGGCCGCCGGGCTGCGCAGTGTGATCAACGAGCCGCGCATCAGCGAATCCAATTTGCGCATTGCCTTTGAAACCGCCGGGCGTGCGGCCGCCCACTCGATGGAGCGCTATCTCAACACCCTGGGCACCATCGCCGCAGCCGCGCCCTTGATGGGGCTGCTGGGCACGGTCATCGGCATGATCGAGATCTTTGCCTCGCAAGGGGGCACCACCGGCGGCAATCCGCAGCAGCTCGCCCACGGCATCTCGATTGCGCTGTACAACACGGCGTTTGCGCTGATCATCGCGATTCCCTCGCTGATGTTTTACCGGTACTTCCGCGGCAAGGTCGACGAGTACGTGCTCGATTTCGAACAGGCCGCCGAACGCATGGTGCCTCACTTGATGCGCTTCACCGCGCAGCGTTGAGTTCGCAAGGGCCCGTTGTGAAGAAGATGAATTTCCATCACCGCCGTACGGAGGAGCCGGAGATCGCGCTCATTCCGTTCATCGACGTGCTGCTGGTGATCCTCATCTTCCTGATGCTCACGACCACCTATTCCAAGTTCGCCGAGCTGCAGGTGAACCTGCCAGTGGCCGACGCGCAGCCGCCGCGCCAACACCCCAAGGAAGTGATCGTCTCGGTCTCGGCCGATGGACAGTATGCCGTCAATGGCCGCCTGGTGGACGGCCGCGCCGTGCACTTGCTGGCCGCCGAGATGCGTGCCGCCGCCGGCAGCACCGAGGCCGTGGTGGTGATCTCGGCCGATGCCCACGCGGCACACCAAAGCGTGGTCAACGTGATGGATGCCGCGCGGCGGGCCGGCTTGAGCCAGCTGACCTTCGCCACCCGGCTGAGCGAGCCCTCGCGGGGGCGCTGAAGGTCGTCGATTCGGTCCTTGCCCATGCCCGTGTCCGTCAGGGTCGCGATGCGCCTGCAGGCCGCTTGGAGCCGACGCGGCCCGCTGGCCTGTGCCCTGTGGCCGCTGTCGTGGCTGTACCGGACGCTGGCCACGTGGCATGGTCGCGCCTACGCCTGGGGGCTGCGGCCCCGTGAACGCCTGCCCTGCCCCGTGGTCGTCGTGGGCAATGTGGTGGCCGGCGGTGCCGGTAAAACGCCGACGGTCATTGCCACCGTGCGCGCGCTACGAGCCGCCGGTGAACGCCCCGGCATCGTATCTCGCGGCTATGGCCGCAGCAGCCGGGGTCTGTGCGAAGTCACCTCCCACAGCCCCGCCACCGAGGTCGGCGATGAGCCCTTGCTCATGCACCTGCGCACTGGCGCCCCGGTGGCCGTGGGGCGCCACCGTGCCGCAGCCGGCCGCTTCTTGTTGGCACGGCATCCCGAACTCACCGTGATCGTCTGCGACGACGGCCTGCAACATCCCCGCCTGGCTCGCGACGTCGAGGTGTTGGTGTTCGACGAACGCGGCATCGGCAACGGCTGGTGGCTGCCGGCCGGGCCACTGCGCGACCATGCAGACCGCCGCGCCGACCTGGTGCTGTACAACGCACCGGCGGCCTCGACGGCGCGGGCGGGCTGGCTGGCTCGGCGGGCCCTGGGGCCAGCGATCCCGCTGGCTCAGTGGTGGCTGGGCGCCCAGACCGGACGCCCCCTGTCCACCCTGGCCGACACCCGCGTGCTGGCCGTGGCCGGCATCGCCCATCCGCAACGCTATTTCGACATGCTGCGTGCAGCCGGCCTACACCCCGACACCCTCGCGCTGGCCGACCATCACGTCTACACGGAGGCGCCCTGGCGCGACCATCCTGCCGACGTCGTGTTGCTGACCGAAAAAGACGCCGTCAAACTGCCCCCGGGCTCGGCGCTGGCCAGTGACCCTCGGCTGCATGTGGTCGCGCTAGACTTCGAGCCCGATCCGCACTATCACTTGGCCTTGCAACGCCTGCTGCAAGGCGTTCGAGCCGCCCAAGCGGCGCAGGAAGAACACCGATGGACACCCGATTGATGGAATTGCTGGTGTGCCCCCTGTGCAAGGGGCCGCTGCAGCACGATCAACAGGCGCGCGAGCTGATTTGCAAAGCCGACCGTCTGGCCTACCCGATCCGCGACGGCATCCCGGTGATGCTCGAGAGCGAGGCACGCAGCCTGGATGCCGCGGAGTCGGCGCCGACGGAGGTGGAGGCTCCGTGAGTTTTACCGTCCTCATCCCGGCCCGGCTCGGATCCACCCGCCTGCCGCGCAAGCCGCTGGCGGATCTGGCCGGCGTGCCCATGGTGGTGCGGGTGGCACACCGGGCCCAGGCCAGCGAGGCGCACCAAGTGGTGGTGGCAGCCGATCACCCCGACATCGTGCACGCCTGCCAGGCCCATGGCGTGCGGGCCTTGCTGACGCGCAGCGACCATCCCACAGGCAGTGACCGCTTGGCCGAAGCCTGCGAGCAACTGGACCTGGGCGACCACGAGGTGGTGGTGAATGTGCAAGGGGACGAGCCCCTGATCGATCCGGCTCTGATCGATGCGACCGCCGCAGCGCTGATGATGCGCGACGACTGCGTGATGAGCACCGCGGCCCACGAAATCAGCTCACCGGCCGAATTCACGAATCCCAATGTCGTGAAGCTGGTGTGTGACGCGGCCGGGCGTGCACTGTACTTTTCGCGCGCGCCCTTGCCCTGGTGGCGCGATGGCTACGCGCAGGGCATCCGAACGCTCAGTCATCCGGCGCCCTTGCGCCACATCGGCATTTATGGGTACCACGCCGGCTTTCTGAGGCGTTTTCCGTCCTTGCCACCCAGCCCGCTGGAGCACATCGAGTCTTTGGAGCAGTTGCGCGTGCTGTGGCATGGCCATCGCATTGCCGTGCACGTGAGCGAGACCTTGCCTGCACCGGGGGTGGACACCCCCGAGGACCTCGAGCGCGTGCGCAAGCTGCTGGGCGGCTGAAAGCCAGCGCCCTGTCACGGGGAAACCCTGCCAGGTGCGTCAGTTTCGCGCAGGGCACCCCGTGATATCCTCGCCCGCAACTGGTGCCGGGCGCGCCGCGCCCGGCATGGCATTTTCCAAAGGATCCTCATGCGATTGATACTCTTGGGCGCACCCGGCGCAGGCAAAGGCACGCAAGCCAAATTCATCTGTCAGAAATTCGGCATCCCGCAGATCTCCACCGGTGACATGCTGCGCGCGGCCGTCAAGGCTGGCACCCCCTTGGGGCTGGAGGCCAAGAAGGTCATGGACGCTGGCGGTTTGGTCAGCGACGACATCATCATCGGCTTGGTCAAGGAGCGCATCGCGCAGCCCGATTGCGCCAACGGCTTCCTCTTCGATGGCTTTCCCCGCACCATCCCGCAGGCCGATGCCATGAAAGCCGCTGGCGTCAAGCTGGATTACGTGCTGGAGATCGACGTGCCCGACGAGGCCATCATCGAACGCATGAGCGGGCGGCGTGTGCATGCGCCTTCGGGGCGCACCTATCACATCAAGTACAACCCGCCCAAGGTGCCCGGCAAGGACGATGTGACCGGCGAAGACCTGATCCAGCGCGACGACGACAAGGAAGAGACGGTGCGCAAGCGGCTGCAGGTCTATCAAAGCCAAACCCGTCCGCTGGTGGACTACTACTCACAGTGGGCCGCCTCCGGCGATCCGATGGCGCCGAAATATCGCCGCATCGAGGGGCTGGGGTCGGTCGAAGACATCACCGCGCGGGCGCTGGCCGCCCTCAGTTGAGGGTTCGGCAGATCACGCATCGGGTATCACCGCGGTCACTTCGATCTCTACCTTGGCCCGGTCTTCGATGAGGGCCGACACTTCGATCGCGGTCATCGCGGCGTGGTAGTGACCAATGAGTTCTTTGTAAGCGCGGCCGATGTCGCGCTGCTGAGCGAGGTACTCGCGCTTGTCGGTCAGGTACCAGGTCATGCGCACGATGTGTTCCGGCCGGGCGCCCGCTTCGGCCAAGACCGCCACGACATTGGCCAGCGCTTGCCGGACCTGCCCGGCCAGTTCGTCGGTGTGAAACCGCCCCTGGGCATCCCAGCCGATCATCCCGGCGACGAACACCATCTGGCCGCGCACGGCCACGCCGTTGGCATAGCCCTTGGGTCGCGGCCAGTCCGGGGGTTGCAAAATCTTCATGTTCGATCTCCGTCTCGTGGGGACGCACGGTCCAGCAGTGCTCGACGCATGTCCTCGGGAATGGGGATGCTGCGATGGGTGTCCAGCGATGTGGTGACCAGCACTTGGCGGGCCGTGACGCGGGCTTGGTCGCCACAGCGCGCTCCCCAGTCCACGCTGAACGAAGCCCTGCCCACGCGCTGGAGCGTCAAACCCAGCGTGAGGATTTCACCCATACGGCTCGGGGCGATGAAGTCACAGGTCAGGCTGACCGTGGGCAGCCCGGTGCGGCGCGGGCCCAGGATCTCGGCATAGGGCAGGCCCAAAGCCTCGGTGAACCAGTCTTCGACCAGTTGGTTGAACATCACCAGATACTGAGGAAAGAACACCAACCCGGCCGGGTCGCAGTGCGAAAAGCGAATGAGCTGCGGGCGCTCGAAGGCGTGACGCTGTGCAATCCCTGGCATGAGCATGCTCACACGCCGATATAGCGATGCCACAGAGCGGGGTCGGCCCCGAGCTGTCGTGAATCGCCCTGCCAGGCCACCCGGCCGCGCTCGATGATGGTGTGATGGTCGGCCAGGCGCACCAAGCGTTGCACATATTTGTCGATCACGAGCAGGGTCTGCCCCTGCTGACGCAGCGCGCCCAGACAGCGCCAGATGTCCTCGCGGATCAAGGGCGCCAGGCCCTCGGTGGCTTCGTCCAGCACCAGCAGGCGCGGATTGGTCATCAAGGCCCGGCCGATGGCCAGCATTTGCTGCTCGCCGCCGGACAGCTGGTTGCCGAGGTGGCTGGCACGCTCCTTCAGCCGAGGAAAGAGCAAGTACACGCGCTCGAGGGTCCACGGCTCGGCGCAGGCGCAGCGATTGGCCGCGAAGGCCAGCAGGTTCTCTTGCACCGTGAGATTGGGAAAGATCCGACGCCCTTCGGGCACCACGGCCAGCCCCATGCGCGCAATGCGGTCGGGCGCTCGCCCATCGATGCGCTCGCCAAGGAAGCGGATCTCTCCTGCGTGGGGACGCAGCAGGCCCAGGATCGATCGCACCGTGGTGGTCTTGCCCATGCCATTGCGGCCCAGCAGCGTGGCCATCTCGCCGGCGGACAGGCTCAGATCGATGCCAAACAGCACCTGACTGCGGCCGTACCCGGCCTCCAAATTACGGACTTCCAACAAGGCGCTCATGCCACGGTGGCCTCGAGTTCGTCGCCCAAGTACGCGCGCTTGACCTCGGGATGCTCGCGGATGGCTTGCGGGCTGCCGCTGGCGATGATGCGGCCGGCCACCAGGGTGGAGATGCGGTCGGCCAAACGAAACACCGCATCCATGTCGTGCTCCACCAGCAGCATGGTCAGCTCGCGGCGCAGGTTTTGCAGCAAGCCGACCATGCGCTCGGACTCCTCCGGCCCCATGCCCGCCATGGGCTCGTCCAGCAGCAGCAGCTTGGGCCGCGTGGCCACCGCCAGCCCCAGTTCGAGCTGCCGCTGCTCGCCGTGAGCCAGGGCGGCGCCCAGAGCATCCAGCCGCGCGCCCAGGCCCACGCGCTGTGCGATGTCGGCGGCTTCCTCGTATCGAGCCCGCTCCTGCCGGGCAGGACGCCAGAACTGCAGGCTCGAGCCCTGACGGGCCTGGATGGCCAAGGCCAGGTTGTCCAGCACGCTCAGACGCCTGAAAATGCTGGTGATTTGGTACGACCTCACCAAGCCGCGCAGCACACGTGCATGCATCGGCAAGCGGGTGATGTCTTGGCCCTCGAAGTCGATGGATCCGGCATCGGGCCTCAGCGCACCCGAGATTTGATGGATCAGGGTGGTTTTGCCGGCTCCGTTGGGGCCGATCAAGGCATGCACCTCCCCCGGCCACACCTCCAAGCTGGCCTGGTCAGTCGCCGTCAAACCGCTGAAGCGCTTGACCAAGCCTTTGAGTTCGAGCAGCGGTGTCGCGCTCATGGCAACTCCTTCGCGAACAACCCCATCAGGCCCCGCGGGGCCGCCAGCACCACCAGCAACAACACCGCCCCCACGCCGAACTGCCAATGGATGGTGTAGCCCAACGCAATTTCCTCCAGCAGCAGGAAGACCACTGCACCGACGAAGCCGCCGTAGAGATGGCCGACGCCACCGAGGATGACCATGATCATCAGCGCGCCGGACTGCTGCCAGCTCATCAAGGCCGGGCTGACGATGCCACTGTGGTTGGCCATCAGCGCGCCGGCCAGGCCGGCCATGGCGCCGGCCAGCACGAAAGCCACGAGCTTGTAGCGATACACCGCAAAGCCGATGGCCACCATGCGCGTCTCGTTTTCGCGCTGGGCTTGCAGCACATGACCGAAGCGGGCATTGAGCAGCCGCCAGATGAAGACGAAGCAGGCGGCGAAAAGAACCAGCACCACGTAGTAGAAGTGCATGTCCTCACGCAGGTTCAGCCCCAGGCCCAGCTCGCTGCGCTGCGGCAGCGGCAGGCCATCCTCGCCGCCATAGTCGCGCAGCGAGATCATCACGTAGTAGAGCATTTGGGCAAAGGCCAGTGTGATCATGATGAAGTACACACCGCGCGTGCGCAGGCTGATCGCGCCGATGCCCAGCGCGAACAGGCCGCCCATCAGGGCCGCCAGAGGCCAGCTCACCCAGGCCGAGACCACGCCATGGACCATGGCGATGCCCACGGTGTAGGCCCCGATGCCCAAGAACGCCGCATGGCCGAAGCTCACCATGCCACCGAAGCCCAGGATGAGGTTGAGACTGGTGGCAGCCAGCGCCAGAATGAGGATGCGACTGCCCAGACTGATGTAAAAGGCCTCGTCCAACGCCTGCGCCACCAGCGGGAAGGCCACGAGCAGCACCAGCACGGGCAAGGCCCAGCGCAGGTGCAGCCGATGGTCCAGCAGCCCTTGCGGCGGCATGGGTGCCGTGTTCTGCGGCAGCGCTTGGCCGGCCATGGAGGCGGTGCTCGCAGTGGCGTGCATCGAGTCGCTCATGATGTCTTCAACCTCGCGCCGGGAACAGCCCTGCGGGCTTCCAGAACAGCACCACGGCCATCAGGACGTAAATCAGGATCGAGGCCAGCGCCGGCCCCACGCCGGAGGCCGCAGCCGGCCCCAGCAGGCCACTGAGGGCCACGGGAACGAAGGTGCGTCCCAGCGTATCGACCACGCCCACCAGCAGCGAGCCCATCAGGGCACCACGCACCGAGCCGATGCCGCCGATCACGATGACCACGAAGGCCAGGATCAGGATGTTCTCGCCCATGCCCACCTGCACGGCCACCAGCGGGCCCAGCAGACCGCCGGCCACGGCGCACAATGCCGCGCCCACACCGAAGACCGCCGTGAACAGCCTGCGCACGTCCGCCCCCATGGCCAGCGCCATCTCGCGGTCGGAGGCGCCGGCACGCACTTGCATGCCCACCCGCGTGCGCGTGATGAGCAGAAACAGGCCCAAGGCGACGGCCAGCCCGACCCCGATGATGAGCAGTCGGTACGCGGGATAGCTGAAGCCATCCCAGAGCTCGACCGGGCCGGCCAGCGCCGCCGGCGGGTTGAGCAAGATGGGCTGGGACCCCCAGATCATGCGCACGGCTTCGTTGCACATGAGCAGAATCGCAAAAGTGCCCAGCACCTGGGAGAGGTGATCACGCTGGTACAGTCGCCGCAGGATGGTGAACTCCAAGGCCATGCCGAAGATCGCCGTGCCCACGACGCCGGCAGCCAACCCCGCGGCAAAGGAGGCGGACGCCTGGGCCACGGCCGCCGTGAGGTAGGCGCCCACCATGTAGAGCGAGCCATGGGCCAGGTTGATCATGTCCATGATGCCGAAGACCAGGGTCAGCCCGGCCGCCAGCAAAAAGAGCATGAGTCCGAATTGCAGGCCGTTGAGAGCCTGCTCGAGGATGAGCGTCAGGGTCACGGTCGCGCCTTGGGTTTATTTCATGTTGCAGGCGCCCACGTAGGCGTCGGCGTGGTTCTTGAACACCGTGCCCAAAGTGCGGTTGGTGATGCGACCCTGGGCATCCTTGTGCACGATGCGCAGGTAGTAGTCCTGGATGGGGTACTGATTGGTGTTGAACTTGAACGCCCCGCGCACGGACTTGAAGTTGGCTGCTTGCAGCGCCTTGCGCAACGCGGCCTTGTCCTCGATCTTGCCCTTGACGTCACGCACGGCGGCATCGATGAGCATGGCCGCGTCATAGCCTTGCGAGGCATACAGCGACGGCAGTCGGCCGTATTCCTTTTGGAAATCGGCCACGAAACGTTTGTTCTGCGGGTTGTCGAGGTCATGCGCCCATTGCGAGGTGTTGAACATGCCCAGCATGGGCTCGCCCACCGCGCGAATGACGTCCTCGTCGGCCGAGAAGCCGGGGCCGAACAAAGTGGTGTCCTTGGACATGCCCGAGGCCACGAACTGCTTGATGAAGTTGATGCCCATGCCGCCGGGCAGGAAGATGTACATGGCATCGGGCCGGGCGGCGCGCACCTGGGCCAGTTCGGCCGCATAGTCGAGCTGGCCCAGGCGGGTGTAGATCTCCGAGACCACCTCGCCGCCTTGGTAGTAGCGCTTGAATCCGGTCAGGGCGTCTTTGCCGGCCGGATAGTTGGGCGCCAGCAAGGCCACGCGCTTGTAGCCCTTGTCGGCCACCGTCTTGCCCACGGCTTCGTGCAGGTTGTCGTTCTGCCAGGCCACGTTGAAGAAGTAGGGATTGCACTGCTGGCCGGCATATTGCGAAGGGCCGGCGTTGGCGCTGATATAGAAGGTTTGGTTCTCGAAGATGGGTTGGCCCACGGCCAGCATCACGTTGGAGAAGACCACACCGGTCATGAAATCCACCCGGTCGCGCTTGAGGAGGCGCTCGGTGGTTTGTTTGGCGGCGTCTGGGCTTTGCTGGTCGTCGACGATGATCACCTCGGCGGGCAAGCCGCCGAGCTTGCCGCCGGTGTGCTTGAGCGCGAGGTTGAAGCCGTCACGGATGTCGATGCCCAGGCCGGCCCCCGGTCCGGACAGCGTGCTGAGAAAGCCGATCTTCACTTTGTCGGCCGCCAGGGCCGGCATGGCCAGCGCGCCGGTCGCCAGCACGGCGCACACCAGGGGTCGTGGAATCAGTCGCATGGGACATTCTCCTTGGTTGAGGGATCAGGCCGCCGAGCATGCCCGAGCCGGGCCGTTCAGGGTGAGCGGGTTCATACCGAGCGCAGCTTGAATCGCTGCAGCTTGCCCGTCTCGGTGCGCGGCAACTGCTCGCGAAACTCGATCGCACGCGGATACTTGTAGGGTGCCACGGTGCGCTTGGCGAAGTCTTGCAGCTCGCGCACCATGGCCTGGCTCGGCACATGGCCCTCGCGCAGCACCACGAAGGCCTTGACGATCTGGCCGCGCTGCTCGTCGGGCACACCGATCACGCCGCATTCGGCCACGGCCGGATGCTGCAGCAGGCAGTCCTCCACCTCGACGGCGGCGATGTTGTAGCCGGCCGAGACGATCAAGTCGTCGGTGCGGGACTGGTAGTGGAAATAGCCATCCTCGTCCACAATGTAGGCATCCCCCGTGAGATTCCAGCCATGCTGGACGTACTGGCGCTGGCGCTCGTCGGCCAGGTAGCGGCAGCCCGTGGGGCCTTTGACCGCCAAACGACCCAAGGTGCCTGGAGGCACCGGGCGCCCTTCGTCGTCGAGCACGCAGGCTCGGTAGCCGGGTACCACGGTGCCGGTGGCGCCAGGACGGGCATGCGCCTCGTCGGCCGAGATGAAGATGTGCAGCATCTCGGTCGAACCGATGCCGTCGATCATCTCGATGCCGGTGTGCTCCTTCCACAGCGCGCGCGTGGCCGCCGGCAAGGCTTCTCCAGCGGACACACATTTGCGCAGGCTGCCGCCGCGGGGCGCGCCGATGCGCAGCTGGCCGGCCTGTGCTGCCATCGCACGGTAGGACGTAGGCGCCGTGAAGAGCACCGTGGCGCCAAAGCGTGGGATGGCCTCCAGCAACATCGGCGGACTGGCCTTGTCCAGCAGCACGCTGCAGGCCCCGATGCTCATCGGAAACAGCAGCAGACCGCCCAAGCCGAAGGTGAAGGCCAGCGGAGGGCTACCGATGAAGACATCGTCGGCGCGGGCCTTGAGCACATGGCGCGGCCAGCACGCACAGACGGCCATCACGTCACGGTGGAAGTGCATCGTGCCCTTGGGCTCGCCGGTGGTGCCCGAGGTGAAGGCGATCAAGCAAATGTCGTCCGCAGCGGTGTGGACATTGTCGAAGGACGGCGATTGCCGCGCCATCGCGGCCTCCAAACCCTGCGGCGTCTCCTCATGGAAGTAGCGGATCTCGCGCAGCACCGGATGCTGGGCCGCGGCCAACTGCAGTTCCGCCGCCAGCGCAGCGTCGCACAGCGCATGGCTGACCTGGGCCTTGTCGATGATCTGACCCAGCTCTTTGGCGCGCAGCAGCGGCATGGTGGCCACCGCGATGCCGCCGGCCTTCATCACCGCGAACCAGCAGGCGGCCATCATCGGGTTGTTGGGCGCACGCAGCAACACCCGGTTGCCCGGCACCAGGCCCATCTCACGCACCAGCACGTGCGCGATGCGGTTGGCCCGGTCTTGCAGATCGGCATAGGTCCAACGCACGCCCCCCGGGGCCTGTAGGCACAGGCGCTCGCCCTGGCCCTGCGCCACCCAGCGGTCCAACAGCTCGGTGGCACAGTTCAAGCGCTCAGGGAACTGCAGTTCGGGCAGCTCGAAGAGAAACTCAGGCTGCCACTGTGGCGGCGGCAGACGGTCGCGGGCGAAGGTGTCCACGTGCGAGGTTCTCGTCGTCATGGCTGGCCCCTTTCCTTCACGTCTTTGAGCAGTTCGCGGGCGATGATGAGCTGCTGTACCTCGGTGGCGCCCTCATAGATGCGCAAGGCGCGGATCTCCCGGTACAGGCGCTCGACCGGCATCTCGCGAACCACCCCGAGCCCGCCGAAGATCTGCACGGCCGCATCGATGACTTGCTGCGCCCCCTCGGTGGCGCACATCTTGGCCATCGCCGCCTCGCGCGTGACACCACGGCCTTGGTCGCGCTGCCAGGCTGCTCGGTACGTGAGCAGGGCCGCGCTGTCCACCGTGGCGGCCATCTCGGCCAACTTGGCCTGGGTGAGCTGGAAATCGGCCAGACGCTGGCCGAACATCCGCCGTGTGGTGGCGCGCTGCAGCGCCTCGTCCAGGGCGCGGCGGGCAAAGCCCAGGGCAGCGGCGGCCACCGAGGTGCGAAAGACATCGAGCGTGCGCATGGCCAGCTTGAAGCCCTCGCCGGCCGGCCCGATGCGCTGGCCTGCCGGCACCCGGCAGCCGGCCAAACGCAGTCGGGCCAACGGATGTGGAGCGATCACCTCGATGCGCTCGGCAATCTCCAAACCGGGCGTGCCCGCCTCGACGATGAACGCGGAGATGCCCCGCGCCCCGGGTGCTTCGCCCGTGCGGGCGAACACCACGTAAAAGTCGGCAATGCCGCCATTGGAAATCCAGGTCTTCTCTCCATCGAGGACATAGTCGCCGCCCTCCTGGCGGGCCGTGCAGGCCATCGCCGCCACGTCCGAGCCGGCTTCGGGTTCGGACAGTGCGAAGGCGGCAATGGCCTCGCCGCGGACCACACGCGGCAGCCAGGCAGCGCGCTGCTCGGGGCTGCCAGCCAGGCTGATCGCCCCGGAGCCCAGCCCTTGCATGGCAAACGCAAAGTCGGCCAGACCCGAGTGACGCGCCAGGGTTTCGCGGATCAGACAAAGGGCACGGGTGTCGATGGTTTCGCCCGCCCCACCGTGGGCCGTGCCTGCCACCGCATGGCGCAACCAGCCACCCTGCCCGAGCGCACGCACCAGCGCGCGACACGCGGCATCGACGTCGTGATCGTGAACCTGCGGCACGTGAACGCGCGCCCAGGCCTCGATCCCCCGTGCGAGTTCCCGGTGACGTGGCTCGAAGAATGGCCAGTCCAGGTCGGCGGTTGCGGCCATCTCAGTTCCCCTGGAACACCGGGCGCTGCTTGGCCACGAAGGCCTCATAGGCGCGACGGAAGTCCTCGGTCAGCATGCAAATCGCCTGCGCCTGGGCCTCGGCCTCGATGGCCTGGTCCAGCCCCATGTTCCACTCCTGGTGCAACATGGTCTTGGTGATGCCGTTCGCAAAGGTCGGGCCGGCGGCGATCTCGCGGGCCCATTGCCAGGCTTCTGGCACCAGGGCCTCGGGCGCACACAAGCGGTTGAAGAAGCCCCACTGCAGGCCTTCCTCGCCGCCCAGCGTGCGGCCGGTGTAGAGCAGCTCGCTTGCACGCCCGTGTCCGATGATCCGCGGCAACATGGCGCAGGCTCCCATGTCGCAGCCGGCCAGACCGACGCGGTTGAACAGAAAGGCCGTCTTGCTGCGCGCAGTGCCCAAACGCAGGTCGCTGGCCATGGCCAGGATGGCACCGGCGCCGGCGCACACCCCGTCGACCGCCGCGATGATCGGCTGCGGACAGGCCCGCATCGCTTTGACCAGGTCACCGGTCATGCGCGTGAACATCAGCAGCTCGGGGGCCTTGAGCTGCACCAGCGGGCCGATGATCTCGTGCACGTCGCCGCCCGAGCAGAAATTGCCCCCCGCGCCCGAGAGCACCACGGCCTTGACGTCTACCGCATGCTGCAGGGCCCGGAAGAGGTCGCGCAGCTCGGCATAGGCGTCGAAGGTGAGCGGGTTCTTGCGCTGCGGGCGGCTCAGGGTGATGTGAGCCACGCCGTGGTCGCACTGCCACAGGAAGTGGCGCGCACCGTAGCCCGAGAGTTCACGCCGGTTGCCGGCAGCCAGGGCCGGGTCCAGGCCAATGGGTGTGGAGGGATCGCTCATGCAAGCTCACTCGATGCAGTGGATGACGAAGGAGCGGCTTGGCGTGCGGCCATGTGCACACGCAGCTCGCCCAGCAGCTCGTACAGGACCTTGCGATCGGACGCTCGCAAGTCGGAAAAGAACTCGATGACCCAGGCCTCGTGTTCGGCGGCGATGCGCTCGAAGACGCGGCGGCCTTCGGCGGTGAGCCGCAGCTGAAATGCACGCCGATCCTCGGGGGACGGCTCGCGCAAGACGAGCCCCTCCTTCTCCAGCTCGTCGGTCAGCCCGGTGATGCTGCCGCCGGTGACCATCCGGTAGCGCGACAAGGCGCTCATGCGCAAACCTTCGGGATGTCGGTACAACTGAGCCAGGTAGTCGAAGCGGGACAAGGTGATGCCAAAGCGCGCACGCAGACGCTTGCGGATCTCGGTTTCGATCTGGGTGCTGCAGGCCAACAAGCGCAACCACAGCTTGAGCGCCATGTGATCGTCCGAGGCCGCGCGAGCCTCCAAGCCGATGCTGTGCTCATCCAGGCCGCTCACGAGACGGAGTTTGGAGCCGCGCTTCACATGACCTCCCCGCCACTGACCGAGATCGCCTGCCCCGTCACCGCCGCGGCGGCCTCTGCGCAAAACCAGGCCACCGCATCGGCCACCTCCTCGGGCTGCACCAGGCGGCCCTGGGGGTTGGCGGCGGCCAGCTCGGCACGCACCTGGGCTGGGCTGCGTCCGGTCTTGGCGACGATGCCTTCGATGCTGTGGCGCAGCAGGTCGGTCTCGGTATAGCCCGGGCACACGGCGTTGACCGTGATGCCCTGGCGGGCCAGCTCCAAGGCCAACGCGCGTGTCAGGCCCACCACCCCATGCTTGGCCGCGGTATAGGCCGTGACGTAGGCATAGCCGCGCAAGCCGGCCGTGCTGGCGACGTTGACGATGCGGCCCCAGCCGGCCTGCAGCAGATCAGGCAGCGCAGCGCGAGTGCACAGGTAGGTGCCGGTGAGGTTGACATCGAGCATGCGCTGCCACAGCGCCAGATCGGTCTTGGCCAACGGCGCGCTTTCGGCCTGGCCGGCGTTGTTCACGAGGATCTCCACTGGGCCAGACACCTCACGCGCCCGGGCAAAGGCCCGTTCCACCGACGCCACGTCGGCCACGTCCACGGCCGCCACCGCGTGCCCCGGCCCCGGCAATTGCGCGCGCAAGGCTTCGAGGGCCTGCGCCGTGCGCCCCATCAGCGTGAGCCGGTGCCCCTGCGCGGCCAGACGGCGCGCAATGGCCGCACCGATGCCGCGAGCCGCACCGGTGATGACGGCATGTCGCGCGGTGACCATGCTCACACCCCCAAGGCTCGGTTGGCCTGTTCGGCCGCGGCCAGGCGGCCTGACATCGCCCTCTCGCGCTCCAGGTTGCGCTCGAGCTGGCTTTTGGCCGATAGATACTGCACCGGCCAGTCCACATCGCCATAGCCGAGCCGGGCAGCCTCCAGCAGCGTCCATGACGGGTTGGCCAAGTGCGGGCGTGCGATCGCACACAAATCGGCCCGGCCGGCGGCGATGATGCCGTTGACTTGGTCGGCCTCGGTGATGGCCCCAACCGCGATCGTGGCGATGCCGGCCTCGTTGCGCACGCGATCGGCAAATGGCGTCTGATACATCCGACCGTACACCGGCTTTTGATGGGGGCTGACCTGCCCCGAGGAACAATCGATCACATCGGCGCCCACGGCCTTGAAGGCCCGGCCGATGGCCACTGCATCGTCCGGGGTGATGCCGCCTTCCACCCAGTCGTGCGCGGAAATGCGCACCGACATCGGGCGATCCTGCGGCCAGACCTCGCGCAGCGCGGTGAACACCTCCAGCGGGTAGCGCAAGCGGTTGGCCAGCGACCCACCGTACTCGTCGGTGCGCCGGTTGGTCAGCGGCGAGATGAAGCTCGACAGCAGGTAGCCGTGGGCGCAGTGCAACTCCAGCCAGTCGAAACCGGCCTGCGCCGCACGCCGAGCCGCCGCCACGAAGTCTTCGCGCACGCGATCCATGTCCTGGCGAGTCATGGCACGCGGCAGCGGCCCATCGTCGAGGTAGGGCACGGCCGAGGCCGACAGCAGCGGCCAATTGCCCTTGCGCAGCGGCCGATCGGCCCCGTCGTCCTTCCAGGGGATGTTCGTCGAGCCCTTGGCGCCCGCATGTCCGAGCTGCATGCCGATCTTGGCATCGGTGTGGGTGTGCACGTAATCGACGATGCGCTTCCAGGCCTCGCGCTGGGCATCGTTCCACAGGCCCGGACACCCCGGGGTGATGCGCGCCTCGGGCGACACGCAAGTCATCTCGGCAAACACCAAGGCGGCCCCGCCCATGGCCCGCGCCCCCAAGTGCACCAGGTGATAGTCGCCCGGCAGCCCCTCGACGGCCGAGTATTGCGCCATCGGCGAGACGACCACACGGTTCTTCAAGGTCACGCCGCGCACGCTGAAGGGCGTGAACATCGGCGGCACCGGCGCGCGGCCGGCTCGTGACGGCCCCCCGCAGCGCTCGGCCAGCCAGCGCTCGAAGCCCTCCACATAGGCTTTGTCACGCAAACGCAGGTTCTCGTGGCTGATGCGCTGACTGCGCGTCAACAACGAGTAGGCGAACTGCTCGGGCGGCAAGTTCACATAACGTGAGACGTTCTCGAACCACTCGGTCGAATTGCGCGCCGCATTCTGGATGCGCAACACCTCGACGCTGCGCACGGCTTCGTAGTCGCGCAAAGCCGCGGCCAGGTCGCCGGGATGACGCTGGATGCTGCGCACCAGCTCGATCGCATCCTCCAGCGCCAGCTTGGTGCCCGAGCCGATCGAGAAATGAGCCGTGTGGGCCGCATCGCCCATCAACACCACCGGTGCGCGGCCGTTGTGATGCACCCAGGTCTTGCACACCACGCGCGGAAACTTGATCCACTGCGCCGAGCCCCGCAGGTGGGCGGCATTGGACATCAGCTTGTGGCCATCGAGGTACTTGGCGAAGAGCCGCTCGCAAAAGGCGATGGACTCCTCCTTCCCCATCTTGTCCAGCCCCGCTTTGAGCCAGACCTCCTCGGGCGTCTCGACGATGAAGGTGGATGTGTGGGCATCGTAGCGGTAGGCATGCGCCTGGAACCAGCCGTGTTCGGTCTCCTCGAACGCGAAGGTGAAGGCTTCGAACAGCTTGTGCGTACCCAACCACACGAAGCGGCAGCGCCGCACATCGATGTCGGGCTGGAAGATCGCGGCGTACTTGTTGCGAATGCGGCTGTTGAGCCCGTCGCTGGCGATGATGAGATCGGCATCGGGAAACTCTTCATCGCCGCCCACTTCGGTCTCGAACACCAGCTTGACCCCCAGGGCCTCACAACGAGCCTGCAGGATGTTGAGCAGACGCTTGCGCCCGATGCCGCAAAACCCATGCCCGCCCGAGCGGATCGTGCGTCCGCGAATGTGCACGTCGATGTCGTCCCAGTGGTTGAAGGCGTCGAGGATCTGCGAGGCCGTCTCGGGGTCGGCCTGCTGCAAGTTGCCCAGGGTCTGATCCGAAAACACCACCCCCCAGCCGAAAGTGTCATATGGGCGATGCCGCTCGACCACGGTGACGTCATGGGACGGATCGGCACGCTTCATCAGCAATGCAAAGTACAGGCCGGCCGGGCCGCCTCCGATGCACACGATCCTCATGCCCATGATCCCAAGGGGTGGCGATGAAATTAATTTAGACCTCAAGTATTTGGTATTCAAGCAATTCACCCTCAGGATCAACCCCACCCGGGTTTTCACTGGGGCCTTCGGTCGCCCTTTTGGCCGTTGCGAGGTTTGGGCCACAATTGACGTTTACGTCAACGTCATTTCGACCCCCATCCACACGAGGAGCGCATTCATGGACATTCAAGGCAAAGTCTTCATCGTCACCGGTGGTGCCTCGGGCCTGGGCGAAGGCACGGCGCGCATGCTGGCGCGTGAAGGCGGCAAAGTCGTGATCGCCGACCTGCAGGTCGACAAGGGCGAGGCCGTGGCCCGCGACATCGGCGGCGCGTTCGTGAAATGCGACGTGGCCAGTGAGGACGATGGCAAGGCCGTGGTCGCCCAAGCCGTCGCGTTGGGCAAGCTGGTGGGCCTGGTCAACTGTGCCGGCATCGCTCCGGCGGTCAAGACCGTCGGCAAAGACGGCGCCCATCCGCTGGCCGTCTTTACCAAGACGATCACCGTCAACCTGATCGGCACCTTCAACATGATCCGCCTGGCGGCCGAGGCCATGTGCAAAAACGACCCCGAGCCCACGGGCGAGCGCGGCGTGCTGATCTCCACCGCCTCGGTGGCAGCCTATGACGGCCAAATTGGACAAGCGGCCTATTCCGCCTCCAAGGGCGGGGTGGTCGGCATGACGCTGCCGATTGCCCGCGACCTGGCACGCAACGGCATTCGCAACATGACGATCGCCCCTGGCATCTTCGGCACACCCATGCTGTTTGGCATGCCCAAAGAGGTGCAAGACGCCCTGGCCGCCAGCGTGCCCTTCCCCAGCCGCCTGGGCACCCCCGAGGATTACGCCAAGCTCGTGCACCAGATCATCACCAACGAGATGCTCAACGGCGAAGTGATCCGCCTGGACGGCGCGATCCGGCTGGCACCCCGCTGAGCCCCTGCCATGCGAGGCCTCGCAGCGTGCGCCGCGTCGCTGGCCCTGCTGCTGGGCTGCGCGGCGGCGCCAACGCCGGACACCGCCCGGCCGCACCAGCCGGAGGCGGCCTCGGGTGTGCGCCAACACTCGGCCGTGCTCGTGCGCGAGCAGGCCGTGGCCGCCGCACACCCGTTGGCCGCCGACGCCGGCTGGCGCATGCTGCGCGCCGGCGGCACGGCTGCGGATGCGGCCATCGCTGCGCAATTGGTCCTCACCCTCGTCGAACCACAATCCAGCGGCATCGGCGGCGGCGCCTTCCTGCTGCACTGGGACGGCCAACGGCTCGACGCCTGGGACGGCCGCGAAACCGCCCCGGCGGCTGCTGACGAAGGTCTGTTCCTCGATGCCCAAGGCCGCCCCTTGCCCTTTCGCGAGGCCGTCGTTGGTGGCTTGTCGGTAGGCACGCCCGGCCTGATGCGCCTGTTGGAGGCCGTCCATCGGGCCCACGGCCGCTTGCCTTGGGCCCAGCTCTTCGAGCCTGCCATCGCATTGGCCGATGAAGGCTTTGCGGTCGGGCCGCGCCTGCACGCCCTGCTGCGATCCGATGAACACCTGCGGCGCGACCCGGCCGCCGCCGCCTACTTCTACGGCCCCGACGGCGCCCCCCATCCCGTGGGCCACCGGCTGCGCAACCCGGCGCTGGCGGCCATCCTGCGCACGCTGGCCCGCGAGGGGGCCGATGCGTTCTATCGTGGGCCGATCGCCCGCAGCATCGTGGCCAAGGTCCGTAACCACCCGGTGCGCCCCGGACGCCTGAGCGAAGCCGACCTGGCCGCCTACCAGGTGCGGCGGCGCGAAGCCCTGTGCAGCCCCTGGCGCACGTGGCAGGTGTGCGGCTTCCCGCCACCGTCGTCTGGCCATCTGGCCATCGCGCAGATCCTGGGCCTGCTCGAACACGTGGCCCCACCCGCAGCGGCGCAGCCAGCGGCCTTGCCCGGCCCCGACTTCCTACATGCCTACGCCGAAGCCTCCCGGCTGGCCTTTGCCGACCGCGCCCAGTACGTGGCCGACCCGGATTTCGTCGCGCCGCCGGCAGGTCACTGGAGCAGCCTGCTCGCCCCCGCCTACCTGGCCGAACGCGCCCGGCTGATCAGCCCGCACGCGATGCCGAGCGCGCGACCCGGCCGCCCCGGGGGCCAGCACAGCGTCTGGGCCCCTCAGCCCGAGGCCCCCGAGCGGGGCACCTCGCATCTGTCGGTCATCGACCGCGAGGGCCGCGCCGTGGCGATGACCACGACGATCGAGGATGCCTTCGGTGCCCGGCAACTCGTCGATGGCGGCACGGGCCTGCCCGGCGGCTTCTTGCTCAACAACCAGCTCACCGACTTCGCCTTCGTTCCCACCGATGCCCACGGCCGGCCCGTGGCCAACCGGGTCGAACCCGGCAAGCGCCCTCGCTCGTCGATGAGCCCCACGCTGGTCTTCGAACGCGCCGGCGGCCAGCTCGTGCTCAACGTGGGCTCGCCCGGCGGAGCGTGGATCATCCATTACACCGCCAAGGTACTGCTGGGCACCCTGGCCTGGGGCCTGGACGCGCAGCAGGCCATCGACCAGCCCAACTTCGGCACCACCGGCTGGCCCTTGCTGCTGGAGGAAGGGCGCTTTCCAGCTGCCACGCTGGAGGCGCTGCGCCGGCGTGGACACACGGTGCGCGAAGCCCCCATGACCAGCGGCGCCCAGGCCCTGCAGCGTCAGCCTCGCGGCTGGCTGGGGGCTGCCGATCCGCGCCGCGAAGGCGCGGTGCGCGGCCAGTGAAGCTTCAACGGCTGGCCACCGGCCGCCCCTGCGCGGCCAAGGCCCGAATTTGCGCGGCCGCGGCTTCGAGCGCCTCCCGTGGGGGACGGCCGGCGTTGATCTCGCGCAGCGCCGCCGACAGGTGCTGCCAGAACCATGTCATCTCCGGATTGCTCGGCATGGGCCGGCCCGCGTAGATCGCCTCCATCGAGGCCCGTACCCGGGCATCGGCATACAGGCGCCAGAACATCCGGCGCGAGGCCGGCACGCCCAGGGGCTTGTCGGCATTGATGGTGTGCAGGCTCTCGGGCCGCAGCAGATGGTTTTCGATGAAGTCCACCGCCCACGCCCGGTGCGGGCTGGCTTGCACCACCATCGCCCCGAGCACGCCGACGAAGGGCCGGGCCGGCTTGCCCCCCAGCGTGGGCAGCGGGGCCACCCCAAAGTCGATACCCGCGGCCGCCAGCCCCTCCCAGGCCCAGGGGCCAGTGATCCACATCGCCTGCAGGCCGTCGCGCATGTCGGCCTCGGCCTCCGAGTAGCTGAGGCCACCCTGCGGGATCACGCCGGCGGCCATCAATTGCTGCAGGTATTGCCCGGCCCGCACCGCCCCGGGGTGATGGATGCCCGTGTCGCGCGGGTCGTAGCTGCCGTCGATGCGGCGCTGGAACACATAGGCCCCCCCAGCGGCCATCAACGGCCAGGTGAAATAGGGACTGCCCGTCTCCCAGCCCAAGGCCCGAATGCCTTTGGGCTTGAGCTTTTCATGCAGGGGCAGCACCTCCTCGAAACTCGACGGCGGCCGATCCACCAAGGCCTTGTTGTACACCAGGGCCACGGCCTCGACCGACAAAGGATAGCCCCACACCTGCCCGCCCAGAGTGAATCCGTCCCAGGCCACTTGCACGATGTCGCTGCGCACGGCTTCGCCCGGCCGCACCGGCGCGATCCAGCCGCGTTGGATCCAGTCACCGATGCGGTCATGCGGCCAAATCCAAATGTCTGGCCCGCTCGCGCTCCCATCGCGCATCGCGGCCTCGAAGCGATCGACGGCCTGTTCGAAATGCTCCACCACCACCGGGCGCCCCGTGCGCTGGGTATAGGCCAAGGCCACGCGACGCAAGCCCTCATGGCCCTTGTCGGCATTGACCCACACCCTCAGCGGATCAGAGGCCGTGTGCGCCCAGCCCGCCCGGGGCCAGGCCATGCCAGCGCCACAGAGGCCCATAGAAAGAAGTTTGACTACATTTCGCCGATCCTTATACACACGACACCTCCTCGGACGGAACCATCATGGCCAGTCTATTGGCTCGTCAATCAATGGAAATCGGTGTTGTCCCTCGATACGCCAACACGCCGACCTGCGACTGTGCTGCAGCGCCACTCAGGAAGTACAGATTGAGTAATTTCACTACATCTGGACGCGCCAACATGGCCGAGCCCGCGCGTGCTGCAGCGGCCGGCGGTAGACTGCCGAGGTGATTCCCACCGGCTTCAAACAAGATTTGCTCGCCCGCCTCGACATCGTCGAGATCGTGGGCCGCTACGTGGCACTCAAGAAGGCCGGCATTCATTTCAAGGGCCTGTGCCCCTTCCATGCCGAAAAGACGCCAAGCTTCATCGTCAGCCCCTCACGCCAGACCTATCACTGCTTTGGCTGCGGCGCGCATGGCAATGCGATCGACTTCCTGATGGAACACAGCGGCTTGGGTTTCGTCGATGCGGTGCGCGAGCTGGCCCAGCAAGCCGGACTGCCCGTGCCCGAAGACGACAGCACCCCCGAACAGCGCGCCCAGGCCCAGCAGCAACGACAACGACAGCACACGCTGACCGAGGTGCTCGAGCGCGCGGCCACCCACTACCGCAAGCAGCTCAAGACCAGCCCGCGCGCCATCGATTACCTCAAACGCCGCGGCCTCACCGGCGAGATCGCCGCCCGCTTCGGGCTGGGCTATGCCCCAGACGGCTGGCGCCCCCTGGCCAGCGCCTTCCCCCGCTACGACGACCCTTTGCTCGAAGAATGCGGCCTGGTCATCGTGCAGGGTGAAGGCGAGGATGCCCGGCGCTATGACCGCTTTCGCGACCGCATCATGTTCCCGATCCGCAACGTGCGGGGCGAGGTCATCGGCTTTGGCGCACGGGTGATCGACCAGGGGGAACCGAAGTATCTGAATTCCCCCGAGACGCCGGTCTTCGTCAAAGGGCGGGAACTCTATGGCCTGTATGAAGCCCGTCAGGCCCTGCGCCAGCACGGCTACGCCCTGGTGGTGGAAGGCTATATGGACGTGGTCGCCTTGGCTCAATGGGGCTTCCCCAATGCCGTGGCCACTTTGGGCACGGCCTGCACGGCCGACCATGTCCATAAACTCTTGCGCTTCACCGACACGCTGATCTTCAGCTTCGACGGTGACGCCGCCGGCCGGCGCGCGGCCACCCGGGCGCTGGAAGCGGCCCTGCCCCATGCCACGGACACCCGCACCATCAAGTTCCTTTTCCTGCCCCCCGAGCACGACCCGGATTCCTACATTCGCGAACATGGGCGCGAGGCCTTCGCCCTGTGCGTGACGCAGGCCGTGCCGCTGTCACGGCAGATCCTGGACACCGCCCGCGACGGCCTGGACATCAACAGCGCCGAAGGCCGCGCGCACATGCTGGCCGCCGCCAAACCCCTGTGGAACGCCCTGCCCGAGGGCGTGCTCAAGCAGCAAATCCTGGCCGAACTGGCCCAGGCCGGCGGCCTCAACCCTGCCGATCTGTTGGCCCTGTGGCAGGGGCGCCCGCCCTCGGCGGGACGCAGCAGCGACGGTCTGGCGCGCCGCAGCGACTGGCGCAGGCGCGAGCAAACGCCCGGCCCGATCGGCCCACGTCGAGCTCCACCGGGGCCGGCCGAGCAGGCCGTGCGCTTGTTGTGGCTGCACAGCGCGTGGTGGGACCAACTCACCGGCGAAGACCATGAGCTGCTGCATGCCTTGCCTGCACCGCTGGGCGCGCTGTGCGCTTGGCTCGAACGCTACTTGGCCGAACACGGCCCACAACCCTGGTCCGTGCTGGATCAAGCGCTGTCGGGCCACCCCCTGCACGAGGCGGCACGCCGATTGACCGGCGCCATACACCCGGACGACGGCCTCGACTTTTCGGACTTGCGCGCCCTGCTGGACCGCCTGATCGTCGAACGCCTGAAAGCAGAAGAATCGCGCCTGATCGAGCAAGCCGCCCGAGACCCGACGGCCCTGCAACGCTACCGCGAGGTGCACGAGCGCCGGCGCCGCCTGGAAGCCGCCCGCACGGCTGCGGCGGGCCCCTGAGCCTCACGGTGGCCCGGCAAGGCCCCCACAGTCTTTGACGAAAAGGCCAATGTCGACGATAATGTTACGTTTATTGATGCGGCAAGAGTGACAGCAGACTCTGGGGGACCCGGCCACCCGCGACACGGGCACCATCACCGGCCACCCAACCCCGCCAGAACTGCCCTCCATCCTCGTTCACGCCAGCTTGCCCTCTTGAGTCGACACCGGCCGGCCCCATCTGCCTCATGCGGTGTCGACCGGTTTGGCTCGTGCATCGCCCGCATGGGGCTGCGGTTTCCTCAGGTCCGCGCCCAGCGGCGACAGCACCACCCCAAGCCCACCGCACCAGACCATCCGAGGAAACGCATGACCGCCAAGAAAAGTGCCAGCTCCAAGGCGTCCGACGCCAAAGCCGCCGCTGCCGAATCCGCCACCGAGAAGAAAAAGGCCGCCAAGGCTGCGACCGTGAAAGAGGCCTCGGCCAAAGCCGCCGCACCTGCCAAATCGGGCGGCACCCGCGCTGCCAAGACCGGCGCGTCGGCGGAAAGCGCCCCCAAGGGTCGGCGCGGCCGCAAGCCCAAAGCCGAGACCACCTCGGCCAAGAAGAGCCGCGCCGATCTCGATGCGGACGACGACTTCGGCGACATCGAAGCCGATCTCGAAGCCGAGCTCGAACCGGAAGTCGAAGCCATCGAAGAAGGCGACGACAAGCCCAAGGCCAAGCCGCTGCGCATGAAGGTCAGCCGCGCCAAGGAGCGTGCGCTGATGCGCGAGTTCGGGCTGGACGAAACCACCCTCACCGAGGAAGAGGTCAACAAGCGCCGCTCCGAGCTCAAGACCCTCATCAAGATGGGCAAGACGCGGGGCTTCCTGACCCATGCGGAAATCAACGACCACCTGCCCGAAAAGCTGGTGGACACCGAGATCATGGACGCCATCGTGTCCATGCTCAACGACATGGGCATCGCCGTCTACGAACAGGCGCCCGATGCGGCCACGCTGCTGATCTCCGGTGGCGGCACGACCACCGCCACCGAGGAAGAGGCCGAGGAAGAGGCCGAGGCGGCGCTCTCGACGGTGGACAGCGAGTTCGGCCGCACCACCGACCCGGTGCGCATGTACATGCGCGAGATGGGCAGCGTCGAGCTGCTCACCCGCGAGGGCGAGATCGAGATTGCCAAACGCATCGAGAAGGGCCTGCAAGACATGATGCTGGCCATCTCCGCCTCGCCCACCACCATTGCCGAGATCCTTGCGCTGGGCGACAAAATCGCTGCAGGCGAACTGCAAATCTCCGATGTGGTCGACGGTTTCGTCTCCGACGACGAAGCCGACGACTATGTCGCCGAGGAAGACTTCGACGAATTCGACGAAGACGAGGACGACGACGGCAATGGCGGCTCCAAGGCGCTGACCAAGAAGCTGGAGGAACTCAAGACCGCGGCTCTGGAGAAATTCGCCAAACTGCGCGTCGAGTTCGACAAGATGCGCCGCGCCTATGAAAAGGACGGCTACAAGTCGCCGGCCTACAACAAGGCCCAGCAGGCCATCTCCAACGAATTGATGACCATTCGCTTCACGGTCAAGACGATCGAGAAGCTGTGCGACATCCTGCGCTCACAAGTCGATGACGTGCGCCGCTACGAACGCGAGATCCGCAAGATCGTGGTGGACAAGTGCGGCATGCCTCAGGAGCACTTCATCAAGACCTTCCCGCCCAACGCGCTCAACCTCAAGTGGGGCGAGAAAGAGGCTGCTGCTGGCAAGCCCTACAGCGCGGTGCTGGCGCGCAACCTGCCGGCCGTGCAGGAGCTGCAGCAAAAACTCATCGACATCCAAGCCCGTGCCGTGGTGCCGCTGGAGGATCTCAAAGAGATCAACAAGCGCATGAACGAAGGGGAAGCCGCCTCGCGTGAAGCCAAACGCGAGATGATCGAGGCCAACCTGCGCCTGGTGATTTCGATTGCCAAGAAATACACCAACCGCGGCCTGCAGTTCCTCGATCTCATCCAGGAAGGCAACATCGGCCTGATGAAGGCGGTGGACAAATTCGAATACCGCCGCGGCTACAAATTCTCCACCTATGCCACCTGGTGGATCCGGCAGGCCATCACCCGCTCGATCGCCGATCAGGCCCGCACCATCCGCATCCCGGTGCACATGATCGAGACGATCAACAAAATGAACCGCATCTCGCGCCAACATCTGCAAGAGTTCGGCTACGAACCCGATGCGCCGACGCTGGCCGAGAAGATGGACATGCCCGAGGACAAGATCCGCAAGATCATGAAGATCGCCAAGGAGCCGATCTCGATGGAAACCCCCATCGGAGACGACGACGACTCCCACCTGGGCGATTTCATCGAAGACACCAACAACATCGCGCCGGTGGATGCCGCGATGCAAGCTGGCTTGCGCGAGGTGGTCAAAGAGATCCTGGACAGCCTGACCCCGCGGGAAGCCAAAGTGCTGCGCATGCGCTTTGGCATCGAGATGAGCACCGACCACACGCTGGAAGAAGTGGGCAAGCAATTCGACGTGACTCGCGAACGCATCCGTCAAATCGAAGCCAAGGCCATCCGCAAACTCAAACACCCCAGCCGCTCTG
>NZ_BCWK01000014.1:0-73099 GCF_001592165.1 Caldimonas taiwanensis NBRC 104434
GCTCATGGGGAAGGTCCTTCCTGATTCGTTTTGTTCTCGAGACTGGCGTGCGCCAGGGCAGCTTGGCATAACGCATCGCTCACCGGCATCGACGGCACCAGCCCAGGCGCGTTGGCGCTCCTCACACGGCGGGCCTGCTCCTCGGCAAGGTACCGGTGGATGGCCGGCCCTTGCATCATCACGGCCCATTGCTTGCGGCTGAAGCGTGCCAGCGGCTGGGGGGCGATGTCGTGCAACGCCGCCGCTGGGGTGGCGGCTTGCAGTCGTTGCCAGGTCGCATGGGGGTCCAGCCAGTGCCAGCAGTGGATGGGGGCGAGTCGCTGCGCGATGTGTTCGGCCCCGAGCACGTGCACCGCCAAACCCCACACCCGGCGGTCGGCCAGTCGCAGGTAGCGCGCCGTCGTAGCCGCATCGGTGTCCAGCTTCAGCCAGGCCGACAGCATCGTGGCCAGCACCGAAACGTGCGCCGCGCTTTGCAACCAGCCGGCCACGCGGTGAGGTGTGCCTGCGCCGCGGGTGTCGGTCCAGCTGGCGACGGCTTCTTGGACCGCCCAGCCGACGGTGACCTCCAGCCAGGGATCATTCGGGCCGTCGAGCTCGATCAGATAGGGCCCAAGCCTGGTCTCCAGCGCCACACCCTGCGGCAGTTCGAGCCCGTGGGTGCTGCGCCCCCAAAGTTGGCTGCGCAGGTCGTTGAGCTCGTTGGGGCTCAGGCCCTCAGGCAGCGGATCACGCGACACGGGATCGCCCAGCACGGGGTCGATCAGCACGAACACCCCCGCATGGCAGTCTCGCATGCGCTGTCGCAGCTCGACAGCGCGCGCGGTGGCCACCTCTCGTGCAAAGGTTCGTGGGTCGAAGCCGTCGGCCACAGGGAGCACCGAAGCACTCACAGTGCGCTTCCTCCTTGCGCGGCGACCTCTCGAACTCGGCTGGGGCAGGGCGCCAAAGTCCCCACCTTGGGCAAGTCCAGGGTGGCGCTGGCGCTGGCGGGGCCTTGGAGGCTGCGCAGCGTGGCGCGGAATTGCGCCGGCCCAGGCGTGGTGAGGGTGATGTTGGGGCCTTCGAGCTTGAGGGCCGAGCCTGCGCCCACCAGCAGGATTTGTTTGGGCGCTTGCAGCCGCAGGTGCGCTTGGGTGCTGCACACGTCGACACGACCGCGCGCGGCCAGCTGTGCGCTGTGGCTGGCTGCGCGCACCTGCACCGGCCCGCTGGCCGCATGCAGCGCGATGCCTTGGAGCTGCTTGTCGTCTTGGACGCGCCCCACCGTGTAGCCCACGATGCCTTGTGCGGCTCGGACTTGGACCTGGCCCCAGGCGGTTTGCGTGAGGTCTTGCCCCGCGCTGAGGCTGAGGCTGCGGCCGCAGGCCACCAGATGGTGCGCCGGCGTGGTGAACACCAGCCCCGCCGGCGCGCATGCCAGCAGGTGCGGGCGCGACCACGCCGGCACCGTGCCTTGGCCGCCACCGATGTGCGCGGCACTGGGGCCATGGGTGGTGTGGGCTTGCAGCTCTTGCAGCGCGGCCTGCCAGGCTTGGTGGTTGATCAGCTGCGATGGCTGCGGCTGCGCGGCGGTGTGCGCCTGGGCCTGGCGTGCGCTGTGCGCCAGGGCCTGCTGGCGTTGCAAGCCTTGGCCGAGTTGGGTCAGGGCCTGCTGGGCTTGGAGTTGCGAGCCGGCTTGGGTGGAGCCGCCGCTTTGGGCGTAGGCGCTCAGCAGCAGGCCGCTGCCGGCGCGCACGGCGCCCCAGGCCTGGGTGCGCAGCTCGGCCCCATAGCCCCGGGGGTGCAGCCGCCGGTTGTCGCTTTGGTGCAGCAGATGGCCCAGTTGCAGTTGGCTGTGCGCCTGGGTGCTGCTGAGCTCCAGGCGGCCTTGGCCGGCGCTGTCGTCGAAGACGAGTTGGTTGTAGCCGCCGCTGCCGTCTTGGCTGTGGGAGAGCTCTTGGCTTTTGTAGCCCGACAGCACCGCCGCATGCTGGTGGCCTTGCAGCGGCTGCTGCGAGGCGGCGTCGGTCTCGCTGCGGCTGCCAGGAAACCATGCCGGCGCGTTGCCCGTGGCGCTGCTGGCGCCGCGGCTGACGTCGTTGCCGGCGGCATCCGTGCGGCCGCGGCCGTTGTAGACGGCGCCCACCACCACCGGGCGGTCGATGTCGCCATCGAGAAATTGCACCACCACTTCCTGGCCCACTCGAGGGATGAAGTTCGTGCCCCAGTCGTTGCCCGCCCAGCTCTCGGCCACGCGCACCCAGGTGCCGCTGGCGTCGTTGGCCGGCGCATCGTCGCTGCCGTCGTCGCTGGGCAGCCGGTGACTGGCGCAGCTGCCGCGCTGCCAGTGGAACTGGATCTTGATGCGGTGGTCGCGGTCGGTGTGCACGGCCGCACCGGCAGGGCCGACCACCAGCGCGGTCTGGCTGCCGTGCACCGTCGGGCGTGGCTGCAGCAGCACGCTGCCTTCGATGTCGTCGAGCACGGCCGCGCGCACGGGCTGGCTCAGCGGCAGCGCTTGGAATTCGTTGTCGTAGATCGGCGCGGCTTCGGCCGCCTCGGGCCCCGTCGGCGCCGCCCAGGCCAGGTTGTTGCGCACGCGGTGCACCACGCGCAGCACGGCGTAGGGCTCGGCCGCGCAGACCGGGTGGCCCTGCAGGATGAAGTGCCCTGCGGCGTGCAGCTGGCGCGCGCGGCTGCGTCCGTGCACGCGATGCGCCCGGGCGCTCAGGGCCTCCAGCCAGCGCTGCGCCAGGCGCTGGCCTTGGGCACGGTCTTCGTACGCGTAGACGCCAGGCACGTCCAACCAACCCGTGCCGGCGCTGGCGCAGGCATCATCGGCTTGGGCGTGTACCGGGCGCCAATCGACGCTGCGGTAGTCCCAGCTGGCCAGACCGACTTGGGCGGTGTGGCTGCGTCGCATCGGCGCCCAGGCGTGCAGCCCGTCTTCGCTCTTGCTGGCCAGGGTCTGGGTGTAGCGGATGTGCTGGGGTTGCACCGCCGGCAGCGCGCCGTTGTGGTCGGCAATGACCAGGGTGTGGCTGCCCAGCTCAGGGTCGTCGCCCGCGTGGTGCTCGAACCACCAAAACAGGCCTTCTTCGCGCAGCAGCCGCGACACGAAGTCCAGGTCGCTTTCTTGGTACTGGATGCACAAGGAGCGCTCGGCATAGGCCTGCGCATCGGCCAGCTCCCAGCGCCACGCCGGCACCAGCCGGCCTTGGCCTTGGTAGTGGCTCAGCACCCGATCGACGATGCCTTGTACGCTCAAGCCTTGGAAGCAGCGGCTGTCCACGCGGTGCGCCAGCAGGCTCAGCCATGGCTCGAGGGTCAGCCCATAGCGGGCAAACCCCCCATCGGCTTCGAGCAGGCTGGCCTGCGTGATGTGTCCGTGCCATGGCCGCAGCGGGCTTTCGCTGCGGGCCGTCAGCAACTCCAACCGGGCCGGCTGGCCAATGAGTTCGTCCAGATCCAGATGCGCACTGACGCACAGGGCCGTCATCTCGATGCGAAAGCCCACGCAGCCTGGGCTGGGGCCAAGGCTTTCGGTGATGGTGGCTTGCTCGGCCAGCAACACCTGCGGGCCCAGCGGCGTGTGCAGCCGCAGCAGCCGTTCGTGTTGCTCATAGCCAGCCCGCGCCGCACGCACGAGTTGGCCCAGGTCGGATAAGTCCGTCATCTCGCGCCTCCTCCCTGAAGGGGGTCTCTTGCGGGTCCTTGCCCGTGTGGCCGCGAAGTATGAGCCCTCGACCCCTCCCTTCGGTATCCCCAACCCGGTGGAATTACCAGCGTTTACATCTGCAGGGTTTGGTTGCAAACAGGCGTCGCGGCGCCGTTGGCCGCCGAGGGGTGGAGTCCAGACGCGCTCGGCCAGCGGCCCAGAGCGGGCGCAGGCCGCCGGCCTTGAGGCCGAGGCGGATGGCGTTGGGGGGGTGTGCAGCGCCGGAGACGGCCCCGGCGTGAGGCTTCACTCGGGCGGCCAGGCCGGCAACACGGCGCGGCGCCGCCCCACGTGCTGCAGACGCCAACCCGCCTCGGGCAGCAACCACTCCAGGCCATAGCGCGCGGCGTCGAGCTGGGTGGCGCACCAGCGCTCGGCACGGCGCTGCGCAGCACAGCGTGCGGTGCGCAACCAGGCCCACCCCATCCACACCCAGCCCAAGGCCTGCAGGTAGTCGTCGGCCACGCGATAGGCCCAGCTGGGGTCGTCGCGGCGAGCGATGTAAAGGCGGGCCGTGGCCTCGCGCAAGGCGTCCACCTGACGTTGCACGGCCTGCGCCAAGGGTCGCAACGCGGCGCCGTCGTCCAGCTCGGCGGCCGCAGCGTGCGCAAGGTGCAGTTCGCGATCGATCACGCCCATGGCCTCGGCAAAGCGATGGCAGCCATCCTCGAACAGTTTGCGTTGCAGCAGATCGATCGCCTGGATCTCGTTGCTGCCTTCGTAAATCATGGTGATGCGGCTGTCGCGCACGGCCTGCTCGATGCCATGGTCGCGCAGGTAGCCGTAGCCGCCCCAGACCTGCAAGGCCATGTCCACGGCATGGTGGGCCGTCTCGGTGAAGAAGGCTTTGACCACGGGCGTGAGCAGCTCCACCAGCCGCCGAGCCCGGCCGCGCAGGGCCGGCTCGGGGTGGTGCTCGGCCTCGTCCAGCCACAAGGCCATGGCCAGGGCCAGCACCCGCTGGCCTTGGGTCAGCGCCTCCAGCCGCCACAACATGCGCCGCACTGCAGGATGTTCGACGATGGCACTGGGCGCGGCGCTGCGGCTGCCCGGTGCGCGCGATTGGTGCCGCTCATGCGCATAGCGCCAGGCGTTTTGCCGCGCCGCTTCGAGATGCCCAAGCCCCTGCACGCCCACGAGCAGGCGGGCTGCGTTCATCATCACGAACATCGCGGCCAGCCCGCGATGGGGTTCGCCGACCAGCCAGCCGGTGGCCGCGTCGAAGCGCAGCACGCAAGTGGCGCTGCCGTGCAGGCCCATCTTGTGTTCGAGGCCGTCGCAATGCACCGCATTGCGTCGTCCGTCGGGCAGGATCTTGGGCACCAGCGCCAAGGACAGCCCTCGGCTGCCCGCGGGCGCATCGGGCAGCCGCACCAGCACCAGGTGCACGATGTTGTCCGTCAGGTCATGCTCGCCGCCGGAGATGAAGATCTTGCTGCCAGACACCCTCAGCTCGCCCCCGGCGTCGATCGCGCCGGCCTGCACGTCCACCGGCTCGGCCCGGGTGCGCACCAACCCCAAGTCGGAGCCGGCCTGGGCTTCGGTCAGGCACATGGTGGCCAGCCACTGGCCGCTGACGATGTGCGGCAGGTAACGCTGTTGCAGCTCGGGCGTGCCATGCGCGAGCAAGCATGCGTAAGCACCGTGCGCCAGGCCGGGATACATGGCCCAGGCGTGGTTGGCGCCGTGCAGCATTTCGTGGAGCGCCACATGCAGCGCCATGGGCAGGCCTTGGCCGCCCCACGCGGGAGAGCACGCCAGCGCCGGCCAGCCAGCCTGCACATAGGCTTGGTAGGCCTGCCGAAAGCCTCGCGGGGTGCGCACGGCCCCTGCCTCCCACACGCAGCCTTCGCGGTCGCCCACGGCGTTCAGGGGCGCCAACACCTCGGACGCAAAGCGGCCGGCCTGCTGCAAGACCTGCGATGCGGTGGCGGCATCGACTTCGGCATAGGGCGGCAAATGGGCCCACCGCGTGGGAGCCTGCAGCAGATCCTCGAGGACGAAGCGCAGCGCTCGCAGCGGCGGGTCATAGGACCACATCGGCGCTCAAGCCTCCGGCTTGAAGCCCACGCGGGCCACGATCGGGCCCCAGGCCGCGTTCTCGCGCTTGACCGCGGCGGCCAGCTCGGCTGGTGTGTTGGCACCCGCCTCCACGCCCAGCTGGGCAAAGGCCTCGATCACGTCCGGGGAGCTCACGGCCGCCTTGATCGCCTGGGCCGCACGCTGGGTCACCTCGGGCGAGGCTTTGCCCGGGAGGAAGAAGCCATACCACTCGTTCATCTCCAACGCCTTGAAGCCCTGCTCGGTGTAGGTCGGCACGTTGGGCGCAAAGCGCGAGCGCGTGGCCCCCGAGGTGGCCAGCAAGCGCAGGCGACCACTGGCCAAATGGGGCAGGTAGTCCCCCACAGGCGAGGAGAACGCGGCCACCTGGCCGCCCAGCAGGTCCTGGATGCCAGGGGCCGAGCCGCGATAGGGCACATGGTTGAGCGGCACCCCGCTTTCCTTGGACAGCAAGGCCCCGATGAAATGCGGCGGTGATCCGGCCCCCGGCGAGCCATAGTTCGCGCCGCCGGGATTGGCTTTGGCCCATTCGAGGAAGCCTTTGAGGTCCTTCACCGACTCCGGCACGGCCGGCCCCACGCCGAAGCCGAAGACGATGGTGCCGGCCGTGCACACCGGGGTCACGTCCTCGGGCGTGTAGCTGAGCGAGCGGTAAATGTGCGGATACAGCGTGATCATCGCCGCGGGGGTGAGCAGCAGATGAGCGCCATCATTGGGGCTGCGCTTGAGCTCTTCGACCGCCAAGCGCCCACCCGCGCCCGGCTTGTTCTCCACCAGCGCCACCCGGGCATAGCTGCCACGCAGCTTGTCGGCCACCCGACGCGACACCGCATCGGTGGTGCCGCCCGCCGGAAAGCCGCACAGCACCCGCACGGTGTCGATGGGCTGCGCCCGACTCGCCCCGGGGGCCAGCCCGAGGCCGGTGGCCACGGCGGCGCCCCCATAGGCCAGAAATTGTCTGCGATCGATCATGGCTGTCTCCTCTGTCGGTGGTTCACTCGAAGGATGGGACGGACGGCTCTTTCAGCGCGGCGGCAGTCTCAACGCGCCGTCCAGGCGGATGACCTCGCCATTGAGCGAGGCGTTGGTGACGATGTGCGCGGCCAGCTGGGCAAACTCTTCGGGCTTGCCCAAGCGCTTCGGGAAGGGAATGGCCTGCGCCAGCGACTGCTGCACCTCCTGAGGCAGTTGATGCAGCAGTGGTGTGAGAAACAGCCCCGGTGCGATCGTGCACACGCGCACGCCGAACTGCGCCAAATCGCGCGCCAGCGGCAATGTCAACGACACGATGCCGCCTTTGGAAGCTGCGTAAGCTTCCTGTCCGACCTGGCCATCGAAGGCGGCCACCGACGCGGTGTTGACGATCACCCCGCGCTCGCCATCGTCCAGCGGATCCAAGCGCACCATGCGCGCTGCGGCCAGACGGATCATGTTGAACGTGCCGACCAGGTTGACATGGACGATGCGCTGAAAGTCCTCCAGCGGCATCGGCATGCCATCACGCCCCACCAGTCGGCGCGCACCGCCGATGCCGGCCACGTTCATCAACAGGCGGGCCGGTCCGTGGGCCCGGTCGGCCGCATCCAACGCCGCCTCGACGCTGCCGCTGTCGGTAATGTCGCAGCGCAGCGCCAGCCCGCCGATTTCGGCGGCCACGGCTTGCGCAGCCGCCTCGTTCACATCGAGCACGGCCACTCGGGCACCGCGACGGGCCAGTTCACGCGCAGTTTCGGCCCCCAAGCCCGAGGCGCCGCCAGTCACGAGCGCTGCTTGTCCTTCGATCTTCATCTTGCGTCCTGGGTGTCTTGGCGGGCCAGCAGCACATCGGGGTCGTGGCCGTCAGCGCGGTACAGCGCTTCGACCAGAGCCTGTCGGCACTGCAGCACCGCACGCTGATTGATGGAGCCTTTGTCGGTGATCTCGCCCTGGTCGATCGACGGCGGATCCACCAACACCAGTGCGCGCGCCACGCGATTGGCGCTGCCGGTGCCGTCGCGCCAAAGGCGATCGAGCAAGGCTTGGAAAAACGCACGCACCGCCGGATGCCGCAACACCTCGGCCGCATCGGCCTGCGGCCCGAGCCCGGCCAACTTGCCGCATTCGTCCACCCGCGGGAACACCAGCATGCCCACTTCGTCGCGGTTCAGGCCGGTGATCACCGCATCCTGCACGCAAGGCGCGCCCAGGGCGATGATCTTCGCGCGCAGCGGCCCCACGCTGACGAACGTGCCCGTGGCAAGCTTGAAGTCTTCGGCAATGCGGCCATCGAAAAGCAAGCCTTTTTGCGGGTCGGCCGGGTCCACCCATTTGACCGCATCGCCGGTGCGGTAGTAGCCCTCTTCGTCGAAGGCTTCGGCGCTGAGCGCCGGCTGGCGCCAGTAGCCCGGCATCACGTTGGGCCCGCGGAAGCGGATCTCTGTCTTGCCATAGCGCGCATCGCCGTCGGGCACGAGCTTGACCTCCACCCCCGGGCAGGGCAGGCCAATGTGGCCGGAGCGGACTTCGCCCGCTTTGAGCGCGAACGTGCACGATGGCGCCGTCTCGGTCATGCCCAGGCCGGTGAACATCGGGATGCGCTCGCCCACGGTGCGCTCGGCCAGCCGGTCGAGCTGATCCCACACGGCCTGGCTGAGTCCGGCACCGGCATACATGAAGGCCCGCAGCCGGCGAAACAGCGACTCGCGCAGCACCGCGTCGTGCTCCATCGCAGCGGCAATGGCCTCGAAGCCCTTGGGCACGTTGAAATACATCGTCGGAGAGATCTCACGCAGGTTGCGCAGCGTCTCGCCAATGCCTTCAGCGGTGGGTTTGCCCTCGTCGATGTACAGCGTACCGCCGTTGTAGATCGTGAGCCCCGTGTTGTGGTTGCCACCAAAGGTGTGATTCCACGGCAGCCAGTCCACCAGCACGGGCGGCTCTTCGGCCAAGAAGGCAAAGGCCTGCCGCTTCATCTGCTGATTGGCGCACAACATGCGCTGGGTGTTGATCACCCCCTTGGGGGCCTTGGTCGATCCGGAGGTGAACAAGAACTTGACGATGGTGTCCGGCCCCACTTGCGCATGGGCCGCCTCCACCGCGGCACCGGGGGTCGTTGCCAGCAGCTCGGCAAAAGGAGTGACGCGCCGGCCCGGCAGCTCGCCCGAACTCAGCACGACTTCCACCTCCGGGTCCACCACCGCTTCGATCGCGCGGCCATAGCGCGCATCGGCCGCAAACACCAAGCCCGGCGTGACGATGTTCAGAATGTGGCGCAACTTGCCGAAGTCTTGCGACACCAGCGAGTAGGCTGGCGACACCGGCGTGTACGGGATGCCCGCCCACATCGCCCCCAGCGCCAAGGTCAGATGCTCCAGATCATTGCCCGACAAAATGGCCAGCGGCCGCTCGGGCGACAGCCCACGCTGCACCAACGCCTGCCCCACGGCCTGGGCGCGCGCGAGCATGTCCCGGTATGAGATGCGCCGCCAGTCGCCCAAGCTGCCATCGGGCCGGTGCTCGCGCTGCGCCACCAAACAGCGATCGGGGGCCACCTCGGCCCAATGTTCCAACCGGTCGGTCAGGCGTGCCGGATACGGCTGCAAGGCTTCGGTGGAGCGCAGCACGACGCTGCCGTCGGCACGGTATTCCACCGTCGCAGACAAGCAGCCCCCAACCGGCGTGGCACGGTAGCGCGTCATGATTTGCTCACCTTGCCCGCCCGGCCTTCCAGGAAGGCGCGCATCCGCTCTTTGGCCGCCGCATCCCCCTGGGCAATGGCCGCCATGAGCGACTCGACGAACAACCCCTGCGGCTGCGACAGCTCGGCAATGCGCGGCAAGGCCTGCATCACCGCAAAATTCGACAGCGGCGCATTGCTGGCGATCTTGCGCGCCAGCTCCATCGCCTTGGCCAAGCCTTGACCCTGGGCCACACGGTACTGCGACAGGCCGGCGGCCTGCCCTTCGTCGGCATCGAGCACGCGGCCGGTGAGCATCATGTCGGTCATGCGAGCCACCCCGATCAACCGCGGCACACGCGCCGAGCCCCCGCCGCCCACGAACAGGCCGCGCTGCCCCTCGGGCAGCCCGTAAAAGGTGGAGTCTTCGGCCACGCGAATGTGGGCAGAGGCCGCCAATTCCAGCCCCCCGCCGACGACCGCACCATGCAGCACCGCCACCACCGGCACCCGGCCGAACTGGATCTGCTCGAAGGCCGCGTGCCAGCTGCGCGAATGCGCAATGCCCTCGGCAACGCTGCGCTCGGCCAGCTCGGACAAGTCCAGCCCGGCGCAAAAGTGCTCACCCTCGCCGCTGAGCACCACGGCGCGCGTGCTGTCGGGCAGATGGAGGAAGCATGTGTGCAGTTGCGCCACCAGCGCATCGTTGATCGCATTGCGCTTGGCCGGACGATTCAGGCGCACATGGGTCACCGCGGCGTCGTGCTCGATCTTCAGCAAGTCGAGAGCGGCCAGCACGGCGTTGGAAGACACTTCGGAAGGCATGGGCATGGTGAACTCAATTGGTTAACAAGAATAACGATTTTCGCAGCCTTCGCCCCCCAGGGTTTACCCGCGAATCCAGACCACCCACCCGCTGGCATGATGGCCATCCATCCAACGAAAACTTGGATGACACCGCGATTCATGCCCCCGGTCCTGCAGGGCGACGCCGTGGCGCGACCGACTGCAAAGTAATTCATTTCTATAATGATTCGACTGCACTGGAGCCCGCCGTGAAGACCGACGACCTCATCGCCATCGATGTGCACACCCATGCCGAGGTGTCTTGCTGGAACCCCTACGACAGCTATGGCGAGGAGTACGACCGAGCCGCCGACAAGTACTTCCGCTCGAACCGGCGCCCCACGATCGCCGAAAGCATCGCTTACTACCGCGAGCGCCGCATCGGGCTGGTGATGTTCATGGTCGACGCCGAAGCCCAAATCGGCCGCCGCCGCATTCCCAACGAAGAGATCGCCGAAGCCGCGCGCAACAACAGCGACATCATGATCGCCTTCGCCTCCATCGATCCGCACAAAGGCAAGATGGGCGCCCGCGAAGCGCGCCGCTTGATCGAGGAGCACGGGGTCAAGGGCTTCAAGTTCCACCCGACCGTGCAGGGCTTTCACCCCTATGACCGCATGGCCTGGCCGCTGTACGAGGTGATCGCCGAGCACAAAATGCCCGCAATCTTTCACAGCGGGCATTCCGGCATCGGCTCGGGCATGCGCTGCGGCGGTGGGCTGCGGCTGGAGTACTCCAACCCCATGCACTTAGATGATGTGGCGATCAGTTTTCCGGACATGCAAATCGTCATCGCCCATCCGTCCTGGCCCTGGCAGGATGAAGCCCTCAGCGTGGCGATGCACAAGCCCAACGTGTGGATCGATCTGTCGGGCTGGAGCCCCAAGTACTTTCCGCCCCAGCTCGTGCAATACGCCAACACCCTGCTGAAAGACCGCGTGCTCTTCGGCAGCGACTACCCGCTGATCACGCCAGACCGCTGGATGAAAGACTTCGAGGAGGCCGGCTTCCGCGAGGACGTCAAGCCCCTCATCCTCAAAGCCAATGCGCAGCGGCTACTGGGCCTGAACTGATTTGCCTCGGCGGCTTGGCACTGAGGCGACGGTCGGCTGCGCGCGCGCTGCAGCCACCTCGGATCGGGCGCAGGCCACCTTGTGCAGCAACTCCAGCAAGATCGCCCGCTCCCCGGGCGACAAATGGTTGGCCAGCGCCTGGCGCTCGGCATCGAGGATGCGCTGGGTGGCCGCACGTGCCAGCGCCACCCCTTCCGGCGTGGCATGCAGCAACTGCGAGCGCCGGTCGCGCGCGCTTTGCTCGCGCCGCACCAAGCCGCGCGACTCCAAACGATCGATCCACATCGTGATGTTGGGCGCCGTCACCGCCAACGCCCGCGCCAAACGCACCAGCGAGCCGCCGGGGTTCTCGACGATCAACGTCAGCACCGTGTACTCCACCGGGCGCAAGCCGAAGGGCTGCCCGACCTGAGACTTGAACACGGCATCGGTGACGATGCCGGCCTGGGCCAGTTGATAACCCAGCACGTCGTGCAAACGGGCCTCGTCGAGACGGCCGGCTGGCGTGGTGTCGCTGCGGGAGGATCGCCTGGTGCTCATGCCCTGGATTGTGCCTGCGCCGCAACCCCGGCCCAGTGATAAAGATCATGAACCAATGTCCTGCCAAGCCCTTAAGGGTTTCCACGATCACCAGGCGCTTTGAAATTAATTAACTTAACTAACGATCAGATGCCTTGCGGCATCGTGCGACGCCACGCGGCGATCGCTCCCACCCTCGGCAGGAGACCCACCCATGCGTCCTCGTTCCCGTGCAGCTTCAGTTTCGGCGCTGACCGGCGCCCTCGTGTTGACCGCCATCGCGCAGACCGCTTGTGGCGGCGGCAGCGATCCGTCGACCACCGACATTCCGCAACTACCCCCAGCCACCCCGGCCCGCTTCAGCGGCGATTGCGCGGCACTGAGCAGCGCCTTGGCCGGCCTGCCGAACACCACCCTCACCGAAACGTCCACCGTGAGTGCTGGCACGCTCAGTGTGGGCGGCGCACCGGTGGCCGAACACTGCCTCGTGCGCGGCCGGATGTTCGAGCGCACGAGCCCGATCGACGGCGCCTCTTATGCCATCGGCTTCGAGATGCGCTTGCCCAAGGACTGGAATGGCCGCTTTTACTACCAGGCCAACGGCGGACTGGACGGCAATGTCGTGACGGCCACCGGCAGCCACGGTGGCGGCCCACGCACCCATGCCTTGCATCAAGGCTTTGCCGTGCTCAGCTCCGATGCCGGGCACAGTGCGGCCCAAAACCCGAGCTTCGGGCGCGACCCTCAGGCCCGTCTGGACTACGGTTATCAAGCCGTGGGCAAGCTCACGCCCGTGGCCAAGGAGATCATCCGCCGTGTCTATGGCAAGGGTCCGGACCGCTCCTACATCGGCGGCTGCTCCAACGGCGGGCGGCATGCGATGGTGGCGGCCTCCCGCTACGCCACCGAGTACGATGGCTATCTGATCGGCGCCCCGGGGTTCAACTTGCCCCTGGCGGCAGTGGCCAACATCTGGGGCGCGCAGCGTTATGCCACGGTGGCCACCGACGCCAGCGACTTGAGCACGGCCTTCACGGCGCAAGAACGTCAGCTCGTCTCGCAGGCCATCCTCGATCGCTGCGACGCCTTGGACGGGGCCACCGACGGGCTCGTGCAAGACACCGCGGCCTGCCAAGCCACTTTCGACCTGATGCGCGACGTGCCCACTTGCGCCGGTGCGCGCGACGGCAGCTGCCTGAGCGCCGATCAAAAATCCGTGATCGCCTCCATCTTTGCAGGAGCCACCACCAGCGCCGGCACCCGCTTTTATGCCAGCTTTCCATACGACCCCGGCCTGCGCGGCGCTGGCGTGGCCTTCTGGGAGTTCACTGCGCCGCTGGCGCTGGACTCCGGTGCCGTGGGCATCGTCTTCAAGGCGCCCCCAGAAAATCTCGCAGGCTTCAACGGGGCGTCTTTCTCTTTGAATACCCCGGTGGACACACTGTATGAGTACATCCACAGCACCTCGCTGAGCTACACCGAATCGGCGATGAGCTTCATGACGCCCCCTCGTCCGAGCGATTGGTCCACCCTGCGCAACCGCGGTGCCAAGGTGCTCGTCTACCATGGGGTGTCCGACCACATCTTCTCGTTGCACGACACACTGCGGTGGTATGACGCACTGAACGCCAACCACGGTGGCCAGGCCACACGGTTTGCGCGGGTCTTCCCAGTGCCTGGCATGGGTCATTGCTCCGGTGGCCCGGCCACCGACCAGTTCGACCTGCTCACGCCGCTGGTGCAATGGGTGGAACAAGGCACGGTTCCCGAGCGCATCGTGGCCAGTGCTCGCGGCGCCGGCAACCCTGGCGGCGTCAACAACGAACTGCCCAGCGACTGGGCTGCCGATCGCACCCGGCCCCTTTGCCCCTACCCGCAGGTCGCGCGCTATCGAGGCTCTGGCGACCTGGACCGTGCCGACAGCTTCGTCTGCCAGTGAGCCCACCCGCCCCATGAACAAGGGGGCCGATGGCGTGAATTCTTGCCGCCTACCCCCACACTTCGGGGCTCCAGTTCGGCACGGCAAGCCCGATACTTGGATCGGGCAAGTCCACCTGAGTGTGGAAGGCCGGCGGCCCCAGCCGCCCGCTCATCCGGTTGCACGGGCCATGACGCCAGCAGTCGGTCTTGCCCGCCAATGCCAGTCGGCCCCCGTCAGGGGGCCGACTTTTTTTGTGGCAGCCACCGAGCCTTCATCGCCCCACGGCAGCCTCTCGGTCCCCATCCGCAGGGCCTGACATCTATGCGTGCGGCGCAAAGCACACTAGCATCCGCAGCGCAGTTTTCACCCACTCATTCATTGACTCTTGAGGAGCCTTTCATGTCTGATCTGCAAGCCGCCTTCGAGAAGGCCGTTGCCGAATCCAAACAGTTGCCGCAGAGGCCGGACAACATGACCCTGCTGAGAATTTACGCGCTGTACAAGCAAGCCACCGTCGGTGACGTCCAAGGCTCGCGTCCTGGATTCACCGACATGGTCGGCCGCGCCAAGTGGGACGCTTGGAATGCCCTCAAGGGGCAAAGCGCCGACGAGGCCAAGCAAGCCTACATCGACTTGATCGAAAGCCTGAAGTCGAACGCCTGAAGTGAGCCGGCGCGGCCGACCAGGCCGCGCTCCTGCCCCCCAAGCCCCTCACCTCTTTCGGCGGGCCGCGGCCTGCTTCGTGGAGGCCGCCGCAGTCTTGCGGGCCGCCGGCTGCTTGCGCGCCTGGGGCGCCAGCAGCTGGTCCAGGTTCTTCTGGATCTCGGCCTCGATGGTCTTGGCAAAGGCGCCCAGCAAAAAACCGAGTTTGGCCTGTAGCGCGAAATGATCGGCCGCCACGGTCAGCGTTGCGTCCACCCCGGCGCGACGCAAGCGCATGATGTCGCCGTCCTGGCCCTCCTCCACCCTGCAGTCCAGGCCGAACTTCTCCTCGGCCTGCGCGGCCCATTGCCTGGCGATCTCACGGGCCCGGGCCAGGCCGAGCCGATGTTCACGGTGGATGACGATGTCGCTCATCGCGCAGGCTCCTGGTCGGAGATCATGGACGACATGAGCACCCGGCGGCGTTCGTCACGCGGCTGCTGAGCCAGTTCGCGCACCGCCTCATAAAACCGCGCAAAGCTGCGGCCTTGGGCCTCGAACAAGCGCTCGAACCCGGGCACCCACTCGGTGTAGGCCGCCAGCACGGCCAACGACGCACCATTGGCTTCTTCGAACCAACGATCGTATCCCGCAAAGCCCTCCCAGGGCCCGGCCTTGAGCTGCGCATGTTCGGCACGCATGGCGGCCAGCACCTCGGCCTTGCCGCGGCGCTTGTCCTCCTCGCGGCCGGGGCCGGCATAGACCGCGGCCAGGCGCTCACGGTAACGCAGCGTCAAGGCCATGAAGTCCCGGCGCCGCGCATCGAAGCGCTCGTATTCCTCTTTCGCCGCGGCGCTGGCATGGTGCTGCAACCACCGCTGCACCCCCAGGCGTTCGACCGCCGTGGCGAAAGACTCGTTGAAGGACGTATCGTCCCGCACATAAACCACATGGTGGGCCAGCTCATGGAAGATCAGGCGCGCCAGCTCGCCCTCCGGGTAGCCGATGAAGGTGTTGAGCAGCGGGTCGCCCCCCAGCCATTCCAACCGGCCCAGGGTCGAATAAGCCGGCACACCGTAGACACGCACATCCATGCCCTGCGCCCGCAGCGTCTGCGCGAAGGCCTCGGCCTCCTTGCGGTCATAGTAGCCACGGTAGCCCACGCAGCCCACCACGGGGAAGCACCAGGTCTGCAGCGTCAGGCTCAGCTCAGGCACCGCCGCCACGTTCCATACCGCCGCCGGCCGGCCCAGATCGGCATAGCTGCGATAACTGCGGGTGTCGGGCAAGGCCAGCTCGTCCACCGCAAAGCGCCGGATCCGCTGGCTGAGCGCCAGGCGCTCACGCAAATGCTGCGGCGTGTTCGCATCGGCCAACCATTGCTCGACCGGCCGGGCCTGCTGCACCAGGCTCAGGTGACCATGCACGGACTGGGCCAGATAGCCCACGGTGCCGCAACCGGCCAAGAGCAAGGCGCCAAGCACTGCCAGCGCGCCCGCACCGATTGCCGCCCACAGCCCCGGTTTGCCCATGGCCTGCTGCACGCGCCTCAGCCCGCGGCCGAAGCCGCTTCGACCTCGACCAGCACGTCATAAAAGCACGGCGCGCGGCCCAGGTCGGTCAGCCGTTGATGGGTGAGTTCGTTCACATTGCTGCCGCGCAGCCCCAGTTTGCGCCACCAGATGCCCAGGCCATTGACGACGCCGGGGCGGGCGCGGTCACTCACACGGGCGGTGCACCAGTACTCCCCACGGTCGTTGAACACGCGCACCACCTGCCCATCGACGATGCCCCGGGCCGCCGCATCCTGCGGGTGAATTTCCAGCAGTGGCTCGCCCTCGATGTCGCGCAGGCTCTGCACATTCACGAAGCTGGAATTGAGGAAGTTGCGCGCCGGCGGCGAGATCATGGCCAGCGGATAGCGTGCCGCCAAAGCCGGCGTGGACGTGGGCGACTCGTGATTGGGCACATAGTCCGGCAGGCCATGACGGGGGGAATCGATCTCGCAGCGCCCGCTGGCGGTGGGAAAGCCTCCTTCGGCAAAAGGCGCTGCAGGCAGCGGCAGCTTGACCCAGCCTCGCTGGCGCAATTGCGCCAGCGTGATGCGTCCGCCGAACGCTTGTTCGGCGATCTGCTCATCGGTCTGGGCAAAACACGGCTCATCGAACCCCATGCGCGCGGCCAGGTCGCGAAAGATCTGTGTGTTGGGCCGACTCTCGCCCAAGGGCGCAATGGCCGGCTCATTGAGCAGCACATCGGTGTGACCATAGCTGATATGCACATCCAGGTGTTCCAGCTGGGTCGTCGCCGGCAGCACATAGTCGGCGAAATCGGCCGTGTCGGTGAGGAAATGCTCCAGCACCACGGTGAAGAGATCCTCCCGCGCAAAGCCACGCACCACCCGAGGCGACTGCGGCGCCACCGCGACGGGATTGCTGTTGTAGACCACCAGCGCCTCGATCTTCGGGCCGAAATCGGGCGAGGACTCGCGCAGCAAATCGTCGCCGATGGTGCTCATGTTGATCGTGCGCGGGCGGCGCCCGGCCAGCAGATCCGGGCGCTGCAAGGCGGTGCGGTCCACCGGGAACCAGCCCGAGCTCGACAGCAACAGCCCACCGGCGCGGTGGCGCCAAGCGCCGATCAGACACGGCAAGATGGCGATCAGCCGCACCGCATTGCCACCGCCGCGCACGCGCTGCATGCCATAGTTCAGGCGAATGGCCGCCGGGCTGAGGGTGGCGTAGTCGCGCGCCAGGCTGCGCACGGCTTCGGCCGATAGGCCGCATTCGGCAGCCACGCGCTGCGGCGGCCACTGCAAGGCGCGCTCGCGCAACGCCGGCCACCCCAGCGTGTAGCGCTCGATGTAGTCGTCGTCGAGCCAGCCGTGGACGATCAGCTCGTGCATCAGCCCCAGCGCCAGCGCGCCGTCGGTGCCAGGACGCAAGGCCAGGTGCTCGTGGCACTTGTCGGCCGTCTCGGTGCGACGCGGGTCGATGCACACCAGCTTGGCGCCGCGCCGTTTGGCCTCTTGGGCCACGCTCCAGAAGTGCAGATTGGAGGCAATGGAATTGCTGCCCCAGATCAGGATCAAGCGGCTCTCGGCGAAATGCTCGACATGCATGCCCACCTTGGCGCCATAGGTGGCCGTGAGCGCCTCGGCCCCGGCGCTGGCACAAATGGTGCGGTCCAGCAGCGACGCCCCCAAACGGTGGAAGAAGCGCGCCGACATGCTCTCGCCTTGCACCAGGCCCATGGTGCCGGCATAGCTGTAGGGCAAGATGGCCTGCGCATCGCGCGAGGCAATGCTCGACAAGCGCCGTGCGATCGCCTCCAGGGCTTCGTCCCAGCTCACCGGCTCGAACCGCCCGGCCCCCTTGGGCCCCACGCGCTTGAGTGGGTGCAGCACGCGCTGCGGATGGTAAGTGCGCTCCACATAGCGCGAGACCTTGCGGCACAGCGCCCCGTGCGTGGAAGGGTGGTCCGGGTTACCCTGCACACGCAGCGCACGGCCGCCTTCGACCACCACTTGCATCGCACAAGTGTCTGGACAATCGTGCGGGCAGGCCGCGCGCACGATGCGCGCACTTTCGGCAGCAGCAAGCGAGGAGGACATCCAGGGCTCCAGAACGGACAGGGTCTTGCAAACACGAACTGAGCCGACAAGGCTACACTGAATCATCGCCCTCGGGTTCGCCCTGCGTGGTTTTCCATGAAGTTGATCGACTCCATCCTGGCCGACGCCGCAGCCGTCACCGCCATTCGGCGCGACATCCATGCCCATCCCGAACTGTGCTTCGAAGAGGTGCGCACCGCCGACGTGATTGCCCAAGCCCTCACCGACTGGGGCATCCCCATCCACCGCGGCCTGGGCACCACCGGCGTGGTGGGCATCGTCAAAAACGGCAGCAGCTCGCGCGCCATTGGCTTGCGCGCCGACATCGATGCGCTGCCGATCACCGAGAAAAACCAGTTCGCACATGCCAGCCGGCATCCCGGCAAGATGCACGCCTGCGGCCATGATGGCCACACCGCCATGCTGCTGGCGGCGGCCAAGCATTTCTCGACGCACCGCAACTTCGACGGCACGGTCTACCTGATCTTCCAGCCGGCCGAGGAAGGCGGCGGCGGCGCGCGCGAAATGATCAAGGACGGTCTGTTCGAACGCTTCCCGATGGAGGCCATCTTCGGCATGCACAACTGGCCCGGCATGGCCGTGGGCCAGTTCGCGATCAAGACCGGCCCGATTTTTGCCTCGAGCAACGAGTTTCGCATCCTCATCCGCGGCAAGGGCGGGCATGCGGCGCTGCCGCACAACACCGTGGATCCGGTGCCCGTGGCCTGCCAGATGGTGCAAGGCTTCCAAACCATCCTCACGCGCAACAAGCGGCCCATCGATGCCGGCGTGATCTCGGTGACGATGATCCACGCCGGTGAGGCCACCAACGTCGTGCCCGATGCCTGCGAGATCCAAGGCACGGTGCGCACGTTCACGCTGGAGGTGCTCGACCTGATCGAGCAACGCATGGGCGACATCGCCCGCCACACCGCAGCAGCCTATGGCTGCGAGGTCGACTTCAGCTTCCACCGCAACTACCCGCCCACCATCAACCACCCGGATGAAACCGCCTTCGTGCGGCGCGTGATGGCCGACGTCGTGGGCCCCGAAAATGTGCTGGAGTTCGAGCCGACGATGGGCGCCGAAGATTTCAGCTACTTCCTGCAGCACAAGCCTGGGGCCTACTTCCTGATCGGCAACGGCGACGGCACCCACCGCGAAAGCGGCCATGGCCTGGGGCCTTGCGTGCTGCACAACCCCACCTACGATTTCAACGACGAGCTGATCCCGCTGGGGGCCACGCTGTGGGTGCGCCTGGCCGAGGCCTGGCTGCGGCCCACGGCCTGAGGAGCGCCCCCCATGAGCGACATCCCCAGCGCCTTCTCGCAAAGCTACGCCGAGGCCCGTCGCAAGTTCCTCGCCACCTGCGAGACCTTGGGGCTGGACGTGGAGTCGCACATCCACCCGATGCTCGGTCGGGATGGCGAGTCGCTCGCGATGGACGTGGTGCGCCACGGACCCCGTGACGCCAAGCGCCTGCTCATCCTGTCCAGCGCCTGCCATGGCGTGGAAGGCTTTGCCGGCTCGGGCATCCAGATCGCCTTGCTTGGCGATCCGCGCTGGCGCGAGGCCGTGCAGGCCTCGGGGGTGGCCGTGCTCTACATCCACGCGCTCAATCCCTATGGGTTCTCATGGTGGCGGCGCGTGACGCACGAGAATGTGGACCTCAACCGCAATTTCCACGATTTCTCCCGCCCCCTGCCGCGCAACGACGCCTACGACGAGATCCATGGCTGGCTGCTGCCGCCACAGTGGCCGCCGCCGCCCGACGTGGAAGCGGCGATCCAGGCCTACATCGAGCGCCATGGGCCCATGGCCTTCCAGGCCGCGGTCTCGCAGGGCCAGTACACGCACGCAGACGGCCTCTACTATGGCGGACGTCATCCCACCTGGAGCCACGTGACACTGCGCCACGTGCTGCGAGAACAGGGACGGCAGGCCACCGACATCGCCTGGATCGACCTGCACACGGGCTTGGGGCCCTGCGGCCACGGCGAGCGCATCTTCGCCTCACGCAACGACCCGGTCGAATTGGCCCGCGCAAGACGCTGGTGGGGCCCGCAGGTCACCTCCATCTATGACGGCTCGTCCAGTTCGGCCGAGCTCACCGGCATGATGTGGCTGGCCATCTTCGACGAATGCCCACAAGCCCGCTACACCGGCATCGCGCTGGAATACGGCACCGTGCCGGTGCTGGAGGTGCTCCACGCCCTGCGGGGCGAGCACTGGGTCGAGAACCATCCCGAGGCCGACGAGACGCTGCGCAAGGCCCTCAAGCAACGGCTGCGCGATGCGTTTTACGTCGACACTGACGACTGGAAGCAGCGGCTCGTCGAACAGGCCCTCCAGGCGGGCCTGCAGGCCCTGCGCGGCCTGTGCAGCCGCGACTGAGAAGCCACCGATCCGGCCTCAGCCTCGCAACCGTCGGATCAAACCGGCCGTGGAGGCATCCAGCCCCGTGGTCTCTCCGGAGGCCAGACGCGGCAGCAGGTCGTTGCACAAGGCCTTGCCCAGCTCCACGCCCCATTGGTCGAAGCTGTTGATGCCCCACAGCGCACCGCTGGTGAAGACGCGGTGCTCGTACAACGCGATCAGCGCGCCCAGGGCACGGGGCGTGAGCCGCTCCAGCAGCAGCATGGTGCTGGGACGGTTGCCCGGGAACGTGCGGTGGCGCGCGATCGTCGTGGCCTCCAAGGTCCGGCTGGCCGTGGGGGCCTGCTCGCCCAGCGCCTCCTCGGTGGTCTTGCCCCGCATCAGCGCCTGCGCCTGCGCCAGGCCGTTGGCCAGCAGCTTGGCATGCAGATCGGCATGGCCATGCGTGGGCGTCTTCACCAGGATGAACTCCACCGGGATCACGTCGGTGCCCTGGTGCAGCATCTGGAAGTAGGCATGCTGGCCGTTGGTGCCCGGCTCCCCCCAGACCACCGGCGAGGTGCCATAGGGCAGCGCGTGTCCGTCCAGGTCCACCCGCTTGCCGTTGGACTCCATCTCCAGCTGCTGCAGATAGGCCGGCAATCGTTTGAGGCCCTGGTGATAGGGTGCCACGCTGCGGCTGGCAAAGCCGTGGAAATTGCGGTACCACACATCGAGCAGGCCCAGTTGCACCGGCAGGTTCTGCTCCAGCGGCGCGGTGGCGAAATGCCGGTCCATCGCATGCGCGCCGTCGAGCAGGGCACGGAAGTGCTCCTGACCCAGCGCGATCGCAATGGGCAGCCCGATGGCCGACCACAGCGAATAGCGCCCGCCCACCCAGTCCCAAAAGCCGAAGGTGGTGGTGATGCCAAACGCGGCTGCCGCCTCGATGTTCGTGGTGGTGGCCACGAAATGCTTGGCGATGTCGCTGCCGCCTTGCTGGATGAACCACTCGCGCGCCACCCGCGCGTTGGCCATGGTCTCCTGCGTGGTGAAGGTCTTGGAGGCGATGATGAACAGCGTGGACTGCGGCTGCAGCCGGCGCAGCACCGGCGCGATGTCGTGCCCGTCCACGTTCGAGACGAAATGCAAGCGCAGGCCCTGGTGCACGAAAGCGTCCAGCGCGCCCACCACCATCTGCGGCCCCAGGTCGGAGCCGCCGATGCCGATGTTCACCACATCGGTGATGCCGCTGGCCGCGGTGTCACGCACGCCCTCGGCATAGGCCAGCAGGCGGTCGAGCACCCCGTGGACCTCCTCGCTGTAAGGGCCCTGGCCTCGCGGCGCCCGCAGCGCCGTGTGCAACACCGCGCGGCCTTCGGTCACATTGATCGGCTCGCCGGCCAGCATCGCGTCGCGTCGCGCCTCCAGTCCGCACTCTCGGGCCAACTCGCTCAGCAGACGATGCGTGGCCTCGTCCCACAGGTTCTTCGACAGGTCGGCAAAGACCTCCGGCGCCTCCAGACTGAAGCGCTCGAAGCGCGCCGGATCGCGCGCAAAGGCCTCGCGCAAGTCCAGGTCACGGCCATGGGCCTCGAAGTGTCCCCGCAGGGCCGCCCAAGCCGTCGTGCGATCGCAGCGGGTCATGCCATCTGCTCCCGGATCAAAGCGTCCAACTTGGCCGCATCGGCTGCAAACGCCCGGATGCCCTCGGCCAATTTCTCGGTGGCCATGGCGTCTTCGTTGAGCGCATAGCGGAAACTGGCTTCGTTGTAGCTCACGGCTTTGACCGTGGCTCGCTGCGCGGCCTGCGGGTCGAGGTGGCGTGTCACGGGCGCGTTGCTGGCTTGCAATTGCGCCAGCAGCTCTGGGCTGATGGTTAACAAATCGCAGCCGGCCAGCGCCAGGATCTGCCCCACGTTGCGAAAGCTCGCACCCATCACCTCGGTGGGAATGCCAAAGTGCTTGTAGTAGGTATAGATCTGCGTCACCGATTTCACGCCCGGGTCGTTCACCCCGGCATGGGCCGCCTCGTCCCACTGGGCACCTGCGGCCTTCTTGTACCAATCGTAGATGCGGCCCACGAACGGCGAAATCAGCCGCACGCCGGCTTCGGCACAAGCCACGGCCTGACAGAAGGCGAACAGCAACGTCAGGTTGCAATGGATGCCCTCGTGCTCCAGGGCGCGGGCCGCTTGGATGCCTTCCCAGGTGGCGGCGATCTTGATCAGCACCCGCTCGCGGGGAACGCCAGCCGCCTCGTACATCTGGATGAGACGCTGCGCACGCGCCATCGTCGCTGCCGTATCAAAGCTCAGCCGCGCATCCACCTCCGTGGACACACGCCCTGGCACCACCTTCAGGATTTCCACCCCGAAGGCCACCAGCACCCGGTCCACCAGCTCGTCCAGCGCACGCCCGGGATGAGCGCGCACCGTGGCCTCCAACAGCGGCCGATATTCGGGCTGCTGCACCGCTTTGAGGATCAACGAAGGGTTCGTGGTCGCATCGCGCGGGGCAAACTGGGCCAGCTGTTTGAAATTGCCGGTGTCGGCCACCACGGTGGTGTATTGCTTGAGTGCGTCGAGTGCGTTCATGGGGAGAGGAGGATAGGCCTGCAGCAATGCACATTGTCGCCGTGCGGCCCGCACAGCGCTTCAACGGGCGGGAGTAACAAGGTTACCCCGTAATTCGCTGGTAACTCCCAAAACCCGCCCCGCGCCACAGGCGGATCACGCGATTTCCGATTGACGAATGCGACACTTCGTCGCATGATGCGGATGTAATTGAATTACATCGACGCGCCGTGCAGCCCCGGGCGTCGGCCACACCCGCTTACACAGTCCGTTCCATCATGTCCTTCGATCTCGTCTTTTTCGGCGGCACCGGCGACCTGACCTGGCGCAAGCTCATGCCGGCCCTGTTCCAGGCCTTTCGCCACGGCAAGCTGCCGTCGGGCGGGCGCATTCTCGCGGTGGCCCGCGACGAGCGCAGTGACGAGGACTACCGCGCCTGGCTGAAGGCCCATTTCGAGGAGGTCGAAAGCTCCAAGCGCCCCAGCGACGAGGAGTTCGCGCGTTTTGCCGAGCTCATCTTCTACCGTCGCATGGACCTGTCTCAGCCGCAGCACTATGCGCACCTGAAGGCCTGGTTGGACCAGCGTGCAGCCGACACCGTGGTGCTGTACCTGGCCACCAGCCCGCACTTGTTTCCAGTGATTTGCGAGCAGCTGGGAGCCGTCGGCCTGAATGGGCCGCACATCCGCGTGGTGCTGGAAAAGCCGCTCGGCCACGACTTGAAGAGCGCGCAGGAGATCAACCGCGTCGTGCGCTCGGTGTTCAAGGAAAACCAAGCCTTCCGCATCGACCACTACTTGGGCAAGCCCTCGGTGCAAAACCTGATGGCCTTGCGCTTCGGCAACGCGCTGTTCGAACCCTTGTGGCGGCGTGAGAGCATCGCCAACATCCAGATCACATTGGCCGAAAGCATCGGCGTGGGCACGCGGGGCGACTTCTACGACCGCACCGGGGCGCTGCGCGACATGATCCAAAACCACGCGCTGCAACTGCTCACGATGATCGCCATGGAGCCGCCGGCCACCCATGACGCCGATGCGATCCGCGACGAGAAGCTCAAAGTGCTGCGCTCGCTCAAGCCCTTCACGCCGGAATCGGTGGCCCGCGACGTGGTGCGCGGCCAGTACCGCGCCGGCAGCGTGGGTGGCCAGCCCGTGCCGGGCTACCTCGAAGAGGCCAAGGTGCCAGCCGACAGCCGCTGCGAGACCTTCGTGGCCCTGCGCACCGAGGTGCAGAACTGGCGCTGGGCCGGTGTGCCGTTCTATTTGCGCACCGGCAAGCGCCTGCCCGCGCGCGATGCGCAGATCGTGGTCAACTTCCGTCCGGTGCCGCACCCGATCTTTCCCGGCGTCAACCAGCCCAACAAGCTGGTGATCAAGCTGCAGCCCGAAGACGGACTGGAGCTGCACCTGCTGGCGGCCAAGGGCACCGGCCAACAAGAGGCCTTGGCCCCGGTGTTCCTGGACCTGGATTTCGACAAAGCCTTCCCCACCGACCGCGTGGGCGCCTACGAACGCCTGCTGCTGGATGCGATCGCCGGACGGCTCAATCTCTTCGTGCGCAGCGACGAGCAGGAACAAGCCTGGCGCTGGGTCGAACCCATTCTGGAGGCTTGGGCCCGCGACAGCACCGGGCCGCGCCCCTACGCGGCCGGCAGCTGGGGCCCGGCGGCAGCCAGCGCCTTGGTCGCGCGCGACAATTTCACCTGGCCCGAAGAGGCCTGAGCTTGCAAGGCCACGCCCTCAGCAGGAACCCACCTCATGCTCGATCGCATCAAGGCTTCGATCCCCGCCCTGCCCCCGGCCGAGCAGCGCGTGGCCAAGTTGGTGCTGGCCGACCCGCGCAGCTTCGCCAGCCTGCCGGTGGCCGAACTGGCCGAGCGCGCCCATGTCAGCAAACCCACCGTGGTGCGCTTCTGCCGCAGCGTGGGCTATGACGGCCTGGCCGACTTCAAACTCAAGCTGGCCGGCACCGTCAACGAGGGCGTGCCCTTCGTGCACCGCGCCGTGGACGAGGACGACAAGCCCGCGGACCTCATCGTCAAGGTGATCGACAATGCGGTGTCGGCGCTGCTGAAATACCGCAACGATGCCGCCAGCCATGCCTTCGAGCGCGCCATCGAAGCCCTGACGGCCGCCGGCAAGGGCGGCCGGCGCATCGAGTTCTACGGCGTGGGCAACTCGGGCATCGTGGCCCAGGACGCGCAGCACAAGTTCTTCCGCCTGGGCGTCAACGCCGTGGCCTACAGCGACGGCCATGTGCAGGTGATGAGCGCCACGATGCTGCAGCCGGGCGACTGTGCGGTGATCATCTCCAATTCCGGCCGCAGCCGCGACCTGCTCGATGCGGCGGAGATCGCGCGCAAGAAAGGGGCCACCACCATCGTCATCACCGCCAGCGGCTCGCCGCTGACGCAGTACGCCCAGATCCTGCTGGCCGTGGATCACCCCGAGGACTACGACCGCTACAGCCCCATGGTGTCGCGGCTGCTGCACCTCACCGTCATCGACATTCTCACCACCGGCGTGGCGCTGCGCCTGGGCGAGCAACTGCGCCCGATGCTGCAGGAGATCAAACGCAATCTGCGCGCCAAGCGCTACGCCACCCCGGACTGACTCGCCGGCGAGCGCCCATCGGGCAACAAAGCTGCCACCCCATACAGACCCGCCAGATCGCGCAGCTTGGGCGGCAGGTGGCGCACCTCGAAACGCTTGCCCCAGGCGCGGGCCAGACGATGGCATTCGACCAGCACCGCCAGGGCCGAGGAATCGAAGCGCTTGAGCGCCCCCGCATCGACCACCAGGGTCTCGCCCTGCTGATCCCGCAGCCCCTGTTGCAGCATGCGCAGGGTGTCGCTGGCCTCGGCGACGGTCAAGGTGGCCGGCAACAGCAGCATCGTGCCGACCTCAGCTGCGAGCGGAAGCCGCCACTTTGTTGCGCTCGGCCAGGCTGTTGATCAGGCCGTCGATGCCACCTTTGCTGATCTCCTGGGCAAAGGTGGAGCGGTAGTTCTCCACCAACCAAATACCCAGCACATTGACGTCATAGATCTTCCAGCCGTCACCGACCTTTTCGAGGCGATAGTCCATCTGGATCGGTTCGCCCGCGCCGCGCACCTGCGTGCGCACGATGACCTCGGTGTCTTCGGGCTTGGCACGCAGCGGCAGCAGGTGCACCGACAAGCCCTTGACCTGGCTGAGGGCGCCGGCATAGGTACGCACCAGCAAGAGCTTGAATTCGTCTTGCAGGCGTTGCTGTTGCTGCGGGGTGGCCTGCCGCCAATAACGGCCCACGGCCGAAGCCGTCATGCGACGGAAATTCGTGTGCGGCAGGATCTTGCTGTCCACCAAGGCCATGACCTTGCCGAGATCCCCGTTCTGCAAGGAAGCGTCTTTTTGGGCCGTCTCGAGGATGTCATTGGACAGCTCGCGAATGAACTCATCGGGAGCCTGGGGGGCGGCCTGGGCGATCGGTGCGGCCACCACAGCGGCCAAAACCAAGCCCAAGGCGGCAAAATGGCGTCGTTTCATGCGGTGAATTCCCTTTTGAATGGAGACTCGGCGAAAGCCGATGGAGCTTATGACTCGAATGGGCCTGCGCAGTTCATCGAGGCGCTCGTCCATGAGCCTCATTGTGAACCAACGTCAGGCCAGCGCCACTGCCGAAGCGCATGCTTACCTTTGTCACCCTTCTCTCAGGGGGCCGAGGCGGACGCAGCGCTGGCTGGAGCGGCGGCCTCCTCGGCGCTCCAATCTTCTTCCTCGTCCTGCGACGGGGGCTGGCCATCGTAGACCAGGTTGCGCCGACGCTGCAGCCAGGCATCGCGGGTGAAGAGGTATTTGTCCAGCGCCACGTCCTCCAGCATGCGCGAGGCGCCCAGCAAGCGCGCACGTGTATCGACGATGCGCAAGCCCGTCAACCCGTAGGCGGTGGCCGTATCGCTCGTGAGCCGCCCGGTGCTGGTGGCTTGCATGTCCAGCGGCAGCGCTGCCGCATCGCGCAAGGTCGACGGCCCCAGCAAGGGCAGCACCAGGTAAGGCCCCGGACCCAGCCCCCAGTGCCCCAGGGTCTGACCGAAGTCCTCTGGCTCGGCCCGCAGCCCGGCCTCGCTGGCAATGTCCAGCAGTCCGCCCAACCCCAAAAAGGTGTTCAAGCCCACTCGCATCGTGCTGTGCAGGCCATTTTCGATCTTGAGTTGCAAGAAGCTGTTGATCGCCGACCACAGATCGCCGATGTTGCCGAAGAAATTGCTCACCCCTTTGCGCACCGGGCTGGGCACGATGTCGCGGTAGGCTCGCGCCGTGGGCTCGAGCACCGCGCGATCCACCGCATCGTTGAAGGCAAACACCTTGCGGTTCAGGGGTTCGAGCGGGTCGCTCGGATGGGTGCTCGCACAGCCGGCGAGCAGCCCGAGCACGACCCACACGATCCCACGAGACCAGCTCTGCGACATGCTCCTCTCCTTGCCGCGGGCAGACTCAGGGACGCGCCCCGCCATCGCCGGCCTCGGCCGCGCGATTGAACAAGAACTGGCTGATGAGATTCTCGAGCACCACGGCCGATTGGGTTTGCGTGATCGTGTCGCCTTCGGACAGCATCTGCTCCGCGGCGCCGGGCTCCAGCCCGATGTATTGCTCGCCCAACAGCCCGGACGTCAGGATCTTGGCCGAGCTGTCCTTCGGAAAGGCAAAACGCTTTTCCAGGCTGAGCGTGACGCGCGCCTGGTAGGTCTGGTCGTCGAAGGTGATCGACTCGACCCGGCCGACCACCACCCCAGCGCTGCGCACTGCCGAACGGGGCTTGAGGCCGCCGATGTTGTCGAAGCGGGCCTGCACCCGATACGTGTCCTCGAACGACAGCGACAACAGGTTGCCCGCCTGGAGCGCCAGAAACAGCAAGGCCGCCCCGCCCAGCAGCACGAACAGGCCTACCCACACATCATGTCGAGACTGAGGCATCACACCACTCCTGCCGCCGGCCCTGCCGGGCCGCGGCTCATCAGATCGAAAACATCCACGCGGTCAGCATGAAGTCCAGGCCCAAGACGAACAAGGAGGCCACCACCACCGTGCGGGTGGTGGCCCGCGAGACGCCCTCGGGCGTGGGCTTGGCCTCGTAACCCTGCCACAGGGCGATGAAGCTCACCGTCACACCGAACACGAAACTTTTGATCACGCCGTTGCCCACGTCGGACCACACATCCACACCGGCTTGCATTTGCGACCAGAAAGCCCCGCCATCCACGCCGATCATCACCACGCCGACGATCCAGCCGCCGATGATGCCCACCGCGCTGAACACCGCCGCCAGCAAGGGCATCACGAGGAGGCCGGCCCAAAAGCGCGGGGCCAGCACCCGCTGCATCGGATCGACGGCCATCATCTCCATCGCCGCGAGTTGCTCGCCGGCTTTCATCAGGCCGATCTCGGCAGTCAGCGAGGTGCCGGCCCGCCCGGCGAACAGCAAGGCCGTGACCACCGGCCCGAGCTCGCGCACCAAGGCCAAGGCCACCATCAGCCCCAGGGCCTCGGACGAGCCATAGCGCTGCAGGATGTAATACCCCTGCAAGCCGAGCACGAAACCCACGAACAGCCCTGAGACCGCAATGATGGCCAGCGAGTAGTTGCCCAAGAAATGGATCTGGTCCACCACCAAGCGGGGCCGCGCGAAGGCCTTGCCGCCCAGCGCGAACAAGTGCGCCAGCATGCGTGCGGCGCGGCCCAGATCGGCCAAGCCCCCCCGTACGGCGCGCCCCACCCGACGCGGATGCAGCCACCCCATCATGCACGCCCCCCGGGCAGGCGATAGTCTTCGGCCACCTCGGGAGCCGGGTAGTGGAATCGCACCGGACCGTCGCCTTGGGCATCGACGAACTGGCGCACCAGCGGGTCCTCGGTGGCGCGCATCTGCGCCGGGGTGCCCTGCGCGGCAATGCGTCCATCGGCCAGAAAGATCACGTGGTCGGCAATCAGAAAGGTCTCGTCCACGTCGTGAGACACCACCAAACTGGTCACGCCCAGGGTCTGGTTGAGCTGCCGAATCAAGCGCGCCGCCACCCCCATCGAGATGGGATCCAGACCGGCGAACGGCTCGTCATACATGATGAGCTCGGGATCCAGCGCGATGGCCCGCGCCAGCGCCACGCGCCGGGCCATGCCGCCGGAGATCTGAGACGGCATCAAATCGCGCGCACCGCGCAGGCCCACCGCATCGAGCTTCATCAGCACCAGATCGCGGATCATGTCCTCGCTCAGTTGCGTGTGCTCGCGCAGGGGGAAGGCCACGTTGTCGAAAACCGACAAATCGGTGAACAGCGCGCCAAATTGGAAGAGCATGCCCATGCGTCGGCGGATGGCATACAGCGCCTGCCGGTCCATCGAGGCGATGTCCACCCCGTCGAACAGCACTTGACCGCGCTGCGGCTTGATCTGCCCGCCGATGAGGCGCAACACCGTGGTTTTGCCCCCGCCAGACGTGCCCATCAGCGCCACCACCTGCCCGCGCGGCACACTCAGGCTCACGTCCCGCAAGATGGGCCGTTCGTCATAGCCAAAGCTCACCTCGCGCAGTTCCACCAGCGCAGGCGTCGTAGAGGGGGTCGACCGGGTCGTCTCGACGAGAGTTTGCATGGGTTGAAGGGACCGTCGGCCGCATGGCCGCTGGGCCGATGATAGGTGAAAACACGGAAGCCCTCGGCCCAGCGGCTGCCTGCGCCGGGCCCGGCCGGCCGCCGGCCGCCTCCTGGGCCGCCACTGTCACACCAGCGTCACACAGCCAGCCCAGCATCGTCCCGATGGAGGCGGCGGCAGCCATGCGTCAGGTGCAGCGCGGCCCCGCCACGGTGTGACAAGAGGTCATCGACATGTCGGCCGGGTCCAGCCCAGAAACAACCCGCCCCACCAGCCCGACGGTGCTGGTGGTCATGGCGCAGCCAGCGATTCGCGAACTGGTGCGTGCGCATTGCCAAAGCGCCGGCGCCTATGCCATGGCAGTAGCCACCCTGGACGAAGGCTGGCGTTTGGCCAACGAAGTGTTGCCCGACGCCGTGGTGATCGACCTGGACGCCTTGCCTGCGCAGCCCGGGGCGATCGCGGCGCCCAGGCCGCTGGGTGTGCCCGTCGTGATGCTGACGTCGCGGCTGGACGAGCGCTGCGGCGCCCACGGCGAACGCTGCGGCGCCACCTGGTGCATCACCAAGCCCTTCAGTCCCCGTGCCTTGGTGCGTGATTTGCTGGGCCATTTGTCGGCCCGGGAAAGCCCCACAGGGACCGAGGCCCCCGGCGCAGCGGGCGATGGGAGCCTGACTGGGTCACACGGCCCCTGGATCGAAGTGGACGCCCCCGAGCTGCAGCTGCGTTTGCGGCGCGGGGCGCACACGCAGACGGTCACGCTGGCGCCCAGGGAAATGCAGCTGCTGCGCCAGCTGCTCGAACACGCCGAGCGCATCGTGCCGCGCCATGCGCTGCTGGCCGAAGTGTGGAAAGACGTGCCCAACATCGATGCGCGCACGGTGGACCAATACATCCGACGGCTGCGCCGACGCCTGGCGCAAACCGGAGTGAGCCCAGACCTGATCCAAACGGTGCGCGGTGTGGGCTATCGCTTGGCCCTGCAGGGCTGGGCCGTCACCCATGCGAGCGACGCCAGCGCATCGCGCCCGGCCCAGCATGGGCCCTGGGCCGCAACGGCTGTCACATCGGTCAAAGCCACCGTCACGAAAGATTCATGAGCCCCAACGAAGATCACGGTCGGGTCTTGGACCGTTTTTTCAGGAGATGATGATGAAAGCTCTCGCTCAAGTTGCTGCGGCCGCCGCCGTGCTGGCCGCGTTGGCCGGCCCCGGCGTGGCCGAAGCGCAGACGCCGATCGTGAAAATCGACGGCTCTTCGACCGTGTTCCCGCCCACCGAAGGTGTGGCCGAAGACTTTCAAAAGGCCAAGAAAGGCGCCGTTCGCGTGACGGTGGGCATCTCCGGCACCGGGGGCGGCTTCAAGAAGTTTTGCCGCGGTGAAACCGACATTTCCAACGCGTCTCGGCCGATCCTGAAGCAGGAAATGGAAGCCTGCCGCGCCGCCGGCATCGAGTACTTCGAGCTGCCCGTGGGTTTCGATGCCTTGACCGTGGTGATCCATCCCAAAAACAACTTCGTCAAGCAACTGAGCGTGGCCGAACTGAAGACCATGTGGGAGCCTGCCGCCCAGGGCAAGATCACACTGTGGAGCCAAATCAACCCGGCCTTTCCGGCTGAGAAGATCGTGCTGTACGGAGCGGGCTCCGATTCGGGCACCTTCGACTATTTCACCGAAGCCATCAATGGCAAAGCCAAGTCCAGCCGCGGGGACTATGCCGCCACCGAGGACGATCACGTGACGGTCAAGGGCGTCTCGGGCAATGTCTATGCGCTGGGTTATTTGGGCTATGCCTACTACGCCGAGAACCGCAAAGACCTCAAGGCCGTGCCGATCGTGGCCAAGCCGGGCAGCCCTGCGGTCGAGCCCAACGAGACCAACGTGATCAATGGCACCTACCAGCCGCTGTCGCGCCCGATCTTCATCTATGTCAACGCCAAGGCTTACGAACGGCCGGAGGTCAAAGAGTTCGTCGACTTCTACATGAAGAATGCCTCGCGCATCATGAAAGAAGTGAAATACGTGCCGCTGCCCGAGGCCGCCTACAAGATGAACCTCGAACACTTGGCCAAGAACCGCAAAGGCACGGTCTTCGGCGGCGTGGCCGAAGTGGGCGTGACCATCGATGAACTGATGCGCCGCGAAGCCAGCCTGTGAGCGGCCGAGATTCGGCACACCTCCTTGTCAGTGGGCCGCTTCCGAGCGGGGCGGCCCGCTCGATTCTGTCGTTTTTTCCCCGTATCGCGGAGCATCATTCATGTCGGCCGTTTCTCAGGCAAGCAAGGCCCAGACGCTGGCGCCTCGGCCCATGCTAGGGCAGGCCAAGTTGGCCGAGTACGCCCGCGCGCAAGCTCGGCGTCGATGGGCCGAGCGGTTCATCCGCGCGGCCTTGCTGGCCTGTGCCTGTGTGTCGGTTTTCACCACGGTGGGCATCGTCTACATCCTGCTGAAGGAGTCGCTGGTCTTTTTCCAGTCCGTGCCCCTGTGGACGTTTTTGACCGACACGCAATGGACCCCGCTGTTCTCCGAGGCGCGCTTTGGCATCGTGGTCTTGCTCTCGGGCACGATCACCAGCTCGGCCGTGGCGCTGTTGGTGGCTGTGCCCCTGGGCACGGTCATCGCCTTGTACCTGTCGGAATTCGCCAGCCACCGAGTCCGTGAAACGCTCAAGCCGGTGCTGGAGCTGCTGTCGGGCGTGCCAACCATCGTCTACGGCTACTTCGCGCTGCTGTTCGTCACGCCCATGTTGCAACGGCTGATCCCTCAGCTGCCCAGCTTCAACGTGTTGTCCGCCGGTTTGGTCATGGGCATCATGATCATCCCGTATGTCGCGTCTTTGTCCGAAGACGCCATGCGTGCCGTGCCCATGAGCCTGCGCGAAGGCGCCTACGCCATGGGCAGCACCCGCTTGCAGACCGCCCTCAAAGTGGTCGTGCCGGCAGCCCTCTCCGGCATCGCCTCGGCCTACATCCTTGGCATCTCGCGTGCCGTGGGCGAGACGATGATCTTGGCCGTGGCCGCCGGCATGCAGCCCAACCTCAGCTTCAACCCGTTGGAGCCGGCAGCCACCGTGACCGCCTACATCGTGCAAGTGGCCCTGGGCGACTTGCCGCACGGCAGCATCGGCTACCAAACCATTTTTGCGGCGGGCCTGTCCTTGATGCTGATCACGCTGTTGTTCAACCTGGCCGGTTATGGGCTGCGCAAGCGCTTCCGCGAGGTGTATTGAGATGTCCCGCCCCCATTTCGACGTTGCGCGACTGCGCCAGATCATCGAGCGGCACAAACGCTGGGATTTGTGGTTCGGCGTGTTGGGCCTCGGTGCCCTGATGGTGGCCGTCTTGACATTGGCGGCCTTGTTCACCGACATGGCCGTCCAAGGCTTGTCGCGCCTGGATCTGGAATTCTTTGGCTCATTTCCCTCGCGCCGCGCATCACAGGCCGGCATCCTGTCGGCCTGGGTCGGCTCGCTGTTGGTGATGCTGGTCACCGCGGCCGTGGCCGTGCCGGTGGGCATCGCAGGAGCGATCTATCTGGAGGAATACGCTCGCAAGAATTGGTTGACCGACCTGATCGAAATCAACATCACCAATCTGGCCGGTGTGCCCTCGATCATCTATGGATTGTTGGCTCTGGGGTTGTTCGTCTACACCTTCGGGCTGGGGCAGTCGATTCTGACGGCAGGCTTGACGCTGGCGCTGCTGATCCTGCCCATCGTCATCACCGCCACGCGCGAGGCCTTGCGCGCCATTCCCCAGCACATCCGCGAAGGCGCCTATGCCTGCGGGGCCTCTCAGTGGCAGGTGGTGCAGCATCATCTGCTGCCGTACAGCAGTCCGGGCATCCTCACCGGGGTGATCATCGGCTTGTCGCGCGCCATCGGCGAGACCGCACCGGTCATCACCATCGGCGCCTTGACCTTCATCGCCTTCTTGCCTCCCCTGCCCGGGAGCGGCCAGCCTCCGGCCGGCTTGTTCGACTGGCTGATGTCCCCGTTTACCGTGATGCCGATCCAAATCTTCAACTGGACCTCGCGGCCGGACACTGCGTTTCACCAAAACGCCGCAGCGGCCAGTTTGGTGCTCGTCTTCATGACCTTGGGCATGAACGCCTTGGCCATTTGGCTGCGCTATCGGCTGCGCCAGCGCATCAAGTGGTAAGCCCCCTCACACCGAATCTTCTTTTCCGTTTGCCATGACCAGCACCATCACCTTGCCGGACCATCCCCCTGCCCTGAAGGCCAAGTCGGACGCGCTGGACTTCTTCTACGGCGAATTCCAGGCGCTCAAGAGCATCTCGATGCCGGTCTTCCAGAACAAAGTGACTGCCCTGATCGGCCCCAGCGGCTGCGGCAAATCGACGTTCCTGCGTTGCTTCAATCGCATGCACGACTTGTACCCCGGGCACCGTTATCAAGGTGCCATCGAGTTGTTGCCTGATGCGGTGAACTTGTTGGACCGCCGTGTCGATCCGATCGAAGTGCGCATGCGCATCTCGATGGTGTTTCAAAAGCCCAACCCGTTTCCCAAGTCGATTTACGAGAACGTCGCCTACGGCTTGCGCGTGCGCGGCGAACGCTCTCGCAGCTATCTGGACGACAAGGTGGAGTCGGCGCTGCGCGCTGCCGCGTTGTGGCCGGAGGTGAAGGATCGGCTGCACGACTTGGCCTTCAATCTCTCGGGAGGCCAACAGCAGCGCTTGTGCATCGCCCGAGCCCTGGCCACCGATCCGGAAATCGTCCTGTTCGATGAGCCGACCTCGGCGCTGGACCCGATTGCCACGGCCAGCATCGAGGAGCTGATCGGTCAGATCAAAGATCAAGTCACGGTGCTGATCGTCACGCACAACATGCAGCAAGCAGCCCGTGTGTCGGACTACACCGCCTACATGTATCTGGGCGACCTGATCGAGTTCGGCGAAACCAAGAACATCTTCATGAAGCCTCAGCGCAAAGAAACCGAGGACTACATCACCGGCCGATTTGGCTGAACACACCCCGGGCGCTTGCCGCCGCCGTCATCTATGAGCGACAAACATCTGTCCACGCAATTCGACGCCGAACTGAGCGACATCTCCAGCCGGGTGCTGGAAATGGGCGGCTTGGTGGAAGCGCAGCTCGCGCAAGCGGTCTATGCACTGCAACACCTCAGCCCCGAGACCGCCCTCCAAGTGTTGGAGCAGGAGGCGCGCGTCAACCGCCGGGAAGTCGAGATCGACCGTGACTTGTGCGCCATCATCGCGCGACGCCAACCCACGGCGCGCGATTTGCGGCTGCTCATCGCGGTGAGCAAGGCCATCGGCAATTTGGAGCGCGCCGGCGACGAAGCCTCGCGCATCGCACGCACCGTGCGGCGCTTGATCGATTCGGGCATGGCGCATCGCCTACGTGCCACCGTGGCGGACTTGTCTTTCGAGGCAGACTTGGCGCTGCGCTTGCTGCGTCAATCCCTCGATGCGTTTGCTCGGCTGGATGCGGCCGATGCCTTCGCGGCCATCCAGAAAGACCATGCCATCGACCTCGAGTTCGATGGTTTGTTGCGCAAGCTGGTGACCTACATGATGGAAGACCCGCGCACGATCTCGATCAGCATCGATCTGGTGTTCGTGGCCAAAGCCATCGAACGGGTGGGCGACCATGCCAAAAACGTGGCCGAACAAGTCATCTATGTGGTCAAAGGGGCCGATGTGCGTCACACGCCGCTGGGGGAAGTGGCCTCGGTGGTGAGCTGATCCACGGTGCGCCCGATTGTCAACGAAGGACGCTCATGGCACGAATTCTCGTCGTCGAAGACGAACCGGCGATTGCCGAGTTGATTGCCTTGCATCTGCGCCACGAAGGCTTCGAGCTGCGCCTCAGCAGCAATGCCGCGCAGGCCGATGCCGCGTTGCGCGAAGCCCTGCCAGACCTGGTGGTGCTGGACTGGATGTTGCCAGGGGAGTCGGGCATCAGCCTGGCGCGGCGCTGGCGGGCCGATCCGCGCACACGCAGCCTGCCCATCGTGATGCTGACCGCGCGCAGCGATGAGCACGACGTGGTGCTGGGCTTGGAGGCCGGTGCCGACGACTATGTGTCCAAACCCTTTTCCACGGCCGAGCTGGGGGCGCGCATCCGGGCGGTGCTGCGCCGCAAGGCGCCCGAAGTCTTGGACACCCCGTTGACCCTGGGCGCATTGTCCTTGGATCCCGGCACCCGCCGCGTCAGTTGGGCCGGACGGCCGATTCATCTGGGCCCCACGGAGTTTCGGTTGCTGCGCTACTTGATGACGCACCCGGAGCGGGTGCACTCCCGACCGCAGCTGTTGGATCGGGTCTGGGGCGACCATGTCTTCATCGAAGAGCGCACCGTGGACGTGCACATCAAACGACTTCGCGCAGCCTTGTCACAAGCCGGCTGCGTGGATTTGATCGAGACCGTGCGCGGCGCGGGTTATCGGCTGACGCTGCCGGCCGCGGCCGCAGCCGCGGGCTGACCCCGCGCTGCGCAGGCCTCAGCGCGGCAGGTCGCTCGTGCCCATCAGGTACTCGTCCACCGCGCGCGCGGCTTGGCGGCCTTCGCGGATGGCCCACACCACCAGCGACTGGCCGCGACGCATGTCACCGGCGGCGAACACCTTGTCGACGTTGGTGCGGTAGCCGCCGATGAATTCGGTGCTGGCCTTGGCATTGCCGCGGGCATCTTTGTCCACACCAAAGGCCTCCAGGACGCTGCCCACCGGACCGAGGAAGCCCATGGCCAGCAAGACCAGGTCGGCCTTGAACACTTGCTCGGTGCCGGGCACTTCGCTCATCTTGCCGTCCTTCCAGTCCACGCGGACGGTCTTCACGCCGGTGACGCGCCCCTTCTCGCCCACGAACTCCTTGGTGGCGATGGCGAACTCGCGCACGCAGCCTTCCTCGTGGCTGGAGGAAGTGCGCAGCTTGTAGGGCCAATACGGCCAGGTCAGCGGCTTGTTTTCCTGCTCCGGTGGCATGGGCAAGAGCTCGAACTGGGTCACGCTCTTGGCGCCGTGACGGTTGGAGGTGCCCACGCAGTCCGAGCCGGTGTCGCCACCGCCGATGACGATCACATGCTTGCCATCGGCACGGATCTGGCTCTTGAGTTTGTCGCCGGCCACCACCTTGTTTTGCTGGGGCAGGAATTCCATCGCGAAATGGATGCCGTCGAGCTCACGGCCTGGCACGGGCAAATCACGCGATTGTTCGGCCCCGCCAGCCAACAGCACGGCGTCGAAGTCCTTGCACAATTGCTCGGCGCTGAGGGTTTCCTTGGCCCAGTTGGTGACCTTGGAGCCTTCGGGCAGCTTGCCCACCAGCACCCCGGTGCGGAAGGTCACCCCTTCGGCCTTCATTTGCTCGATGCGCCGGTCGATGTGCGACTTCTCCATCTTGAAGTCTGGAATGCCGTAGCGCAGCAGGCCGCCGATGCGGTCGTTCTTCTCGAACACGGTCACGTCGTGGCCGGCGCGGGCCAGCTGCTGGGCTGCGGCCAGGCCGGCCGGCCCAGAGCCGACGATGGCCACTTTCTTGCCGGTGCGTCGCTGGGGCGGCTGAGGAACCACCCAGCCTTCGGCCCAGGCGCGGTCGATGATGGCATGTTCGATGGACTTGATGCCCACCGGGTCGTCATTCACGTTGAGCGTGCAGGCCGCTTCGCAGGGCGCCGGGCAGACACGGCCGGTGAACTCCGGAAAGTTGTTGGTCGAGTGCAGCACGTCCAGCGCTTGGCGCCATTGGCCGCGATAGACCAGATCGTTGAAGTCCGGAATGATGTTGTGGATCGGGCAGCCGTTGTTGCAAAACGGCGTGCCACAGTCCATGCAGCGCGCGCCCTGGATCTTGGCCTCGTCTTCCTTGAGGCCAATGACGAATTCCTTCCAGGTTTTCAGCCGCTTCTCGACCGGCTCATAGCCCTCTTCGAGGCGTTCGTACTCGAGGAACCCAGTGACTTTTCCCATGTGTTGAACTCCTGACGTGGGGCTCAGGCCTTGGCCTTGGCGGACTTCTTCGATGCATCGGCCGCCTTGGCACGCTCGATGGTGTGGGCCGCTTCGGTGCGCGCATGCAACTCACCCAGGGCCCGCTTGTATTCGTGCGGGAAGACCTTGACGAATTTCGCACGCGCTTCTTCCCAGTGGTCGAGGATGTCGCGCGCACGCTGCGATCCGGTCCAGCGGTTGTGGTCCTGCACCAGCTTCTTGAGCAGTTCCTCGTCGGTCTGCCCCTTGTGCCAGATCGCCGGATCGACCGTGGCGCGTTGCTCGGCCGCCGGCAGCACTTTCTCCAGGCTGACCATCGCCGTGTTGCAGCGCTTGGCGAATTGGCCATCCTCGTCATAGACGTAGGCGATGCCGCCGCTCATGCCGGCGGCAAAGTTGCGGCCGGTCTTGCCCAGCACGACGACGGTGCCGCCGGTCATGTATTCGCAGCCATGGTCGCCCGTGCCCTCGACCACCGCCGTGGCCCCGGACAAACGCACCGCAAAGCGCTCGCCGGCCACGCCGCGGAAGAAAGCCTCACCGCTGGTGGCGCCGTACAACACCGTGTTGCCCACGATGATGTTGCGCGTGGCATCGCCGCGGAAGTCGATGCTGGGACGCACCACCACGCGGCCGCCCGACAAGCCCTTGCCGGTGTAGTCGTTGGCATCGCCGATGAGGTACAGCGTGATGCCCTTGGCCAGGAAGGCGCCAAAGCTCTGGCCGCCGGTGCCCTCCATTTGGATGTGGATGGTGTCATCGGGCAGGCCGTCGGGATGGCGGCGGATCAACTCGCCCGAGAGCATCGCGCCGACGGTGCGGTTGACGTTGCGCGCGGTCTCGATGAACTGCACTTTCTCGCCTTTGTCCAGCGCGGGGCGCGAACGCTCGATGAGGCGCACGTCCAGCGCGCGCTCCAGCCCATGGTCCTGGGACTCGACATGGTGGCGCGCCACCTCGGGTCCCACCTCAGGCTGGTGGAAGATGCGGCTGAAGTCCAAGCCGCGGGCCTTCCAGTGCTCGATGCCCCGACGCATGTCGAGCAAGTCGGAGCGACCGATCAGGTCGTCGAACTTGCGAATGCCCAGCTGGGCCATGATCGAGCGCACTTCTTCGGCCACGAAGAAGAAGTAGTTCACCACGTGCTCGGGCTTGCCGGCGAACTTGCGGCGCAGCACCGGGTCTTGCGTGGCCACGCCCACCGGGCAGGTGTTGAGGTGGCACTTGCGCATCATGATGCAGCCCTCGACCACCAGGGGCGCCGTGGCGAAGCCGAATTCGTCGGCCCCCAGCATCGCGCCGATGACCACGTCGCGGCCGGTCTTCATCTGACCATCGGCCTGCACGCGGATGCGTCCGCGCAAGCGGTTGAGCACCAGGGTCTGCTGGGTCTCGGCCAAGCCCAGCTCCCAGGGCGTGCCGGCATGCTTGATGGACGACCAAGGCGAGGCGCCGGTGCCACCGTCATGGCCGGCGATCACGACATGGTCGGCCTTGGCCTTGGCCACACCAGCGGCGATCGTGCCCACACCGACTTCGGACACCAGCTTGACCGACACGTCGGCGCGCGGGTTGACATTCTTGAGGTCGTGGATGAGCTGGGCCAGGTCCTCGATCGAGTAGATGTCATGGTGCGGCGGCGGGCTGATGAGGCCCACCCCAGGCACCGAGTAGCGCAAAAAGCCGATGTACTCGGACACCTTGCCGCCCGGCAATTGGCCACCTTCGCCGGGCTTGGCGCCCTGCGCCATCTTGATCTGGATCTGGTCGGCGCTCACCAGGTACTCGGTGGTCACGCCGAAGCGGCCCGAGGCGACTTGCTTGATCTTCGAGCGCAGCGAGTCGCCGGCCTGCAGTTCGTAGTCGACCTCGATGACCTTGTGGCCCAAGACATCGGACACCTTGGTGCCGGCCTGGATGGGGATGCCTTTGAGCTCGTTGCGGTAGCGCGCCGGGTCCTCGCCGCCTTCACCCGTGTTGGACTTGCCGCCGATGCGGTTCATCGCGATGGCCAGCGTGGTGTGGGCCTCGGTGGAGATCGAGCCCAGCGACATCGCGCCGGTGGCAAAGCGCTTGACGATTTCCGAGGCAGGTTCGACTTCCTCGATCGGAATGGCCTTGCTCGGATCGAGCTTGAACTCGAACAAGCCGCGCAGGGTCATGTGGCGGCGCGACTGGTCGTTGATGATTTGCGCGTATTCCTTGTAAGTGTCGAAGCGGCCCGCGCGCGTGCTGTGCTGCAGTTTGGCGATGGCATCCGGCGTCCACATGTGCTCTTCGCCGCGCGCGCGCCAGGCGTATTCGCCGCCGACGTCGAGCATGTCGCGCAGCAGCGGGTCGTCACCGAAGGCGGCCATGTGCATGCGGATGGCTTCTTCGGCCACTTCGAACACGCCGATGCCGCCCACTTGCGAGGCCGTGCCGCGGAAGTACTTGTCCACCATCTCCTTCTTCAGGCCGATGGCTTCGAAGAGTTGCGCCCCGCAATAGGACATGTAGGTGGACACGCCCATCTTGGACATGATCTTCGACAAGCCTTTGCCGATGGCCTTGACGTAGTTGGAGATGGCTTTTTCGGCCGACAGCTCCCCCGGCAGCTCGGCATGCATGGCCGCCAGCGTCTCCATGGCCAGGTAGGGGTGCACGGCCTCGGCGCCATAGCCGGCCAACACGGCGAAGTGATGCACCTCGCGGGCCGAGCCGGTCTCCACCACCAAGCCGGCCGTGGTGCGCAGGCCTTCGCGCACCAAATGGTGATGCACGGCCGACAAGGCCAGCAAGGCCGGGATGGCCACCTGGGTGCGGCTCATGTAGCGGTCGGTGATGATGAGGATGTTGTGGCCGGTCTTGATGGCGTCCACGGCTTCGGCGCACAGCGAGGCGAGCTTGGCCTCCACCCCCTCACGCCCCCATTGCAGCGGATAGGTGATGTTCAGCTCGTAGCTCTTGAATTTGCCGCCGGTGTGGCGCTCGATCTGGCGCAGGCGCGCCATGTCGTCGAAGTCGAGAATGGGCTGCGAAACCTCCAGACGCATCGGCGGGTTCACCGCGTTGATGTCCAGCAGGTTGGGCTTGGGGCCGATGAAGGACACCAGCGACATCACGATGGCCTCGCGGATCGGGTCGATCGGCGGGTTCGTGACCTGGGCGAACAGCTGCTTGAAGTAGTTGTACAGCGGCTTGTTCTTGTCCGACAGCACGGCCAGGGGCGAGTCGTTGCCCATGGAGCCGATGCCCTCCTCGCCGGACTGCGCCATCGGACTCATCAGGAACTTCAGGTCTTCCTGCGTGTAGCCGAAGGCCTGCTGGCGGTCCAGCAGCGATTCGGTGAACTTCGGCGGCTCGCCCACCACGTCGATCGAGTCGAGCTTGATGCGCACGTTCTCGATCCACTGGCGGTACGGCTTGGCCGAGGCATAGAGGTTTTTCAGCTCCTCGTCATCGATGATGCGGCCCTGCTCGAAGTCGATCAGGAACATCTTGCCCGGCTGCAGGCGCCACTTCTTGACGATCTTGTTCTCGGGAATGGGCAGCACGCCCGACTCCGAGGCCATCACCACCAAATCGTCGTCGGTGACGATGTAGCGCGCCGGACGCAGGCCGTTGCGGTCCAGCGTGGCGCCGATCTGACGGCCGTCGGTGAACACCATCGCGGCCGGACCGTCCCAGGGCTCCATCATCGCCGCGTGGTACTCGTAGAAGGCGCGGCGGCGCTCGTCCATCAGCGTGTGCTGCTCCCAAGCCTCCGGGATCATCATCATGGCGGCATGGGCCAGCGGATAGCCCGCCATGGTCAGCAGCTCCAGCGCATTGTCGAAGGTGGCCGTGTCGGATTGGCCTTCGAAGCTGATCGGATAGAGCTTTTGCAGATCGTCGCCGAGCACGGGCGATTTCATCACGCCTTCGCGGGCGCGCATCCAGTTGAAGTTGCCCTTGACGGTGTTGATCTCACCGTTGTGGGCCACCATGCGGTAGGGGTGGGCCAGCGGCCACTCCGGGAAGGTGTTGGTCGAGAAGCGCTGATGCACCAGGGCCAGGGCCGAGACCACGCGCGGGTCGCGCAAGTCTTTGTAATAGGTGCCCACCTGGTTGGCCAACAACAAGCCCTTGTAGATCACCGTGCGGCAGCTCATGCTGGGCACGTAGTACTCGCGCGAGTGCGTGAGCTTGAGGCGCTGGATCGCGCTGGAGGCGGTCTTGCGGATGACGTAGAGCTTGCGCTCCAAGGCATCGGGCACGATGATGTCCGGGCCGCGGCCGATGAAGATCTGGCGGATCACCGGTTCTTTCTCGCGCACTGCCGGCGACATCGGCATGTCTTTGTCCACCGGCACATCGCGCCAGCCCAGCAGCACTTGCCCTTCGGCCTTGACGGCCCGCTCCAACTCCTGTTCGCAGGCCAGCCGCGAGGCATGCTCCTTGGGCAAGAAGATCATGCCCACGCCATATTCGCCCGGCGGCGGCAGCTCCACCCCCTGCTTGGCCATCTCGGCACGATAGAACTCGTCGGGGATCTGGATCAGGATGCCCGCACCGTCGCCCATCAGCTTGTCGGCCCCCACGGCGCCGCGATGGTCGAGGTTTTCGAGGATCTTCAAGCCCTGCTCGACGATGCTGTGAGCCTTGTGGCCTTTGATGTGGGCCACGAAGCCCACGCCGCAGGCATCACGCTCGTTGCGGGGGTCATACAGGCCCTGTTCGGCCAGGGCACGAATTTCTTCGGGGGTGGCTCCCCCCTGGGCGGCCTGTGGCATGGCGCACTCCGAGTCATCGTTAGGGATGACCCGAGCGTACTGCAGGCCCGACAGGACTTCAAGCGCAATTAAATGGGGTCAGACTCAAATTATTTTCATCACCAATACGGTGCACAAATTAATGGGGACAGTCTTGTGGGGGCAGCGATTTGCGCGGCCGGCCGCGCGGGCGCGGTTGCAGCGGCCGCCCCGCCTTCTCGGCCAGGTCGGCCAGGAACTCCGCGCGCCCCAGCCCCCAGCCGCGCCCGCAGGCCGCCTCCAGCTCCTGGATGCGCCGGGCACTCAGCCCCTCTTCGGTGCGCCGCGCGTAAGCGGCTTCGCGGTCGAAGGGGGTGTTGCCCAGGCGCCAGATCTCAGCGTGCTCGCTCAGCAAGGGGTCGCGCTGCCGCCCCAGGTGGTGGGGCAGGCTGGACCAGGCCCAGTCGTGCGGCCGGGCGCACAAGCCCAGGCGCACTGGCAGGGCTTCGATGTACAGGCACAGGTCGATGAACCCGGTTTCGGGCTCGACGATGGTGACCCGATAGCGGCCGTCCCACAGGCTGCCGCTGCGCGCATGGCGACGGTTGAACCAGGCGCCATGGCGCCGACCGATGGACTGCATCATGCGGGACAAGCCCTCGGCGGTATCGGGCACCACCAGGAGCTGCACTTCGCGCGGCACCAAGACATAGGCATGCACGGCCACCCCGTGGGTGCGGGCTGCCTCGCGCAGGGCCTCGAGATAGGCGCGATGGTCGGCCTCGTCGCCGAACACCGGCTGTCCAGGGTGCGCTCGCTGGATCACATGGTGGGGCAGGCCGGGCAGGACGAGGCGGGGCAGTCGGGCCATGGGCAAGGCCGGGTCGGCGGATGGGGTTGCGGCGATGATATCGGTGCAGGGCCGCCCTATCATCGCCGTACCGGCAGGCTTCCGTGTCGCCCTGCCCCAGGTGTTCCCCAGGTGTTGCTTCCCATGTCCGCCGATCTGCACATTGCCGTGGTCGGCGCCGGCCCCTGCGGCTTGGCGCTGGCCTTGCTGGCCGCGCGCGAACTGCCGCACGCGCGCCTGACCGTCTTCGATGCCCGAGCGCCCGAGCATGACGTGGGGGCCGATCCCCGCACTTTGGCGCTGTCGCTGGGCAGCGTGCAGTTGCTGCAGCGCCTGAAGGTCTGGCCCGCGGCGGCGGCCGAGCCCATCCGGCGCGTGCATGTGTCGCAGCAGCAACCCTTGCTGCTGGTGCGCCGGCAGCCAGAAGTGGTGATCGATGCGCTGGAAGAAGGCGTGCCGATGCTGGGGGCGGTGCTGCGCTACGGCCGCTTGGTGGCCCCGCTGCAGCAGGCCTGGGCCGACGCCTGCGCTGCCCAGCCGCAGCGTCTGGCCCTGCGGCTGGGAACCCCGGTGCGCTCGCTGAAGACGCTGCACGGCGCCGTGGAGCTGGACACCGACATCGCCGAACGCTTCGACTTGGCGGTGGTGGCCGAAGGCGGGGTGTTTGCCGAGCAGGCGCGCAAGGCGCTGCGTCACGACTATGCGCAAACCGCCTGGGTCGGCCAGGTCACGGTGCGTGGGTTGCCCGCCGGCACGGCCTATGAGCGTTTCACCGCCCACGGGCCGGTGGCCTTGCTGCCGCTGGGGGGCGAGGAGGCCGCGCTGGTGTGGTGTGTGCCGCAGCAGGACGATCCCGTGCAGCCCTTGAACGATGCGCAGCGCATCGCCGTGCTCAACCACGTGCTGCACCCCGACACCGGGCGCGTGGTGGCCATCAGTCCGCTGAAGGCGTTCGCACTGGGGCTCAATGCCGAACGCAGCTTGGTGCAGGGTCGCACGGTGCGCATTGGCAATGCGGCGCAAACACTGCACCCGGTGGCCGGCCAGGGCCTGAACCTGGGTCTGCGCGACGCCTTTGAACTGGTACGACGGCTGCGCCGCTCGGGCGGCGACGTGGACGCCGCACTGCGGCGCGCGGAATGGGCCCGCGCGGGGGACCGCTGGGGCACGATCGCCGTCACCGACTTCCTGGCGCGCAGTTTCGTGTGGAACCTGCCGGGCTTGGGGGCAGCCCGCGCGCTGGGGCTGGCTGCGCTGCAGCGGATGTCGCCGGCCAAGTCGCTGCTGGCGCGGCAGATGATGTTCGGCCGACGATAGGCCGCTGCCCCACGGCGCGCGGGCGCACCGACACGGCACTGCCGGCATGGCAGCTGCCGGCGGGCTGGCGTTCAGATCTCGGTGTCGTCCGCGACCTCGGGCACGGGCGTCAAGGGAATTTCGACCGTCAGCACAGTGCCGCCGCCAGCCGCAGGCCCGATCTCGAAGCGGCCGCCAAAGGCATCGACCCGGTGTTTCATGCCGCGCAGCCCGTGGCTTTTGAGCTTGCGTGTCTGCGCCGGGTCCAACCCCACGCCATCGTCGCGCAAACGCAGCAGCAGGCGGTCGCCTCGGGTTTCGAGCACCAAGTCCACCCGGCTGGCGCGGGCGTGTTTTTGCACATTGGTCAGGGCCTCCTGCACGAGCCGAAACACCGCTAGGCTGCGTTCGCGGTCGAGCTCGAGGGCCTCGGGCAGATCGCGCTCGATGTGCAGCCCCGACTGGGCTTGCACCTCGTCGGCCAAGGTCTCCAGCGCAGCCACCAAGCCCAGGTGGCTGAGGGTCGAAGGCATCAACCCTTCGATGACACGGCGTTTGATCTGCACGCCTTGCTCGAGGTTGGATTGCACGCGCTGCAAGGCCTCGATCGCTTCTTGCGGCAGCTGCAAGCCGCGCCGCAGCAGCAGGCCGACGTCCATCTTGCTGGCCGTCAGCAGCGCTCCGAGCTCGTCGTGCAGCTCGCGCGCCAGCCGGGCCTTTTCCTGCTCGGCCACTTCCTGCAAGTGGGTGGCCAGCTCCGACAACTCACGCGTGCGCAGCCGCACCGCACGCTCCAGCCGATCACGCTCCTGTTGCAAACGCTGGGCCATGCGCTGCTCCTCTGCGAACTCGCCGCGGTAGGCCTGAAAGAGCAGCACGAGCAGCATCAGGCCTGCGACCAGCGTGCCCAGCGAGACCCAGCGCTGACGCTGCAGTTCGCCGGCCGCCTCGGCCTCGGCGCGTTCGAGCAAGGCACGCTCGCGCGCGACCATGCGGCCGATGGCTTGGCGCAGGCTGCCATCGGACACGGGACTGGGTTGCAGCACCGCGTCGATCTGTGCGGGCGTGGCGCGGGGCCCCAAGGCATCGAGCCGCGCCAGTTCTTCGCGCTCGGCGTCGATGTAGCGCAAGGCCACGGCCAGATCCTGCGGGTCGGCATGCGGCAGGCCGCCTTCGAGCAAGGGCGGGTACAGAGCGACGATCTGCTGCAAGGTGGAACGGTGGCGCCAGAGGCTGTCGGGCGTGCGTGTCAGCAGATACTCGGCCTGCGTGGCATCGGCCCGAGCCGCGAGGAAGGCCAGGCTGTCGAGGTTGGCGGAGAACACTCGTGAGCCTTTGAGTTCGGCATAAGTGTGGACCAGCCGCTCATAGCCGCGCTCGGTGATCCACAGCATGCCCACCCCCAAGGCCAGGGCCAAGGGCAGCGCCAGCTTGAGCACGGCCAGCCGACGCAGCAGACGCGCCGGCACTTGGCCGGAGCGCGCCGCGGCGGCTTGCAGGTCCTGGTGAATCCGACGCAGTCGGCGCAGCACCTCGCGCCACACGCCGCGCAAGGACCAGGAGGACGGAGCAGAAAAAGGCCTCATCGATGTCAGCGGATTCCGACAGACCGCCCGGCATGCAGGATGACACCGGCCGTCGCCTCGCGTTTCTACCATGAGGGCATCGGTGGTGGCAGCTTGGGCCCGCAGCGGCCGCATCGCCACGGACCCCTCCGCCGGCTCATGTCCTTGGGGCTTGGCGGCTCGGTAGGGTGCGCCCTCCACTTTCTTGCCATTCAGAGGTCCACATGCCCCAGCCCGACTTGGCGAATCCCGCCGTGCTGTGCCAGACTGGGCATCCTGCGGCTTGGCACCTTCGCATGCAACGCAAACGCCTGTTGGTGGCCGACGATCATCAGATCGTGCGCGCCGGCCTGCGCCAGTTGATCGACGCAGAACCCGACCTGGTCGTCGGCGGGGAAGCCTCGACCAGCGCCGAGACCTTGGCCCTGTTGCGCCACAGCGGCTGGGACTTGGTGCTGCTGGACATCTCGCTGCCGGACCGCACGGGCGTGGACACGCTGCGCCTGATCCGCCACCATGTGGGCGAGGTGCCGGTGCTGATCGTCAGTGCCTTCCCGGAAGAGCAGTACGCCATCAATCTGTTGCGCGCCGGCGCCAACGGCTACTTGAAAAAGGATGCCGATGGCGCAGAGATCTTGCGCGCCATCCGCGTGGTCTTGCAGGGGCGGCGCTATGTGAGCCCGGTGGTGGCCGACCTGATGACCGAGCGGATGGACCAGCCCGGGGCTGGGCCGGCCCACCAGGATTTGTCCGAACGCGAATTCCAGGTGCTGTGCAAGCTGGCCTCGGGCATGTCGGTGACGCAGATCGCCGACGAACTCTTCATCAGTGTCAAGACGGTGAGCACATACCGTGCGCGACTGCTGGCCAAGCTGCAATTGTCGAGCAATGCCGAGCTGACGTACTACGCGGTGAAGAACGGGTTGATCCAATAACCAGCGTTCAATAGCGAGCGTTCAATAGCCAGCGTTCAATAAGCAGCGTCCAAATCAGCAGCGCCCGCGTCGCCGGGATGAGCACGTAGGCCCGCGCCTACAGACGTGCACGGGCTGCTGCGCTAGGCTCAGACCATCATGCATGCGAGCGCATCCACTGCCGTCCCTCCGCGCGTGCCCGAGCGCACGGTGTTGGTGATCGAGGACTCGGCCTTGATCCGCGAGCGCCTGGTCGAGTTGGTGCACAGCTGCGAGGGCTTCCGGGTGACGGCTCAGGCCGACACCGAGGCCGCCGCGTTGAGCGCGCTGCGCGAGCAGGCCTTCGATGTGGTGGTGGTGGATTTGCAGTTGCGCGAGGGCAGCGGCTTCGGGGTGCTGAGCGCGCTACAGCATCTGCAACCGCGGCCGCTGACGATGGTGTTGACGAACACGGCCTCGCGCGCGGTGCGCTTGCGCTGCTTGGCCCTGGGGGCCGAGCATTTCTTCGACAAGTCTTATGAATTCGACCGTGTGGCGCTGGCCCTGGACGCTTTGCGTGCGCAAGCCCCACCGCACAAGACCCCATGACGCGCTGCGGTGCCGCGCGTCGCGCCACCAACCCTGCCTAGAATGGGTTGGTCCTCCCTTTTCATTGACCACAGGAGAACGCCATGTCTGCCAATGCCCCCACCGAAGCCGCTGCCGCTGCCGCCGAACGCACTGAACAGGCCGCCCGCCGCGTGGCCCGCGGGGTGAGTCAGGCGGCGCAAGACAGCGCCAGCACCCTGGAGCGCGAATGGGCCGATCTGAAGGCCGATCTGGCCGAGCTGATGTCCAACCCGGCCGTGCGCGACCTGCCCGAGGTGCGAGCGCTGAAGGAAAAGCTGCAGGCCTCTTTGCATCGGGCCAGCGAGGCCGTGGCCGACGTCACGCATGACATCACCCAACGGGTGCGTCACACCGCGGCCATGGCCGATGAATACGCTCACGAGGAGCCCTGGAAGGTGGCTGGCATCGCCGCCTTGGCCGGCCTGCTGGTGGGTGTGTTGATCGCCCGCCGCTGACCCACCGAGTCAGCCCCATGCTGGCGCGGCTGTTCGCCCCCCAGATCGATGCGCTGATCGAGCGGCTACGGCGCGTGTTGGCGCTGGGCGTCGAGGTGGCGGTCGACCGGGTCACCCTGGCCCAGCTCGAATGGCAAGACGAAAAGCGGCGCCTGGCGCGGCTGTTCGTCAGCCTGCTGGCGGCAGTCTGGCTGGCCGGCCTGACCGTCAGCTTCCTCGGCGCGCTGGTCATCATCGCCTGCTGGGACACGCCCTGGCGCGTCGCAGCGGCCGCCGGCGTGGTGTTGGTCCTGGGCGTGGGCGCGGCATGGGCCGTCTTCCAAGTGCGGCGCCTGCTCGAGCAAGGGGATCAGGCCTTTGCCTTGTTGCGCCGCGAGCTGGCGGCCGATCTGGAGACCCTGCGACGCTTGCATGAGGGCCAGGGGCCGGCGGTGGCCAGTCCTGCGCCCATGCCGCCCAGCGACGATGCCCGCCCTTGGACGCCTGAGAGTCCACCATCATCATGAGTGCGCCCCCGCCGAACCGAACGCCCGAACAAGAGCACCGTGATGCCCAGCGCGAGCTGTTGCTGTTGCGCATGGCGCGCCAGCGAGCGCAATTGCGTGCGCTGGTGGCACCGCGCGCAGCGGCCGCGCCCGGGCCTGCGAGGCCAGCCGGCGCCCCCGACCTCGGCCCGGGCGATGCCGATTGGCCGGCCCACCCGCGCTTGAGCCCGGCCTTCCCGCGCAGCCAAAGCCTGCGGTGGATCCTGGCCAACCCCAAGGCGGTGGCCGTCGCGGGCTTGGTGACCGCCATGGCGCTGTGGGCCGGCCCGCGTCGTCTCGGGCAGACGCCCGTGTCGGTCACACGCGCGGCCGTGGGCTTTCTGCGAGGCATGCGCGAGGGCCTGGCATGGCTGCAACCGCTGCTGCCGCTGCTGGGCCTGTGGCTGAGCCGGCCGCGGCCCGCACGCCCGGCACGCCGCCCGCCGCCTTGGCCGCGCGAGCGCAGCCCCCATCGCCGGCCGCCGGCCGACGATTCGCCGTTCTTCTAAAGGTCTAAAGGCCCTCGTGAATGACCGGCCCGGGATCACAGCCGGCGATGCGCCAAGGCCGGCAAGCGTTGACGCACTTGGGCGATGCGTGCGGGATCGAGCTCGGCGCAGGCCACCCCCTCCCCCTCTTCCACGCGCGCCAGCACCTCGCCCCAAGGGTCGATGATGAGCGTGTGTCCGAAGGTGCGGCGCCCGTTCTCGTGGCGCCCCCCTTGGGCCGGCGCCATCACATAGCACTGGTTCTCGATCGCCCGCGCACGCAGCAGCACCTCCCAGTGAGCCTGCCCGGTGGTATGGGTGAAGGCCGAGGGCACGGCGATCAAGTCGCACGGCGGGCGCATCAGCGCCCGGTACAGCTCGGGAAAGCGCAGGTCATAGCAGATGCTCAGCCCCAGGCGCAGCGCCACCCCCTGGCGCGACTGCAGGTCCACGGCCACGGGCTGGTCGCCGGCACGCAGCACCACGGCTTCGTCGTAGAGCTTGTGGCCCTCGGGACCATGTTCCTCATAGCGAAAGAGATGGATCTTGTCGTAGCGCGCACGGCAGCGACCCTGGGGATCGAAGACGAGGGTGGTGTTGGTGACGCGCTGCGCCTGCTCGGTGCGCAGGGGCAGGCTGCCGCCGATCAGCCAGAGGCGGTGCTCGCGTGCAGCCTGCGCCAGCGCTTGCTGCCAAGGCCCGTGTCCCGGCGGCTCGGCCAGGGACAGCTTGTCGGTGTCGCTGTGGCCCATGAAGGCGAAATTCTCGGGCAGGCCCACGAGTTCGGCCCCTTGCGCCGCGGCCTGCGCGATGAGGTCGCGGGCACGTTCGAGGTTGTGGGCCGGGCGGGTGGAAGACACCATCTGGACCGCAGCAATGCGCATGGAGACTCCTTCGTTGGGGATCGGGGGTTCATCCCCCCGGCAGCGCAGGGCTGGGCGCCCCACTGGTGGCCGCTGGCGCCGCCGACGAAGCGGCGCGGGGGACGGCCAACACCTGAGGGTCACTCCACGAGCCCGTGATGCGGAATTCACGGGTGTTGGCCTCGATCATGGGTTTGCGCAAGAACAGCTGCGCCAAGAAGGTGCCCAGGCCCACGGCCGGATTGATCGCGGCATACACCAGCGAGGCGCCGCCGGCGTTGATCTCGGGCACCACGACCACGCGCAGGTCCTGGGTTTCGTGCCGCAGGTCGGCGCGGCCTTCCATCAGCACCGCAGCGGCCACCCCCCGCATGCGCAGGTTGTCGGTGTGGGCCACGCCACGCTCGATGCGCACATCGCCGCCGAAGTCGTCAAAGGCGAAGCCTTCGCTGAAGACATCGCGGAAGTCGAGCATCAGCCGCCGAGGCAAGGCCTGCAGGCTCAGCACGCTGATGAGCCGCGCCGCGCCGGGGTCGGCCTTGAGGAAGCGGCCGCGTTCGACATCGACGCGCAGCTGTCCTTCCAGGCTGGCCAGGTCGGGAGCCAGGGGCGGACCCTGCCAGCCGATGCGACCGCTGGCGCGCCCTTGGCCGCCGCTGAGCACGCCGGCCTGCCCCCATTGCTCCAGCAGGCTGCCGCTGTCGGTCACGTCCAGCTCGAAGTCCAGTTCGGTGCGGGCCGTGGCCCCGCCGAGGCCATCGCGCACGGCCAGCCAAGCACCGCTGGCCCCGAAGCGAGCCACGGCGTTTTGCAGCGACAGTCGCCGCAGCCGCCATTCACGGAACTCGCCAGTGCGACGGCTCTCGGCCTGCACTTCCAAACGCCCCAAGGCACGCGAGCCCCAGCGGAAGTCCTCGACCTCGATGTCCAGGGCGGGTGCTGCACGGTCCGAGCCGAACGGCGTGGCCGCCGGTGTTCCATCGCCAGGATCGGCCTCGGGCCAATTCAGACGGGCCAGCCGGGCTCGGAGCTGGCCGCCGGCGGCCCCAGGCTGCCATTCGATGCGGCCTTCGAGCTGTTCGCTGCGGACCTGGCCACGCCAGCCTTCACCGGCGCGTTCGCCCGTCAGACGCACGGCCGTGAACCGCCGGCCCGCGGCCTGCACCGCCGCGCTGCGCAGCTCGACGCGATCGGGCGCATAGTCCGCCCCCGGCGCCTCGGCGCTGGCCAGACCGGCTTCGAAGCTTTCAGCCACGGCACGCCAGCGGTCCATGTCGAGCTGGGGCAAGGCCACCCGGGCGCGCACGCCGCTGGCCGGCAGCGGCAGGGCATCGCCCAGGCCGATGGCACCGGCCAGCACGCGCGTGGGGGTGCCTTGGGTCGCGTCGCCCAGCGCCCGGCGGTAATGCACCCACAGCGATTGACCGAGCTGCACGCGCACCTGGTCGCGTGGTGTGCGGCCCGGCTGCAGGCTGTCGGCCTCGACGGTCTGCGTCACTCGCAAAGGCCAGGGCCGCGCCGCGGGCTTGTCCAGCGGGGCGGGCAGGGTCGAGGCCAGTCCGGTGAGGTCGCTGCTGAGGCTCAGCTCGGGCCAGCCTTGCACCAGACCGAACTGGAGCCGGTAGGCCGTCTGGCCTTGCAGGTGCTCGGCCAGATAGGGCAGCAGCCCCAGTTCACGCACCTCGCGCAGGCCGGCGGCGCTGGCCGTGCCTTGGCCTTCGAAGCGCACACTGCCATCGCGCATGGTGCCGCCTTCGAACTGCAGCTCCCCCCCCAACACCCGGGCCGAGGCGCCATGCACCGTGAAGCCCTCGTCGGAAAAGCTCACCTCGCCGCGGGCGCGCGCCAGCACGGGCGTGTCGGGTCGCAGCCGCAGGTCGTTGCCGTCCAAACGGACGCGCCCCTGCACGCGAGCCTGCGACGGGTCGTCCAGCGGCAGTTGCACCGACAAGCGCAGCTGCGCCAGGCCGCTGCCGCTGGCCTGGGCCAGCGCATGATGCGTCCACTGCCCCACCGGCGTGTCATTGACGAAACGCAAGGCATCGGCCAAAGGCCCGCTGCCAGCTCCGCTCAAGCGCAGCACGGGCTGATGTGCCAAGTCCTCGATGCCGCCGTTGACGTCTTGCAGTTCGAAGCCGAAGAGCCGAGCCCGGGCCTGTCGAATCTGCATCGAGTGCCGATCGAACACGAGCTCGCCATGCACATGGGTGAAGGCCGGCCAGGGCGAGGCTTGCCCCTCCTGGCCGGGCACGTAAGCAAAGCTGGCCTGCTCGATGCGCGAGGCAATGCGGAAAGTGCCGTCTTGGCCGGGCGCATAGGGGAAGTCCCACAAATCACCCTGCACGCGGAACTCCACCTCGCTGGCGCGGCCGGCCATCACGGCGCGACGCACATAGTCACGCACCGAGGCGGGCAGTTGGCGCGGCAGATACCGCCAGATGCGCGTGGCCTGGGCCTGGTCGAGGCGGCCCTGCAGATCGAGCACGCCGGGCAGCCGCGCCCCGCGGCCCACGCCGGCGGCCGCGCCGGTGCGCCATGTCCCAACGAAGCGCCCCTGGGCATCTGCATTGGCAAAGTGCGCGTCGCGCACCTGCACAGTCACGGCCGGGCCATCCTCGCCGGCCGTGAGGGTCCAGGCCAAGTCGGCCTGCAGCTCGTCCAGCGGCACGCGCGGATCGTCGAACACGCCCGGGAACACCAAGGCGCCTTGACGCATGTGCAACCGGGCCGAGCCCCCGGACTCATGGGCTTGGAAGGCCAAGTCGGCCCCTTGCAACCCGGGACGCCCCACCGTCGGCCCCACGGCCTGCGCGGCCAGGCTCACGCCGAACAACTGGCCACTGACCCGGTACGCCCGTGGTGCACGCCAATCGCCCTGCCATTGCAGCGACAAGGGTTCGGCCCGACCGGCCGGCTGCACTTCGGCCAGTCCGGCACGCAAGCCCGCCGGCAGGGGCAGCCGTTGTGCCAACGCGGCCAAGGCGGCCACATCGGCGCGCGGCAGATGGAGCGACCCGTCCTCGGTGAGCCCTGGTGTGGACGCCGCACGCCACCGCAGCTCGAAGGACGGCGGCAGCCCTGCCCAAAGCGCCGCCTGCGCCGGGGCCGTGTGCGTGGCGGCCGTCGCGCTCAGCCCCTGCAAGGCCACGACTTGCTGCCCGCCCTCCTCCTCACGCCAGAGCAGGCGCGCGTGCAGGCCGCCCAGCTCCAGGGCCTGGTCGACCCCTTCGAAGCGGGCTTGCAGATCGGTCAGATCGAGGTCGAGGGTCACACCGCTCCAGCGCCCGGCCTGCATGTCCGCCCACACCCTCAGCCCTCCGACGCCGCGCTGCAGCTGCAGCTCGGCCGGCAAGTGGCGGCGTAAAGCCTGCAAGTCCACCCGCGGCAGCTCGGCATAGGCCTGGCCGCTCCAACGCGAACGATCGGATGGACGGGTCAGCAACGGCTGCGTGAACCGGCCCCGCAGCGACAGGCGCTCGCCCCAGCCGTCCACCGGGGTGGCATCGAGCCGGAACTCATGCCGACGCGGCGCCAGGGCGCTGTTGCGCATCACCACCTGCACGTCGCCAAGCTCCAGGGGCGGCAGGCCGCGCTGCTCGTCGATCCAGCGCAGCTGCCCCCCTCGCACGCGAAACTCCGGCAGCGAGAGGAACCAGTCCAGGGCCGCCGGCGAGGCCGACGCACTGGCGCCAGTGTCCCCCACATCCAACCCGGCAATGAACAGCCGCCCCTGGGCATCGCGCCGCACGGCCAAGCGAGGGGCCTCGATGTCCAGGCGGCCCAATCGCAACTCGACATGCCACAGCGAGGCCCAAGACCATGTCCCGCTCAGGCGCGGCAGACGCAAGGCTTCATGCCCCTGGCTGTCGAACAGGCGCACCTCATCGAGCTCGAACACCGGCGTGCCGCCGTGAAATTCCGCACGGATGCGCCCAATCTGCACGGGCACCCCCAAGGCCCGGGTGGCGGCCTGCTCGATCGGCACACGCCAAGTGTCGATTCGCGGCAGAATCACCGTGTGCACGACCAGCCACACCAGCAGCATGAGGCCCAGCGCCGCCACCGTCATCCACTGCAACACGCGCACGATCTTGCCAACGGCCCGACGGGGCCATTGGAACCAGGCATGCGGCAAGACAGCAAGACTCATGGGGACGATGACGGCAGCCGCCACGGCTCGCGCAGCAACGCGCAAGCCATCGGCGCCCTGCGCGATGAGGCCATCACAATCTAGCACAGGCATCTGATCAGACCCCAGGACGGGCCATGGGTTTCCACGAAGTTGTCAGCGGCGGTCGCTCCGCCACCGGCCCAGGGGTGAGGGCCGAGTATTCCCGCTTCGTGCAGCGGGTGCGTCGTCGCCATGGCGACATCTTGGGCTTGCTGCCCCCTGGGCTTCCCGACCCGCCCCGCATCGAAGCCCTGATCGATGCCTTGCTCGGTCGCGGTCGATCGCTGGCAGCGGCCTTGCGGCAGGCGCGTCAGCTCACGCTGGAGCGGCTGGCCGTGCTCGACATCGAAGGCGCCGCCAGCATGCCCGAGATCGGGCAGGCGATGACCGCGCTGGCCGAAGTGACGCTCGACCGTGCGCTCAGTGCGGCTTTGGCCGAACAAGACGAGCGCCACGGCGCACCGCTGAACGAAGCCGGCCAACGCATCGACTTCTGGGTCGTGGGCATGGGCAAGCTCGGCGGGCGCGAGCTCAACGTTTCCTCCGACATCGACCTGGTCTACGTGTACGAGGAAGCCGGCATGACCGCCGGCAACGCGCAAGGGGGCGGCCGCATCTCGGCACACGAATACTTCTCGCAGGTGGCGCGCAGCCTGTACACGCTCATCGGCGACACCACCGAGGATGGTTTCGTCTTCCGTGTCGATCTGGCCTTGCGACCCAATGGCATGTCCGGCCCGCCCGTGGTGAGCCTGGCCATGCTGGAGGAATATTTCCTCGTGCAAGGCCGCGAGTGGGAGCGCTTTGCCTGGCTCAAAAGCCGTGTGGTGGCCCCGCGCGCCTCGGTGGTCTCGGGACGGGCCTTGCAGTTGCGGGATGTGGTCATTCCCTTCGTCTTTCGCCGTTATCTCGACTACGGTGTGTTCGAGAGCCTGCGCAACCTGCACCGCAAGGTGCGCGAAGAGGCCGCGCGCCGCGCCGCCGGCCGGCCCGAGCGCGCCAATGACGTGAAGCTCTCGCGTGGCGGCATCCGAGAAATCGAGTTCATCGTGCAGCTGTTGCAGGTCGTGCGCGGCGGCCAGTTCCCCGAGATCCGCACCCGCTCGACGCTGCGCGCCCTCGAACGCCTGGCCCAGGTGGGCGTGATGAAGCCCGAGACGGCGCAGCAATTGGCCGAGGCCTATGTCTTTTTGCGCCGGGTCGAACACCGCATCCAGTACCTCGACGATCAGCAGACCCACCAGCTACCCACCCATGACGAGGATTTGCGCTGGATCGCCGGCAGCCTGGGCCTGGCCTGCCATCGCGATGCCTGCGAGTTGATGGACCGTCTGCTGCAAACCCGCGAATTCGTGGCGCTGGAGTTCGACGCCCTCTTGCACGATGGCCAATCCCCGCGCCCGGGTGGCTGCAAGGGCTGTGGCGAGTCGCTGCCGGCGCTGGACAGCGAGGCCTTGCTCGAGCGGCTGCCGCTGGCTCTGGCCCAACGGGTCAAGCCTTGGGTGGCGCACCCGCGCATCGCCGCTTTGCGCGACGACACCAAGCAACGACTGGCCAAGCTGGTGTTGCGGTCGGCCCAGCGCGTGGCGCAAGGCGACATCCCCGACGAGGCGGCCTTGCGCTTCATCGACTGGCTCGACCCCCTGCTGCGCCGCGAGAGCTACCTTGCCATGCTGGTGGAGCGGCCCGAGGTCCACCAGCGTTTGCTGCGCCTGCTGGGCTTGGCGCGCTGGCCGATGCGCTATCTGATGCGCCACCCCGGCGTGATCGACGAGCTGGCCGACCCGCGCCTGATCTACACCCGCTTCGATGCCGCCAGCTTCGTGCACGACCTGGAGCAACGCCACGAAGCCTGGGCGCGCTCGGGCCAGGCCGACGAAGAAGCCCTGCTCGACACCCTGCGCCGCGCCCATCATGCCGAGGTGTTCCGCACCCTGGTGCGCGATGTCGAGGGGCACATCAGCGTCGAGCAAGTCGCCGACGATCTCTCCGCCCTGGCCGATGCCACCGTCGAATGCACCCTGCGCTGGGCCTGGCCGCACCTGCGTCAACGCCATGCCGAGCAACCGCGCTTTGCCGTCATCGCCTACGGCAAGCTCGGCGGCAAGGAACTGGGCTATGGGGGCGACCTCGACCTGGTCTTCCTGTTCGACGACGACGACGAGCGCGCGCCCGAGGCCTACGCCGCTTTCGCGCGCAAGCTCATCACTTGGCTGACCCTGCGCACCAGCGCCGGCGAACTGTTCGAAATCGATACCGCCTTGCGCCCCAACGGCAATTCCGGCTTGCTGGTGACCTCGCTGTCGGCCTTCGAGGCCTACCAGAAAGGCCGAGGCAGCAACACCGCCTGGACCTGGGAGCATCAGGCCATCACACGGGCGCGCTTTTGCGCCGGCGCAGCGGACATCGGCGCGCGCTTCGAACAAGTGCGCCGCGAGGTGATCGCCGCCCCGCGCGATGCACGGGCCGTGCGCGAGGAAATCCGCGCCATGCGCGCCAAGGTGCGCCAGGCCCATCCGGTCAAGGACGGGCTCTTCGACGTCAAGCACAGCGAAGGCGGCATGATGGATGCCGAGTTCGCCGTGCAATGCCTGGTGCTCGCCCATGGGGCCACCCACCCCGAGTTGCACGATGACGTGGGCAACATCGCCTTGATGCTGCGCGCCGAACACGCCGGCTTGCTCTCGGCCGGCACCGGCCAAGCCGCGGCCGAGGCCTATCGAGAGCTGCGCCGCGCCCAGCACCGCGCCCGCCTGGACGAGCGACCCACGCAGTTTCCGGCCGAACAACTCGCCGCGCCGCGCGACGCGGTGCGAGCCCTGTGGCGCGAGGTCTTCGGCGACTGAGCCAGCCCGGCGTCGCCTGGGTTGCGCTGGCCAGCGCGGCAGCCCTGGGCTCGCTGCTGGTGGCCGTCGCCAGCTGGGCGGGGGCCCCGGCCCACGAGCCGCTCGTCTGGTGGCGCAGCGCCCCGCAGCAGATCTGGCGCTGCTGGAGCGCCGCCTTCGTCCATGGGACCCTCGGCCATCTCGGCGCCAACCTGGCCGGCTGCGCCCTGCTGGGCCTGCTGGGTTGGCAGGCCCGGCTGAGCCTGTCGGCCACGGTGGCCTGGGCGGCGGCCTGGCCGCTCACCCATGCCCTGCTGTGGCTGGCTGCGCAACCCGAGCGTTACCTGGGTCTGTCCGGCGTGCTGCATGCCGGCGTTGCCGTCACGGCCGTGATGCTCCTGTGGCGCCCCGGCGGCCGCTGGCGCGGGTTGGGCGCCGCCCTGGGGCTGGGGTTGGCCGCCAAGATCCTGCTGGAGTCCCCCTGGCACGGCGCCGTCCAGGTCAGGCCCGACTGGCCCTTTCCCGTGGCCGTGGGGGCCCATGCCACCGGCGCCATCGCCGGGGCCTTGTGCGCCATCCTCTTGCAGCTGGCTCGGCCCCGGACGGACACGGTGTCGCCAAGGCGATAGCGCGCCACGCCCCGTTGGTTTGCACTGGCAGCTCCCACCGCTTCCAGGAGACCCCCCATGTTCGTGCTCTGCGGCTTTCCCCTGTCCAACTACTACAACAAGGTCAAGTTGGCCCTGTTGGAAAAAGGCGTCCCGTTCACCGAGGAAGACGTGGCCACTGGCGAACCCGCACGCGCGGCCGGCTCGCCGCTGGGCAAGGTGCCCTTTGCCCGCACCGAGCATGGCGTGCTCTGTGAAAGCGAAGCGCTGATGGACTATATCGAGACGCGCTGGCCCACCCCGGCGCTGCTGCCGGCCGATCCCTGGCAGCGCGCCAAGGTGCGTGAGCTGACGATCTTCCTCGACCTGCATCTGGAACTGGTGGCGCGCGAGCTCTACCCCCAGGCCTTCTTCGGCGGCACCGTGAGCGAGAAGAACCGCGAGCGCGTGCGCGCCCTGCTGAACAAGCACCTGGCCGGCTTCAAGCTCTTGGCGAAGTTTTCGCCCCATGTGGCCGGCGCGGACTTCACCCAAGCCGACTGCGCCGCCTATGTGCACCTGCCGCTGGTTGCCTTGTCAACCCAATTGGTGCTGGGCGAAGACCTCGTGGCCGCGCATGGCATCGACTGGAAGGCCTATGTGAAACACGTGGGGCAGCGCCCCAGCGCCCAGAAAGTGACCGCCGACCGCAAGGCGGACCAGGCGCGGCGGACCGCCCGGCCGTCTTAGCGACTCAGCCCACCAGCTTGAGCCCGAGGATGCCGGCAATGATCAGGCCCACGCACAACAGGCGCAGCGCCGTGGCGCTGTCGCCAAACAGCACGATGCCCAGGATCACCGTGCCCACTGCGCCAATGCCCGTCCACACCGCATAGGCGGTGCCCACGGGCAGCTCGCGCATGGCCAAGCCCAGCAGCACGACACTGGCCACCATGGCCGTGACGGTGAAGGCCGAGGGCCAGAAACGGCTGAAGCCCTCGGTGTATTTCAGGCCGATGGCCCAGGCGACCTCGAAGAGGCCCGCAATGAAGAGCAAGGTCCAGGACATGGTGACGTTCCCTGTGGAAAGGCCGCCATGGTAGGAAAAAGCCGCCCCGAGGGCCGGCTGTTGCTTCACAACCACCCAGACGATGCAGGGTCGTCGATGCGGCGCCTCAGGCTCCAGCAGGCTGTGGCGCTTCGCCCCCGGGACGCGTGGCCGCAGCCAGTCGAGCCGACAATTCCTTGCGGAAGCGATTGAGCTCCTGCACGCTCTTGAAGCTGCGATCCATCAGCAAGCTCAGGTTGTGCAGAATGCGCTCGACCACCTTGTTCTCCCAGGTCGCATCGAACTTGATCTGCTGATCGAGCCAGCGCTCCAGCCACTCGGGATTGGGCAGGCGGCTTTGCACGGTGTCGCGCGGGTAGAGCTTGGCGTTGACGTGCAGATTCGTCGGATGCAGGGCCTGGGCCGTGCGCCGCGCACTGGCCATCAGCACGCCCACCTTGGCAAACGCGGCCTTGGCCTCGTCACCGAAGCGAGCGATGGCGCGCTTCATGTAGCGCAGGTAGGCGCCACCATGGCGAGCTTCATCGCGCGCCAAGGTCTCGTAGATCGCCTGGATGACCGGCTCGGTGTGCCATTGTGCCGCCCGCCGGTACCAATGGTTCAGACGAATCTCGCCGCAGAAATGCAGCATCAGCGTCTCCAACGCCGGAGCCGGGTCGAACTCGAAGCGCACCTCGTGCAGCTCTTGCTCGGTGGGCACCAATTCCGGCCGGAAGCGGCGCAGGTATTCCATCAGCACCAGCGAGTGCTTTTGCTCCTCGAAGAACCACACGCTCATGAAGGCCGAGAAGTCGCTGTCGTCGCGGTTGTCGCGCAAGAACATCTCGGTGGCCGGCAGCGCCGCCCACTCGGTGATGGCATTCATCTTGATGGTATGCGCCTGCTCGTCGCTGAGTTTGGATGCATCGAACCGATCCCAGGGGATGTCGCGCTCCATGTTCCAGCGCACGGCTTCGAGTTGCTTGAAAAGCTCGGGGTACAGCATGTCGGTTCCTGTGGCGACGAAAGTGCAATGAGAGATCGACTCGATGCGAACTACGCCATGCCGGAGGCGTTGGACGCAAGCCCTGGAGGCCATCGAGGTTTTGCAACGGCCCTGGCGCGGCTTGGCGCAGAGCCTGGCGATCGGCCGGGCTCCCACGGCCCAGGCGCATCGTCATGGACCACCGACGGCCGCTCGGCCCGCCACGCCAAGCGGCCATTGTCCAAGAAGTTCCCCGACAACGTCGTGAAAGGGCCGGCACGCGGCCCGGTTTTCTCGCTCGGGCCGCATTCGCGCCATCGGCCTGGGCAAGCCATCGCGGGCCCGGCAGTCGCCCGGCTTCAGCCCCACCCGCCCTGAGACAGGGGCCCGCCCCTGGCATCGACCCATCCTGACCGGCGCCTCGGAACCCAGCCTGCGGCCTCGCCCCAAGGCCCCCCAAAATTTCGCTGGACAAATGAACCATTCGATGCAAAATTATACTACACAGTTCTATTTGAAACTGCAAAGTTCAATCATGACGCTGATGACGCCGCCCCTCGCCCCTGCCTGCGCCCGCATCGGCCCGCACCGCCATTGCGGAACTTCCCGTGCGCCAGCGTCTCTGAGCCCACAGGGGTCTGCGCGTCGGCGTCTGCCGACCGACGGCCCCCCGGGTTCGGTTTTTGTGCTGCGAAGACGGCCGGCTGGGCTGGCTGCAATCCCGAGACGCCTCTCCTCCTCCTCCCTCCCTCCCTCCTTCGTCTCGGGGCGCTTCGCAGCACCTTTGTCTTGTGCCTGCGCTGCCGCGTGGCAGCCCCGGGTCGACTGAGGAGCGAGCCATGCGGCGCATCGCCATCGTCGGCTCGGGGATTGCGGGTCTGGCCGCCGCGCATCGGCTCGCACCGCACGCCCAGGTCACGCTCTTCGAAGCAGGCACTCACTTTGGGGGGCACACCCACACGGTCGAGCTGACCCTGCCCGACCGGTCCGGCCATCCGGTGACCCACGGCGTGGATACCGGCTTTCTGGTCTTCAATCACCGCACCTATCCGGAACTGGTACAGCTCTTTGCCGAGTTGCAGGTGGACACCGCGCCGTCGGACATGTCGTTTTCGGTGCAATTGCCGTCGGTGGGCCTCGAATGGAGCGGCAGCTCCCTGGACACGGTCTTTGCCCAACGCCGCAACCTGTGGCGCGCCGGCTTCTGGCGCATGCTGCGCGACTTGCTGCGCTTCAACCGACTGACGACCGCCCTGGCGCGGCAGGGGCATGACGCGGCCTTGGCCGAACCGATCGGCGCGTTCCTCGACCGGCATGCATTCGGTGCCGAGTTCCGCCAGTGGTATTTCCTGCCGATGGTGGCATGCATCTGGTCCTGCCCGGCCGATCAAATGCTGCGCTTTCCAATGGGCACGATGATCCGCTTCTGCCACAACCACGGGCTGTTGCAGATCACCGACCGGCCACAGTGGTACACCGTGCGAGGCGGCGCCAAGCACTACGTGGCCAAGATCCTGGCCGGTGTGGCCGATGCCCGGCTGAACACCCCGGTGCGCCAGGTGCGTCGGCTGGGGCCGGGTCCGGGCGACGGCGGGGTGATGGTCTGCACCGATCGGGGCAGCGAGCGGTATGACGACGTGGTGCTGGCCTGCCACAGCGACCAGGCGCTGGCGCTGCTGGCCGAGCCGCTGCCACTGGAGCGCGAGCTGCTGGGGGCCATCGGCTACCACGCCAACGTGGCCGTGCTGCACACCGACACGGGCTTGCTGCCCCGCCGCCGCAAGGCCTGGGCGGCCTGGAACTACGAGCGGGCCCCGGACGTTGACCAGGAAGCCGGCGCCGTGTGCCTGCACTACTGGTTGAATCGACTGCAACCCTTGCCCTTCCGAGACGATGTGATCGTCTCGCTCAATCCGGTGCGCCCGCCTCGGGACGACAAGGTGCTGGGGCGCTACGAATACGCCCATCCGGTGTTCGACGGACCGGCGGTGGCCGCACAGCGCCGTCTGGACGAAATCCAGGGCGTGGGTCATGTGTGGTTTTGTGGGGCCTGGACCGGCTATGGCTTCCACGAGGACGGGCTGCGCTCGGGTCAAGCCGTGGCGCAGCGCCTGCTCGCGGCATGTCAGCGCGCCTCGGCCAGGGCAGCGGCATGAGGGCGACGACGGCGCAGGCGCTCATCGGCTTCGGGCAGGTGCGCCACACCCGCTTGCGCCCGGTGCGCCATGCATTCGCCTACCCGACCTACTTCCTCATGCTGCCACTGCGCAGCCTGGCACGAAGCCCCAGGACCGCCTTGCCGCGCAAGCGCTTCGGCCTGATCAGCTTCGACGACCGCGACCATGGCGACGGTCGCGCCGACGCACTGAGCTGGATCGACGACCTGCTGGCCAGCCAAGGCATCCACGATGCCACGGGCGAGATATGGCTGCACACCTATCCGCGCGTGCTGGGTTATGTGTTCAAGCCGGTGAGCTTTTGGTATTGCCACCGCACGGACGGCTCGCTGGCGGCCATCGTGGTCGAAGTGAACAACACCTTCGGCGAACGGCACTGTTACTTGCTCAGTGGCCCCCGGCTGGGCTGGGGCATCGAATTGCAGGCAGACAAGGTCTTCCATGTCTCGCCGTTTTGCAAGGTCGAAGGGCGTTACCGTTTCCGCTTCCTGCGCACCCAGCCCGAGGGCACGCATCCGGCACGCACCGTGGTGCGTATCGAGCATGACGATGCGCACGGCCCGCTGCTGCTGACCAGCGTGAGCGGGACGCTGGAGCCGCTGACGCGCGCCAGCATGCGCCGCGCCTTCTTCGCTCACCCGCTGATGAGCCTGGGCGTCATCGCGCGCATCCACTGGCAAGCCCTGCGACTTTGGATCAAGCGGGTGCCTTTCTTCACCAAGCCCGAACCGCCTGACTCCCTGGTGACGCGATGAACCACACCACGACCTCTTCCCCCCTCGAACAAGGACTGCGATCCTTGCCGTCGTCGGCCCCGGCGGCGGCACGCACCGTGCTGCGCATGCTCTCGCATCTGCGCCATGGGCAGTTGGACCTGCAACTGCCCGACGGCCACACCGCCCGCTTCGGCACGCCCGAGGGGCCACGCGCGGCCATGCGCTTGCACAACTGGAAGGTCTGCGCGCAGGCGCTGAAGTCCGGCGACATCGGCTTTGCCGAGAGTTTCATCGCCGGTGATTGGACCTCGCCCGACCTGACGGCCTTGATCCGTTTGTTCATCGCCAATCGCCAAGACATCGAATCGGTGATCTACGGCCACTGGTGGGGGCGGCTGCTGTATCGGTGGCGGCATCTGCTGCAGCGCAACTCACGCCGTGGCAGCCGCCGCAACATCCATGCCCATTACGACCTGGGCAACGAGTTCTACCGGCTCTGGCTCGACCCAGGCATGACCTATTCCAGCGCGTGGTTCGAAGGCCGCCATGACCGATCGCTGAGCGAAGCCCAAGACGCCAAGATTCGCCGCGCCTTGCGCGAATGCGGTCTGCGGCCTGGCCACCGCCTGCTGGAGATCGGCTGCGGCTGGGGCGGTCTGGCCGAAGTGGCCGCCGCGGACTTCGGCGCCCAAGTCACCGGTGTGACCTTGTCCACCGAGCAGCTGGCCTATGCCCGAGCCCGCCTGGACGCCCTGGGCCTGTCGGCACAGGCCGACTTGCGCTTGCAAGACTACCGCGACATCGACGACGCGCCTTTCGATGCGATTTGCTCGATCGAGATGTTCGAGGCCGTCGGGCGCGAATACTGGCCGGCCTACTTCGCCACCGTGGCCCGCCTGCTCAAGCCCGGCGCTCATGCCTGCATCCAGAGCATCACGATCCGCGACGACCTGTTCGAGCGCTACGTGCGCGGCACCGACTTCATCCAGCAATACATCTTCCCCGGCGGCCTGCTGCCCAGCCCCAGCCAGTTCCGTGCCCAGGCGAGCCAGGCCGGACTGGAAGTGGTCAACGAGCTGGCCTTCGGGGCGGACTATGCCGAAACCCTGCGCCGCTGGCGTGAGCGCTTTCTGGCCGAAGAAACCCGCGTGCGTCGGCTGGGGTTCGACACCCGCTTCATGCGCACCTGGGAGTTTTACCTTGCCTATTGCGAAGCCGCCTTCGCGATGGGCAACACCGACGTCATCCAATTCACCTTGCGCAAACCATGAAACGAAGGGCCGCACTCGCACTGGGCAGCCTCGCATGGGTGCGAGTCGGCGCGGCTGCGCCCGCGCCGCCGCCCGAAGTGCTCGGGATCTGGCCCGCGGTGCGGCTGCAAGGCCAGGCCCGCATGACCTTTCTGGGGCTGCGCATCTACGACGCCCGGTTGTGGCTGCCCGCGCACGGCGAGGCGCTGCGGCGCTACGAAGACACCGCCTTCGCGCTGGCCTTGCATTACCTGCGCCGACTCCAGGGCGGCGCCATCGCCGAGCGGTCGATCGTGGAAATGCGCCGCATCGGCCCCTTCAGCGACACTCAGGCCCGTGCCTGGCTGGCGGCCATGCAGCGCGCGTTTCCCGACGTGAGCGATGGCGACCGGCTGGTCGGCCTGCACCTGCCCGGCCGCGGCGCGCGCTTCTTCTACAACGGCCAGCCCACGGCCGACATCGACGACCCCGAATTCGCCCGCCTGTTCTTTGGCATCTGGTTGTCCCCGCGCACCTCCGAGCCACGTCTGCGCGAGCAACTGCTGGGCCTGTCCGGCAGTCAAGGAGCCCCATGAGCGCGCGCGCGGCCATGCCCCCTCGGCCCATGGCCCCGAGCTGGACGGGCCATCCGCTGCAAGGGCTGTCCTACGGCGCCTTGGGCCTGCCGCTGGCCTTCGTGGCCCTGCCCTTGTACGTGGTGCTGCCGGCTCATTACGCCACCGAATTCGGCGTGCCGCTGGCCTTGTTGGGCGCCGTGCTGCTGGGTGCGCGCCTGGCCGATGCGTTCATCGATCCGTGGATCGGCCGCCTCGTCGATGGACTCTTTCGCCATTCCGTGCGGCGTGCCTGGGCGCTGTCGGCCCTCATGGGGGCCGTGCTGGCCGCCGGCTTTGCGGCCCTGTTCTTTCCCCCGGTGCGCGGCGCCCCCGCCTTGCTGACCTGGTGCGCAGCCCTGCTGCTCGTGACCTATTTCAGTTACAGCACCGTGAGCGTGACGCACCAAGCCTGGGGCGCGATGCTTGGCGGCGGCGCGGGTCAGCGCGCCGGCGTGGTGGCCTGGCGCGAAGGATGCGCGCTGGCCGGCGTGCTGGTGGCCAGCGTATTGCCCAGTCTGGCCGGCCTGGGCGTCACCGCCGCGGTCTTCGCCGTCTTGCTGGCCCTGGGGCTGGGGCTGCTGGCTCGCGCCCCGCAACCCGGCCGCGAGCCGGTGCTGCCGGACCCGCGCCCGATCCGCCCCTGGGACGTGCAGGGCTTTCGCCGGCTGCTGTTCATCTACCTGCTCAATGGCGTGGCCAGCGCCATTGCGGCCACCTTGGTGCTGTTTTTCATCCGCGACCGCCTGCAGGCCGCCGCCTTCGAACCGTTGTTTCTGGCGCTGTACTTCGCGGCCGCGGCGTTGGCCATGCCGCTGTGGGTGCGTGCCGTGGCCCACCTGGGCCTGGCCCGCAGCTGGCTGCTGGGCATGCTGCTGGCGGTGGCCGCCTTCGCCTGGGCCGCCATGCTGGGTGCCGGCGACGTGCTGGCTTATGCACTGGTGTGCGCCGCCAGCGGCATGGCCCTCGGTGCCGATCTGAGCTTGCCCCCGGCGATGTTGGCCGGGGTGATCCAGCGCGCCGGGCATCGCGGGCGTTTCGAGGGCGCCTACTTCGGCTGGTGGAACTTCGCCACCAAGCTCAACCTGGCCCTGGCCGCCGGTGCAGCGCTGCCGCTGCTGCAACTGGCCGGCTACGAACCCGGCACGCGCGAGCCCCAAGGCCTGCTGGCGCTGACGCTGGCCTACAGCCTGCTGCCCTGTGCACTCAAACTCACCGCCGCCGCCGCGCTGTACGGCCTGTGGCTGCGGCACCCCCCCGGAGAGGACCGATGAAACGACGTCTCGTGCTGATGGCTGGCGCGGCGGCTGCAGCCGGGCTGAGCGGCTGCGCCAGCCAAAACCTCGACGCCTATGCCGGCCAGCGCCCCGAGCTGGACCTGCGCCGCTACTTCGAGGGCCGGCTCACCGCTTATGGTCTCTTTCAAGACCGCTCGGGCCAAGTGGTGCGCCGCTTCACGGTGGCCATGGAAGGCCGCTGGGACGGCGACCAGGGCGTGCTCGACGAGGTGTTCACCTACAGCGATGGTCGCACCGAGCGCCGCGTCTGGCGCCTCACCCGCTTGGCCGACGGACGCTACAGCGGTCGCGCCGACGACGTGGTCGGTGAAGCCCGCGGCCAGGTGCGTGGCAATGCCTTGCATTGGCGCTACACGCTGCGCCTGCCGGTCGATGGCCGCACCTATGACGTGCAGTTCGACGACTGGATGTACCTGATGGACGAGCGCGTCATGCTCAACAAAGCGGTGATGAGCAAATTCGGCATCCGCCTGGGCGAAGTCACGCTCACGTTTTTGAAACACTGAAAGACTCCCATGGCCCTCAATCCGACACTGACCGACTGGCCCGGCCGCATCGCCTGGCTGGTGGGCGCCTCCTCCGGCATCGGCCGCGCCGCGGCGGCCGCCTTGCATGCCCGCGGCGCCCGCGTCATCGTGTCTGCACGCAATGTGCAGGCCCTGGAGGAATTCACGGCCCAGCACCCGGGCAGCGAATTCATTCCCATGGACGTCACCGACCGCACAGCCCTGCGCAACGCCGCCTTGGACCTGCGCCAGCGCTACGGCCGGCTGGATCTGGTGGTCTATTGCGCGGGGTATTACCGCCCCATGCGCGTGGCCGCCTTCGATCTGGAGGAGGCCTTGCGCCACCAGCAGATCAACTACGTGGGGGCGCTGCATCTGCTCGATGCCGTGTTGCCGCTGCTGCAAGCCCAACGCAGCGGCCACCTCAGCCTGGTGGCCAGCGTGGCAGGCTACCGCGGCCTGCCCCATGCGCTGGCCTACGGCCCGACCAAAGCGGCGCTGATCAACCTAGCCGAAGCGCTGTATCTCGACCTTCATCCCTTGGGCGTGGGCGTCTCGGTGATCAACCCCGGCTTCGTCGCCACCGCCCTGACGGCACAAAACCGCTTCCGCATGCCCGCCTTGCTCACCCCCGAACAGGCCGCCCAGGCCATGCTCGAGGGCTGGGCACGCGGGCGCTTCGAGATCCACTTCCCGCGCCGCTTCACGCTATGGCTCAAAGCCCTGCGTGCGCTGCGCGACGGCCTGTACTTTGCCGCCGTGCGCCGCGCCACCGGCTTGTGACGCCGCCACAGCGGCGACGGCTCTACACTGCCGCCCCATGATGACCCACGAGGACCCGCGCGTGCAGCGCGTGATCGATTTCTTCCACGCTTACAGCCCTGCCTCGGTGGCCGACTTCGGCCGCTACTACACCGAGGACTGCCACTTCAAGGACCCCTTCAACGAGGTGCGGGGCCTGGCCGAGGTGCAGCGCATCTTCCGCCACATGGACGAGGCCCTGCGCGAGCCTCGCTTCACGGTGACGGCCGCCGTCGCCCAGGGGGACCAGTGCTTCCTGGCCTGGGATTTCTCGTTCCGCTTGCGCCGCTACCGCCATGCCCCTCAGGTGGTGCGTGGCGCCTCGCACCTGCGGTTTGCCCCCGATGGGCGCATCGCCGTGCACCGCGACTACTGGGATGCCGCCGAGGAGCTCTACGAAAAGCTGCCGGTGCTGGGCGGGCTGATGCGTTGGCTCAAACGCAGGGCCATGGCATGACCGTCTCGCGTGTGGCCCTCATCGGCGCCGGCCTGGCAGGACTGACCTGTGCGCGCGCACTCGCCGCCGCCGGCGTGCAAGTGCAGCTCTTCGACAAGAGCCGCGGCCCCGGCGGACGCCTGTCCACCCGACACAGCCCGGCCGGCCCCTTCGACCATGGCGGCGCGGACTTCGCCGCCCACAGCAGCGACTTTGCGCAGCAAGTCCAACAGTGGAGCCAGGCCGGCTGGCTCGCGCGCGAGGGCGGCACCGGCTACACCGGTGTTGGCGAGATGAACGCCCTGCTGCGTGCGCTGGCGCAGGGCCTGCCGCTGCAACTGGACACCGAGATCGCCGCCATCGAGCCGGCCGGCGACGGACGATGGCAGCTGCGCGCTCACCAGCAGGCGCCCGCACTGGGCGATCGGCGGTTCGATGCCGTCGTGGTGGCCATGCCGGCCGAGCAGGCCGCCCCCTTGCTGGGCGCCAGCCCCGCACTGGCCCAGGCCATGCGATCCGTGCGCAGCCAGCCCACCTGGACCGTGATGGCCGCCTGGCCGCGGGCCCTGCCCGCCCGCGGCGAGCGCCTGCAGCCGGCGGCCGGCCCCTTGCGCGAGGCACGCCGTGACGACACCCGCCCCGGGCGGCCGCGCGTCGCCGGCGTGGGCTGCCGCTGGGTGCTGCACGCCAGTCCCCAGTGGAGCGCCCACAACCTCGATGCCCCGGCGGTGCAGGTCGTGCGCCGCCTGCTCGAGGCTTTCAGCGAAGCGCTGGGCGTGCAGCTGGCCCGCCCGGTGTACGCCGAGGCCCACCTCTGGCGCCATGCCCAGGTGCCGTCGCCGCTGAGCGAACCCTGCGGCTGGGACGCCGCCTTGCGCATCGGCGCATGTGGCGATGCCTGGCACGGCGCCGATGGCATCGATGGCGTCGAACGTGCCTGGCTCAGCGCCCAAGCGCTGGCCCGCGCGATGCGGGCTACTTGAGGCTACTTGAGCCAGCCCTTGCGCCGGAAGTACCAGAACGGGGCGATGACCGACATTGCCATCAGCGCCAGCGAAAACGGATAGCCGAACTTCCATTTCAGCTCGGGCATGTACTCGAAGTTCATGCCGTAGATGCTGGCCACCAAGGTCGGCGGCAGCAAAGCCACGCTGGCCACCGAGAAGATGCGGATGATCTTGTTCTGGTTGATGTTGATGAAGCCGACCGTGGCATCCATCAGGAAGTTGATCTTGTCGAACAAGAAGGCCGTGTGCGAATCGAGCGAATCGATGTCGCGCATGATCTGACGCGCCTCCTCGAACTGCTCGGCATTGAGCAGGCGCGAGCGCATCAAAAAGCTCACCGCGCGGCGCGTGTCCATCACATTGCGACGAATGCGGCCATTGAGGTCTTCCTCGCGGGCGATGGCCGCCAACGCCTCGGCCGCGGCCGTGTCGTTGACCTCCTCCTTGAGCACCAGCGCGCTGACTTTTTCCAGCGCGTCATAAATGCCCTCCAGAGAATCGGCCGAGTACTCGGCATCGGCATCGTAGAGCTTGAGCAGCACGTCCTTGGCGTCCTCGATCAGCCCGGGCATGCGCCGCGCACGCAAGCGCAACAGGCGGAACACCGGCAAGTCTCGGTCGTGGATCGAGAACAGGATGTTGCGGTGCAAGATGAACGCCACCCGCACGTTGCGCGACGTGTCATCCTCATCGATCAGGAAGTCCGAGCGGATGTGCAGCTCGCCGTTGTCTTCCTCGTAGAAACGGGCCGACTCCTCCAGGTCTTCATCCACCACATCCTGGGGGATGTTCACGCCGAAGCGCCCGGCGATCCACCCCTTCTCCTCGGGCGTGGGCGCTTCGAGGTCCACCCACACGGGCTGCACCTGCGCCAGCGCCTCAGGACGATCGATTTCCTGCTGGACGAGCCGGCCATTGGCCAGCGTGAACACATTGAGCATGAACTCTCCAACCAGGGCGCCGCCGCAAGCACGGCGGCGCACATGTCTTTTGGGGTTGCGAACGGGTCGAAATCGGTCACCGTCTCACCCCAACGCCGCCTGCGGCGGCCACCGACCCGCCCTTACAACGCGCGGACCCGGGTTGGAGTGGACGGCCACCGAGGCTGGGGGCTGTCCAAGGAAGTCTCCGTGATGGAACCAGGGCCGATTATGGCACCGCTTCGTGAACTCAGGCGCCCGGCACGGGCCGGCCCTCGAAAAAAGCCTCCAGCTGCGCCCGCCGGGCCCACACATCGGCACGCCCCAGCTCGATGAGCGCCTGCACGAAAGGCGGCTCGAACAGCAAGTAGCTGGCCAAGGCCGCGCCTGCGGCCTGCGTGCCCCCCAACATCTTGAGCAAGCCAAACACCGCCTCCGGCAGGGCTCGCACATGCGCCAAGGCCAATTCGTCCAAAGAACGCGAGGGCTGCATCGCCAGCACCTGCACGGCCCGGTAAGGCGCCATCCCGCCCTGCTGCGACCAACGCCGCAGTCCCGCATTCACGCGCTCGGCCTGCTCGACATCGGCTTCCAAGGTGTCGTGAAACACACTGGCCATGGCATGCGTGGCAATTTGCGCCAGCGAGGGATAGCTCCCGGGGGCCATGGAGCCGGCGCCCAGGGCGCTGCGTTCGGGCTGACCCACACCGATGGCCAAAATGCGCGTCGCTCCCAGATTGAACGCCGGCGACAGCGGCGCGATCTGGCGCATCGACCCATCGCCGAAATATTCGGTGCGCCCCTCCACCTCCAGCGGCACGGCCGGAAACAGAAACGGAATGGCCGCCGAGGCCAGCAGATGTTGCGGCCCGATGGCCTGCGCCACCGCCCGACGGCCGGGGCGCTGCCAGGCCGGACGATGCCAGCGCCGTGCGGCCTGGTAGAACGTCCAGTGCACGCCGCTGGTGTAGCTGGAGGCCGTCACCGCCCAAGCCTGCAAATGCCCCTGATCCAAGGCTTGCGCAATGCGCGCGGGGCGCACCACCCGGCCCAGCAGAGCCGTCAGCGGCGCGGGGTCCAGCAGCCAGCGCGGCAAGCGGCGCAACAACCACGCCGGCGAGAGCAGACCGGCCCACCGCAGCCCGGGCGTCATCCGCCACGGCTGGACCCGGTAGACCTGATCGGCATGCAGCCCCATCCACAGCTGCGCCAGCCGCTCCACTGCCGCCGCGCCCACCGGTGCTTGGTCCACCAAACAAGCCGCGTTCAAGGCCCCGGCCGACGTGCCCACCACGATGTCGAACCAGCCGCCCGGACCGCGTCCCAAGAGGTGCGTCAACCCCAGCAACACGCCCACCTGATAAGCCGTGCGAGCCCCGCCGCCCATCAACACCAAGGCGGTGCGCGGCGCGGCCTCCTCTGGCGGATCGAGCAAAGAACCGAATGCAGTGCCCAAGGTCATGCCGGCGATTTTGCCGAGCCGCCCGCGCCAGCGAACACTCACATTCCCTTAGTGCGCCGCCTCAGCCGCGCTTGTACGTCGAAATCAAGCGCTGATAGGCCTCCCAGGTGCGCTGGGCCGCGCGGCGCTCGCGCAGGAAATGCAGGTCATGGAAGTAGCCCAGCATCAAGCTGTTCATCTCCCACACGAGTTGAGCCGGCTCGGTGTCGGGGCGCAAATGCCCCTCCTCGATGGCTTGCAGGACCGTGCGCGCCAGCGTCTTGCGCCAGCGGGCCACCCCGGCACGCACCTTCTTGCGCAGAGGCGACTCCATCGGGTGCAGGTCGAAGGCCGCCACCGCATGCAACGAGCCGGCCATGGCCTTGCGGCCCACGCCACGGCCGATCCACAACTCCATGATGCGATCCAGCCGCGGCAGCCCCCGCGGGGCCTCCAAGGCGGGGAGAAACACATGCTCGGCAAAGAGTTGCTCATAGCGCGCCAGCACCATGTCTTGCAGGTTCTCCACCGAGCCGGTGCGCACGAACACCCCGCTCTTGCTGATGCCCAGGCGTTTGGCCACTTCGCCCAGCGACATGCTGGACAGCCCTTGGGTCACCGCCAGCTCCAAGGCGGTATTGACGATGGCATTGAGCGTGCGCTCGCTCTTTTTCTTCGGAATGGGTTCAGTCATGGCATGGACGGGCCGGCCCCGGCCATGCCGGACTGCACAGCACCACGAGGCCCGGTGCAAAGCCGTGATGGTACGCGCCCGCCACGCGGCCGTGCAGCCGGCAGCCCCCCATTGCAGGGAACCTCCGAGGCCAAGGCAGGCACTATGCCAAGTCTTGACCCACCACAGGAGCTTGCCGAGATGAAGCGACTCTCGCCCCTTCTTCCGTGGCTGGCTGCCGCAGCCTTTGCCCTGCCGGCCGCTGCCCAGACCATGGTCAGCATCGCTCGCCCCGAGGTGAACCTGCGCGCCGGCGCCGGCACCCAGCACGACGCACTGTGGGTCGTCAGCCAAGGCTATCCGCTGCAAGTCATCGGCCGTCAGGGACAGTGGCTCAAAGTGCGCGATTTCGAAAATGACGTGGCCTGGGTGTATCGACCACTGACCGGCCGCACGCCACACCATGTGGTCAAGGTGCAAACCGTCAACATCCGCAGCGCCCCCTCGACCGGCAGCCGCATCCTGGGCCAAGCCCAGTACGGCGAGGTCTTGCGCACGCTGGAAAAGCGCCCGTCCTGGGTGCGCGTGCACCACGAGGACGCCGGCGTGACCGGCTGGGTGGCCCGCCGCTTGCTTTGGGGCTGGTAGCACGAGCCCGGTCGCCAGACCTCATGGCTTGACAGGATGCGCCCCTCAACCCCTGCCTCTGCCTCTGCCTCTGCCTCGAAGGAAATCGATCCATGAAACGCATCGTGCTATTCGTGACGACCAACCTGGCCGTGATCGTCGTGCTGGGCATGACCGCCCATGTGCTGGGTCTCCAGCGCTTCCTCAGTGCCCAGGGCCTGGATCTGGCAGCGCTGCTGGGCTTTGCAGCCCTCATGGGCTTTGGCGGCGCGCTCATCTCCTTGCTCATCAGCAAGCCCATGGCCAAGTTCAGCACCGGCGCACGGGTGATCAACGACTCGCCCGACCCCACGCACCAGTGGATCGTGCACACGGTGCACCAGTTCGCCCAGCGCGCCGGCATCGGCATGCCCGAGGTGGCCCTCTACGACGGCCCGCCCAATGCCTTTGCCACCGGCGCCTTCAAGAACTCGGCCTTGGTGGCCGTCTCCACCGGATTGCTCCAAAGCATGACGCGCGAGGAGGTGGAAGCCGTCATCGGCCATGAGGTGGCGCACATCGCCAATGGCGACATGGTGACGATGACGCTCATCCAGGGCGTGATGAACACCTTCGTCGTCTTCATCTCGCGCGTGGTGGGTTATGTGGTCGATCGCGTGCTGCTGCGCAACAACAGCGATCACCCAGGCCTGGGCTACTACGCCACCACCATCGTGCTGGACCTGCTGTTGGGCATCTTGGCCGCCGTGATCGTGGCTTGGTTCTCACGCCAGCGCGAGTTCCGCGCCGACGCCGGCGCCGCACGGCTGATGGGCCGCAAACAACCCATGATCGATGCGCTGGCCCGACTGGGCCGGCTCGATCCGGGCGAAATGCCCAAGGCCCTGCAAACCATGGGCATCAGCTCGCGTCGCTCGGGCTTGCTGGCCCTGCTGGCGAGCCACCCGCCCATCGAGGAACGCATCCGCGCCTTGCAGCAGCAGCCCTGAGCGCGGCCGCACGCGGCGTTTGCCTAGGAAAGGTCAGCACAACCGCCGCTGAAGCGGCTGTTGTCGGCTGATGTGTCAGATGGCGATATCTCGGGCTGTTCGATCGTCACATGCGGGGGCTTTCGGCCCCGCTCGTGGCGCCGTAGGCTATTTGGCCAAGCCTTTTCAGGCTTGCGCGCGCACTCATCCATGCGCCCCCATGTTCCA
>NZ_BCWK01000015.1:0-68721 GCF_001592165.1 Caldimonas taiwanensis NBRC 104434
ATCGAGATCACGCTGCAGCTGCTGGCGCGCTTTGGCGTGCAAGTGCAGCGTGAGGGCTGGCGCGCCTTCACCATCGCCCAAGGGGCGACCTATCGGTCCCCTGGCGAGATCCACGTCGAGGCCGACGCCTCCTCGGCCTCGTACTTCATCGCGCTGGGCGCGCTGGCGGCCTCTGCGCAGGCGCCCGTGCGCATCGAAGGGGTGGGAGCCCACTCCATCCAAGGCGACATTCGCTTCGTCGACGCCGCGCAGGCCATGGGGGCCGTCGTGCAACAGGGCCCGAATTGGCTCGAAGTCCACCGCGGCCGCTGGCCGCTGCGAGCGATAGACCTGGACTGCAATCACATCCCGGATGCGGCAATGACCTTGGCCATCATGGCCTTGTATGCCGATGGCCCGTCCACCTTGCGCAACATCGCCAGCTGGCGCGTGAAGGAAACCGACCGCATTGCCGCCATGGCCACCGAGCTGCGCAAGCTTGGCGCCGAGGTGATCGAGGCCGCCGACAGCCTCACGGTGTACCCGCTGCGCCAAGTGCGTGCCGCGGCGATCCACACCTATGACGACCACCGGGTGGCCATGTGCTTTTCGCTGGCGGCCTTCCATGGTCTGATCGATGGCCTGTCGGCGCCGCAGCCCTTGCGCATCCTGGAGCCGCGCTGTGTGGCCAAGACCTTCCCCGATTACTTCGAAACGCTGTTCAGCGTGGCCCGCGCCGAGGTGGCCGACATCCCCGTGCTGACGATCGATGGCCCGACCGCCTCGGGCAAGGGCACTTTGGCCGCCGAAGTGGCCAAAGCCCTGGGGTATCACCTGCTCGACTCGGGCGCGCTGTACCGAGCCGCGGCCTTGGCGGCCCAGGAAGCCGGCCTGGACGCGCAAGACGAAGCCGCGCTGGCCGCCTTGGCCGCCCAGTTGCCGCTGCGCTTCGAGCCGGGCCGCATCTGGCTGGGGGACCGTGACGTGAGCGAGGCCGTGCGCCGCGAAGACATCGGGGCCCTGGCCTCGCAGATCTCGGCCCATGCGGCCGTGCGCGACGCCCTGCGCCAGCGCCAACTCGAGTTTCGCCGTCTGCCGGGCCTGGTGGCCGACGGCCGCGACATGGGCACCGTGATTTTCCCGGATGCCACCTTGAAGGTCTTCCTCACCGCCAGCGCCGAAACACGCGCCCAGCGACGGCATAAGCAATTGATTTCCAAGGGAATTTCTGCTAACCTTGATACCCTTTTGCAGGACTTGAAGGCGCGCGATGCGCGAGACCAGAGTCGCCGCACAGCGCCATTGAGGCCTGCACAAGATGCGCAGTTGCTCGACAACTCAGCACTTTCCATCGAGGCTTCGGTGCAGCAGGTGTTGGTGTGGTGGGCACAGCGCCGGCCGTTTAAGTGAACGGCCAAAAACCCTGACCGGTCCTGCGAGCCGGCCAGGGTGGTGGGCCCGGTTTTCTCCCTCCTGTGCCGTGCAGGCACGCTGGAAGGCCGGATTCGTCAACCCAACCCGCGGCCGTCCCGGCCGCGCTTTGCCGGTCGCAGGTCGGCACCAGGAATCTTTTCATGTCTGAAACCGCTGCTGCCGCCTCTCAAGGCCAGGAATCCTTCGCCGCTCTGTTCGAAGAGTCTCTCAAGCGCTCGGAAATGCGCGCTGGCGAAGTGATCACCGCCGAAGTCGTTCGTATCGACTACAACTTCGTCGTCGTGAACGCCGGGCTCAAGTCCGAGGCTTACATCCCCATCGAGGAATTCAAGAACGACCAAGGCGAACTCGAAGTCCAAGTCGGCGACTTCGTGGCAGTGGCCATCGACGCCGTCGAAAACGGCTATGGCGACACCATTCTGTCGCGCGACAAGGCCAAGCGTCTGGCCTCTTGGCTGCAGCTGGAGCGCGCCCTCGAGTCGGGCGACTTCGTCACGGGCACCGTCTCCGGCAAGGTCAAGGGCGGCCTGACCGTGCTGGTCAACGGCATCCGCGCCTTCCTGCCGGGCTCCCTGATCGACACCCGTCCGGTCAAGGACATGAGCCCGTACGAGGGCAAGACGATGGAGTTCAAGGTCATCAAGCTCGACCGCAAGCGCAACAACGTGGTGCTCAGCCGCCGCGCGGTCATCGAGGCGTCGATGGGCGAAGAACGCGCCAAGCTGCTCGAGACCTTGCACGAAGGCGCCATCGTCGATGGCGTGGTCAAGAACATCACCGAGTACGGCGCTTTCGTCGACCTGGGCGGCATCGACGGTCTGCTGCACATCACCGACATGGCCTGGCGTCGTGTGCGCCATCCGTCCGAAGTGGTCAGTGTCGGCCAAGAAGTGCGCGCCAAGGTGCTGAAGTTCGACGCCGAGAAGAACCGTGTCTCGCTGGGCCTGAAGCAATTGGGCGACGATCCCTGGGTGGGCGTGGCGCGCCGCTACCCGGCTGGCACCCGCCTGTTCGGCAAGATCACCAACATCGCCGACTACGGCGCCTTCGTCGAGATCGAGCCGGGCATCGAAGGCCTGGTGCACGTCTCCGAAATGGATTGGACCAACAAGAACGTCGCCCCCAGCAAGATCGTCGCGCTGGGCGACGAAGTCGAGGTCATGGTCCTGGAGATCGACGAGGACAAGCGTCGCATCTCCTTGGGCATGAAGCAGTGCAAGCCCAATCCCTGGGAAGAGTTTGCTCAGAATTACAAGCGTGGCGACAAGGTCAAGGGGCCTGTCAAGTCGATCACCGACTTTGGCGTCTTCATCGGCCTGGCCTCCGGCATCGATGGGCTGGTGCATCTGTCCGACCTGTCGTGGAACGAGCCGGGCGAAACCGCCGTGCGCAACTACAAGAAAGGCCAGGAAGTCGAAGCCGTCGTGCTGGCCATCGACGTGGAGCGCGAGCGCATTTCGCTGGGCATCAAGCAACTCGATGCCGATCCGTTCAGCAACTACACCGCGGTGCATGACCGTGGTGCGACCGTCACCGGCACGGTCAAGAGCGTGGACGCCCGCGGCGCCGAGATCCAGCTCGCCGACGATGTGGTGGGTTACCTGCGGGCCTCGGAAATTTCCCGCGACCGTGTGGAAGACGCCCGCAACGTGTTGAAGGAAGGCGACGAAGTCACCGCGCTCATCATCAATGTCGACCGCAAGGCCCGCAGCATCCAGCTGTCGATCAAGGCCAAGGACAGCGCCGAGCAGCAAGAAGCGCTGCAGCGCCTGTCGGCCGAGAGCGCCGGCAATGCCGGCACGACCAGCCTGGGCGCCCTGCTCAAGGCCAAGCTCGACACCCAAAACAGCAACAACGGCTGATGCCAAGGTCGGCGTCCTGGCTGGCCCGCCAGGACGCCGCACGCAACCCCGCGGGGTTGTGGTGAGGGGCCGCCGGCATCGCTGCCCTTCATCCCAGCCTCGAGCCCGTGCACCCAGGACGAGCGCACCATGACCCGATCCGATCTCGTGAACCAGTTGGCCGAGCGTTTCAGCCAGCTCACCCATCGCGACACCGAGTTTGCGGTCAAGACCATGCTCGACGCCATGGCCGAGGCCCTGGCACGCGGCCACCGCATCGAGATCCGCGGCTTCGGCAGCTTCTCGATCAACCGCCGCCCGCCGCGCATGGGTCGCAACCCGCGCTCGGGCGAGCAGGTGCTGATCCCCGAAAAACTCGTGCCGCACTTCAAGCCCGGCAAAGCCCTGCGTGAGGCCGTGGACCGCCAGCCGATCGACGCCCCGGATACGCCCACCCCCCAAGAGTCCACGGCCGTTTGAGACCTTGGCGGCGGCCGCTGCGGCGCCGATAGAATCTCGCCGATGCGAGCCCTGACCTGGCTGTTCCGAGCCTTCCTCTTCTTCGTTCTGTTCGCCTTCGCGCTCAACAACCAGCACGAGGTGGAACTGAAATGGTTTTTCGGCCACGAGACACGCGCCCCGATGGTGCTCGTCGTGCTTGCGGCCTTCGTGCTGGGCTGCGTGTTCGGCGTGCTGGCGATGGTGCCGAGTTGGTGGCGCCAGCGCCGGGCAGCGCGGGCCTCGCGTCCGGTGGCTGCCGAGCCGGCCTCAGCGGCGCCTTCTGCCCACTCGTCGGCCACGGCCGAGAGCCTGCGCCTGAACCATCCGCCGCGCGATGGAATTTGACTACCAGTGGTTGCTGCTGGGGCTGCCCCTGGCCTTTGGCCTGGGTTGGCTGGCCTCTCGTCTGGATCTACGCCAATGGCGTCGTGAGCAGCAATCCTCACCCAAAGCCTATTTCAAGGGCCTGAACCTGCTGCTCAATGAGCAGCAGGACAAGGCCATCGATGCCTTCATCGAGGCCGTCCAGCACGATCCGGACACCACGGACCTGCATTTCGCCTTGGGCAATCTCTTCCGTCGCCGGGGGGAATACGAGCGCGCGGTGCGCGTGCACGAACACTTGCTCAGCCGCGCGGACTTGCCGCGTGCCGAGCGCGAGCGCGCCCAATACGCCTTGGCCCAGGATTTCATGAAAGCCGGTCTGTTCGATCGGGCCGAGGCAGCCTATCGGGCGCTCGAGAACACCGCCTTCGCCACCGAAGCCCGGCTGGCGCTGCTGGCGCTGTACGAACGCTCGCGGGACTGGCCCGCCGCCATCGAGACGGCCACCAAGCTCGAGGCCGCCGCCACGGGCTCCTTCGCGCAGCGCATCGCCCACTACCATTGCGAACTGGCCCATGAAGCCGATGCGCGCGGAGACAGTGCCGCGGCCGAGCAGGCCCTGGCCCGCGCACGTCAAGCGGCCGCGCATGCGGCGCGGCCCATCGTGATGCAAGGCGAGCGCCTGGCCCGCCAGGGGCGACATGAGGAAGCCCTGGCCACCTGGGGGGATCTGATGGCCGTGCAGCCAGAGCGTTTCGCGCTGGTGGCCCAGGCTTACGCCACCAGCGCCCAGGCCGCCGGCCAAGCACCGCAGGCACTGCGCCGATTGCAGACGCTGTACGACCAGCAGCCCAGCACGGCCCTGCTGCGCGCGCTGCTGCAACTCGATGCCGATCCGGCGGCACGGCGCCGGCGGCTGGCCGAGCATCTGGAGCGTCAGGCATCGGTGGGCGCCGCGGCCGGACTGGTGGAGGAATGCCTGCACCGACAAGACGTCTTGAGCCCGCAGGAGCTGCAGTCGATGCACAAAGTGCTGGCCGCCACCGCCCGTCCGCTGCAACGCTACCGCTGCGCCGCGTGTGGCTTCGAGGCCCAGCACTACTTCTGGCAATGCCCCGGCTGCCACAGCTGGGACAGCTACCCGCCGCGCCATCTCGATGAACTATGACTGAACCCGCTCGCCCCAGCCCGCGCGACTCGGACCGCGTGATCCTGTGCATGAAGTGGGGCACGAAGTACGGTCCTGAGTACGTCAACCGGCTCTATGGGATGGTGCGCCGTCACCTGAGCGGGGATTTCCGCTTCGTCTGCCTCACCGACGACCCGCGGGGGCTGCGGACCGAGGTGGAATGTCACCCCATCCCGGAGCTGGCGCTGCCCGCAGGCATTCCCGAGCGCGGCTGGAAAAAGCTCACCACCTTCGAGCCGGACCTGTACGGGCTGAGAGGCACGGCCCTGTTCCTGGATGTCGATGTGGTGATCGTCGGTTCGCTCGATGCCTTCTTCGAGCACCCCGGCGAGTTCCTGATCATTCACGACTGGAAGCGCCCTTGGCGCATCACGGGCAACTCTTCGGTGTACCGTTTCCGGCTGGGCCAACTGGGAGGGGTGCTGTCTCACTTCCGCGCCCATCAGGCCGACATCCGCCGCCGCTACCGCAATGAACAGGCCTATCTCTCGGCCTATCTGCACGAGCGCGGCCTGTTGGCCTATTGGCCGCGCCAGTGGTGCGCGAGCTACAAGTACCATTGCCTGCCCCGCTGGCCCAGCAACTATTGGCGCCAGCCGCAAGCGCCCGCCGATGCGCGGGTCTTGGTGTTCCATGGCACGATCAACCCGCCTGACGCGATCGTCGGCACCCCGTGGCGCTGGCGCCGCTATGCCCGCCCCGCGCCCTGGGTGGCCGAGCATTGGCGGGAGTGAACCGCCCTGCCCCCGCGGCGCGACGCGCACCAGAGACTCGCTGCGCCTGGCGTGCCCCCCCTTTTCGCGGGAAGACGCCAAGGTCTTCCCTCCTTAGACTTTGTCCGGTACGCGCCGGCACGGACCGGCGGCGACCACTTCGGGAGGATGGCATGCGCACTGGCTGGACTGGCGCGCTGATGGCGCTTTGCTTGACCCTGCTTTCCCCTGGCGCCCATGCCGTGGGCGACGTCAACCGGCTCGATGCCACCGGCTTGCAGTCGGTCAAGGGCATCGGCCCGAAGTTGGCCGAGCGCATCGTCACGGAACGGCGCCGCTCGCCGTTTCGCGATTGGGACGACTTCATCGATCGCATGCCCGGCGTGGGCGAGCGCAAGGCGCGTCAGTGGTCGGCCCAAGGACTGACGGTCAATGGCGTGAGCCTGGCTCAACATCAGGCCCTTGGGCGCCGGCTGGACCCGCCGGCTCGGGCCGCCGCGCGTTGATCTGCCCCCGACGGCCGAGTTCAAGTCGCCGCCTCGGAGGCCTGCGCGCCCGCCAGCCCGAGGAAATGCTCCACCTCGGCGCGACGCGCCAGTGTGTCCTGGCGGCCCAGTTCCATCAGCGCGTGCACATAGCCCGGTTCAAACAATAGGTAGCTGACCAGTGCCGCCCCTTCCCCTGGCGACTGCCCATCGCTGTGCACGCCCAAGGCCCGCAGCAAGGCGCGGATCGGAGCGGGCAGCTCGGCCACGTGGCCGGCGGCCAGATCGTCCAGGCGCTGGCTTGGAGCGATCACCAGCAGGTCCAAGGGACGCAGGCTGGTGCGCTCACGGGCCTCGGGGCTGAGCAAGGACAGTGTGTGATTGATGCGGCGCGCGCGCTCCACATCCACCGCCAGCGCATCGAGAAAGATGTTCGACAGCGCATGGCCGGCGATCTGGGCCAGCGAAGGATAGTCGCCACAGACGGCCCGCGGCCCCGGGGGCTCCTGCAGGCGCCCTGCGCCAATCACGAGGATGCGCTGCGCCCCGAGGTGCACGGCCGGCGAGATGGGGGCGGTCTGGCGCATTGAGCCATCGCCGAAGTATTCCCGCTGCCCCTGCACCTGCAAAGGCACCGCCGGAAAGACGAAGGGAATGGCCGCAGAGGCCAGCAGATGCGAGTGCGTCAGGCGTGTGGATTCGGCCAGGCGCTGCGAGCGGGACCAGGGCTCGATCGGACGGCAGGCCTGGTAGAAGGTGACATGCTGGCCCGAGGAATAGCTCGACGCCGTCACGGCCAGGGCATGCAAATGATGATGACGCAAGGCCCAGTCGATGCGACGCAGGTCCAGACGGCGATGCAACAGCGCGGCCAGCGGCCGGTTGTCCAGCAGGCTGCGGGGACGCTGGCGCCACCAGCGGGTCAGCAACCAGCCCAGCGAAAGCAGCGTCAGCCAGCGCGCCCCGCTACGAATGACCCCGAGGGAATCGGCCCGAAACACCTGCTCGACCCGCAGCTGCGACCACACCGCGGCCAACTCTTCGACCGCAGCCACGAAATCGGCCGCCCCGCAGGCCAGCGCGCTGGCATTGATGGCACCGGCCGAGGTGCCCACCACGATGGGAAAGGGAGTGCGGCGAGCCGCGTTGCGTTCTTGCAGCAGGCCCGCCATGGCTTGCAGCACGCCGACTTGATAGGCCGCACGGGCGCCACCGCCCATCAGCACGAGGCCGGCCAGGGAACTTGACCTCATGCACCGCAGTGTAGGGCGGCCGGGGCCGCGCGTGCACGCAGGCCCCGGCGTCCGCCGCGCGAACTCAGTCGCGGCCGCGCCCCGGGTGGTCGGGCCGGCCGTGCCCGCCCTTGTGCTCGTGGCCGCCCTTGTGCTTGTGCTTCTTCTTCTCTTCCCAGTAGCGGCGCTCACGGTCCTCGTCGTACTTCACGAAGTACACCGGGGTGCTGCAAGCGTTGTATTCGTGGCAGTGCTTGTGCCAATGCTTCGCATGCCCCGGCGGCACCCGCAGGTAAATGGGCCGCTGAGGCACCACCACGGCCGGCGGCGCAATGAGGACCGGTTGCGGATAAATCACCGCCGGCGGCGGCCCATGACCGATGTCGACGCGACCGTAGAAGCCCGGCTCGTGGATGCTGACCGACACCCCCACGCTGGTGCTGCCGGCTGCGGCCAAGACAGGGGCGGCAGCCAGGACGGCGGCCGCCAGGCCAGGACGTGCTTTCATGAGGAACGACTCCTTGAAGCCCGGGGCCGAAGCGCCCCCAAGGCTCCCTGATGGAACGGAATTCTCATCCTAGCGGGATTGTTGGCCCGAAAATGGGAAACGTTGCCAGATGTGCATCAATTTCTGACACTCCGTCGCCCAAACCGCGGGGCGCAGCTGCCGACCCTTACAAAGGGTTACAAACACCGCGGCTGCGTGGAGGCGTGGGCTCAGTCATACACGATGCTCGCCTGCCCTTCATGGGCTCCGCGTCGCCAGTGCTCGAGGGCTTCGTCAGTGGGATAGAAGCGCGCGGCATCGCCCAGGTCGATCTCGCCATAGGCCCGCGGGCGGTGCACGGCCAGGCGCACCGACAGCCCTTGCACCAGCTCGCCATGTTCGGTGAGCAGGCGTCGCGGTGGATGGGCTTGTAGCAGTTCACGCACGGGCAAGGCCTGACCGTTGACGGCCACGCGCAGGTAGCGGCCGAAACGGCAGCGCGCGGCCGCCAGATCCCAGACCTGCTGCACGTTCAGGCGCAGCCCGCCGGAGAAACGGTCGGGCTGGACCTTGCCTTGCACGATGAGCAGTTCGTCGTCCTGCAGCCATTCACGGTGGGCTTCGAGCAATTCCTCGTTGACCACGGCCTCGATGACCTCGGTCTTGTCGTCGAGCTTGAAAATCGCCACCCGGCCGCGCTGGCCGTTGACCACGCGCAGCTCGCTGACGATGCCCGCGAGCAATTGGGGCTCGCGGCTGTCTTGCACGTCGGCGATGCGTTGCCGTACGAAGCGGCGCACTTCGGGGGCGTATTCATCGAACAGGTGGCCCGACAGATAAAAGCCGATGGCCGGCTTTTCGTGCATCAGACGCGCCTTGATGCTCCATGGCTCGACATTCACGAGCTCGGGTTCCTGCATGGACGAACCATGGGTGTCGCCAAAGTCGAACAAGCCGCCTTGGTCGGCATGGGCAGCCTGGGTGTCGGCATATTCGAAGCCCAGGGACACGCTGGCCAGCAAGGCGGCGCGGTTGGGCTCGATGCCATCGAAGGCCCCGGCTTTGATGAGGGCCTCGACCACGCGCTTGTTGATGCGTGACCGATCCACGCGCGCGCAGAAATCGAAAAAGCTCTTGAAACGCCCGCCGGCCTGCCGGGCCTGGACGATGGCCTCGATGGCGCCTTGGCCCGTGCCCTTGATGGCGCCCAGGCCATAGCGCACGCGGCGATCCCCGATGGGCTCGAAGCGGTAGACGCCGGTGTTGACATCAGGCATCTCGAAACTGATGCCAAAGTTCTGCACCGCGTCGTCGAAGAAGACTTTGAGCTTGTCGGTGTCGTCGATGGACACGCTCATGTTGGCCGCGAAAAACTCGGCCGGGTAATGCACTTTGAGCCAAGCGGTGTGATAGGCCAGCAGCGCGTAGGCCGCAGCATGCGACTTGTTGAAGCCGTAGCCGGCGAACTTCTCCATCAAGTCGAAAATCTCGTTGGCCTTGGCCGCGTCGATGCCGTTCTTGGCCGCCCCCTCGGCGAAGATGACGCGGTGTTTGGCCATCTCCTCGGGCTTTTTCTTGCCCATGGCACGGCGCAGCAAGTCGGCGCCACCGAGCGAGTAGCCGCCGACGATCTGAGCCACCTGCATCACCTGCTCTTGGTAGACCATGATGCCGTAGGTCTCCTTGAGCACGCTTTCCATCAGCGGGTGGGGATACTCCACCGGCTCGCGCCCGTGCTTGCGCGCGCAGAACGAGGGGATGAGATCCATCGGCCCCGGTCGGTACAAGGCCACCAGCGCAATGATGTCTTCGAACACGCTGGGCTTGGCATCACGCAGCATGCCCTGCATGCCACGCGATTCCAGCTGGAACACGGCCACCGTCTTGCCTTCGGACAGCAGCTCGTAGGCGGCCTTGTCGTCCAACGGGATCTTGGCGAAATCGAAATCCTTCTGGTCGGGATGGCGCGCGACGATGAATTCCTTGGCCATCTCCAGGATGGTCAGCGTGGCCAGGCCCAGGAAGTCGAACTTGACCAGACCGATGGCTTCCACATCGTCTTTGTCGTATTGCGACACCGCCGCATCGCTGCCTGGCTGCATGTACAGCGGACAAAAATCGGTGATCTTGCCCGGGGCGATCAGCACGCCGCCGGCATGCATGCCGATGTTGCGCACCAGGCCTTCGACCCGTTCGGCCAAGGCCAGCAGTTCGGCCACTTCTTCTTCGTTCTTCTCGCGCTCTTCCAGCTCGGGCGCTTCCTTGCGGGCATAGATCAGGTTCGGGTCGGGCTTGTCGCCAGGGCGCTTGAGCGTGACGGTCTTGCCCGGCGGGGCCGGCACGAGCTTGGCGATGCCGTCCACATGGCCGTAGCCCATGCCCAGCACGCGGCCCACGTCGCGCAGCGCAGCTTTGGCGGCCATGGTGCCGAAGGTGGCGATTTGTGAGACCGCCTCGCGTCCGTAGCGATCCTTCACGTAGTCGATGACGCGGTCACGGTTGGCCTGGCAGAAGTCGATGTCGAAGTCGGGCATCGACACACGTTCGGGGTTCAGGAAGCGCTCGAACAGCAGGTTGTAGCGCAGCGGGTCGAGGTCGGTGATTTTCAACGCATAGGCCACCAGCGACCCGGCCCCCGAGCCGCGCCCCGGACCGACCGGGCAGCCGTTGTTCTTGGCCCAGTTGATGAAATCGGCCACGATGAGAAAGTAGCCCGGAAAACCCATCTTCAAGATGGTGTCGATCTCGAAGTCGAGTCGTTGCACATAGGCCGGGCGTTGCCGCTGTCGCTCGGTCTCATCCGGGTAGAGGTGGGCCAACCGTTCTTCCAGTCCGGCGAGCGAGACCTGCCGGAAGTACTGCGCCATCGTCAGCCCCTCGGGGATGGGGAAGTCGGGCAGCTGCGGCTTGCCCAGCACCAAACTCAGGTTGCAACGCTTGGCAATCTCCACCGAGTTGGCCAGCGCCGAGGGAATGTCGGCGAACAAGGCTTCCATCTCGGCCTGGGTCTTGAAATACTGCTCTCGCGTGAAGCGTTTGATGCGCCTTGGGTTGGTGAGCGTTTCGCCTTCGGCGATGCACACGCGGGCTTCGTGCGCCTCGAAATCCTCCGGGCTGAGGAACTGCACCGGATGGGTGGCCACCACCGGCAGTCCCAACTCGGCTGCCAGAGGCACTGCTGAACGCACATGGGCTTCATGGCCGGGCAAGCCGGCACGTTGCAGCTCCAGATAGAAGCGCGCGGGAAACAGCGCAGCCAGACGTTGCGCAGCCGCTTTGGCGCGCGGCAGGTCGCCAGCCAGCAAGGCCTGACCGACCAAGCCTTGGTCGGCCCCGGACAGCGCGATGAGCCCTTCGCCCAGGGACTCCAGCCACTCCCAGCGCAGCCACGCCTGCGCGCGCTGCACGTTGCGGGTCCAGCCGCGCGCCAGCAACTCGCACAGATTCAGATAGCCCTGACGGTTCTGGATCAGCAGCAACAGTCGGCTGGGCTGGCGATCATGACCCAGGCCAGCCAGCGGCTCGATCCACACGTCGGCCCCGAGGATGGGTTTGACACCCGCCTCACGGGCGGCTTTGTAGAACTTGATCGCGCCAAAGAGGTTGGACAAGTCCGTGATCGCGACTGCGGCTTGTCCATCGGACACGGCGGCCTGGACCATGTCATCGATGCGCAAAGTGCCATCGACGACGGAGTATTCGGTGTGGGTGCGCAGGTGGATGAAGGCCATGCGGGTCATTTTAGGCAGCCGCCTGCCTACAATCCGGCGCCGTGAGCTCCATACTGAACATTTCGGCTTATCGCTTCGTCGCGTTGGACGACTGCCAGCGCCTGCGCGAGCGCATCCACGCGCATGCCAGCGGTCTGGGGCTGCGCGGCACCGTGCTGCTGGCCGAGGAGGGCATCAACCTCTTTCTGGCCGGCCCCGTGCAGGCCGTGCGCGACTTCGTGCAATGGCTGCGCTCGGACGACCGCTTCGCAGACCTGAACCCCAAGGAAAGCCTGTCGGACGGCGTGCCCTTCCGGCGGCTGAAGGTGAAGGTCAAGCGCGAAATCATCCGCATGAACCAACCCACCATCCGTCCGCACCAAGGCCGCGCCCCAGCGGTGGATGCCCCCACGCTGGCTCGCTGGCTGGAGACAGGCCACGATGACCAGGGGCGCCCGGTGGTGACGCTGGACACCCGCAATGCCTTCGAGGTGGACCACGGCACGTTCGACGGGGCGATCGATTGGCGGCTGGCAAAGTTCAGCGACTTTCCCAAGGCGCTGCAGGCCCATCGAGACGAGCTCGTCGGCAAAACGGTGGTCAGCTTTTGTACCGGCGGTATTCGCTGCGAAAAAGCCGCGCTCTACCTGCGTGAGTGCGGGCTGGAGCACATCTACCAGCTCGATGGTGGCATTTTGAAATACTTCGAGCTGATGGGCTCGCGCCATTTCCACGGCGGCTGCTTCGTCTTCGACGAGCGCCAGGTGCTGGCTGCGGACCTGCAACCCCTCAAGACTTGAGCACGGCCAGCACGTCGGAGCGGAATTCGCGCTGGTACAAGACCCAGATCACGCCGGCGGTGAGCACCGCAAACACCAGGGGTGAGAAAAACCAGCCGATCAGTGCAAACGCCATGTAGTAGGCCCGCAAACCGTCGTTGAAGGTTTCGGCCGCCAGCCCCACGACACGACCGGCCCGCTGCGCGAACTCCTGGCGTGCGGCTTCATCTTTGGCGAACTCGCGATAGTCGGGCGCCGAGGCGATCATCAAGGCCCCGAAGGTGTATTGACGCAGCGACCAGGTGAAGCGAAAAAACGCGAACACGAACACGCCCGTGAGCACCAAGACCTTCAGGTCGAACACCAGCACCGAGGTGCGCGCCGCAAAGGGAATCTCGGCCACCAGCTCGGTGGCCTTCTCGCTGGTTCCCAGCACGGCCAGCAAGCCGCCGATGATCAGGATGGTGGTGGATGCGAAAAATGACGGGCTGCTGGACAGGCTCTGGATCACGATGCCATCGATCACGCGCACGTCGCGATGGGTGGTCTGCAGCATCCATTGGCGGCGCAGCCGGTTGGTCACCCCCAGCACGGTCATTTCCGTTTGGCCCCGATGGCGAGCAAACAGCGCATAGGCCACCCAAGCCGCGAAGAACCAGGCCAGGGCCAGCCAGTCGGCCCAGGGTAGCAAGGTGATGATGTCGAGTACGGCGTTCATGGGCGGCACTGTAGCCCAGCGCGCGGCAACCGACTGCCCGGCCCGACCCAGGGCATGAACGGCGCGTGCGTGCCGCCTCGATGGCATCATTCCAAGCATTGGAACCCGAGTCGATGAACGACCGACGCAATGCCCTGACCCCCGAAGCGCTGGCCATGATCGAGGCGATCGCGCGCAGCGGCAGCTTTGCTGCGGCCGCACGCGAGCTCGGCAAGGTGCCCTCGGCATTGACCTACAGCGTGCGTCAGCTCGAACAGGCGCTGGACGTGCTGCTGTTCGACCGTCGCTCCCGCCAGGCTCAGCTCACCCCGGCCGGTCAAGAGCTGTTGGCCGAGGGGCAACGCTTGCTGCAAGCCATCGATGCCGTGGCCCACCGGGTGCGCCGAGTGGCTTCGGGCTGGGAGCCCCAGCTCAGTATCGTGGTGGACAGCATCTTGTCGAGCCCGACGGTGTTCGACTTGTGTGAAGCCTTTTACGCCATCAATCCCCCCGCGGGGCCGGGCCCGCGCCTGCGCCTGCGCAGCGAGGTGCTGGCCGGCACCTGGGAAGCCCTGGTGCAGGGCCAAGCCGACCTGGCCCTGGGCGTGGTCGGCGAGCCCGCACCGGTGGCCGGCATCGCCATGCTGCCGCTCGGACGCATAGAGATGGACTTCGTCGTGGCGCCGCACCATCCGCTGGCCGGCGCCACCGAGCCGATCACCGATGCCCAGTTGGAGCGCCATCGGGCTGTTGCCGTGGCCGACACGGCCCAGCGTCTGGCCCCGATGACGATCAACCTGTTGCCGGGTCAGGATGTGCTGACCGTCCCCAGCGTGCCGGCCAAGCTGGAAGCCATTCTGCGCGGGTTGGGCTGTGGGTTTCTGCCGCGCGGCCTGGTGAGCCCGCAGGTCCAGGCCGGCCGCCTGGTGGTCAAGGCCGTGGCGCGCCCCCGCCATCCCCCGGCCATGTACTACGCCTGGCGCTGTCCGCCGGGCCTGGGTTGCGACCCCGCCAACCGGCAGGGCCTAGGGCTGGGACTGCGCTGGTGGCTCGAGCAACTGGACCGGCCTGCCACCCGCAGCGCCTTGCTGCAGCGCCACCACGGCGCGGCGATGCTCGCATGAGCGCGCCCTATGTCGGGCGCTTTGCGCCCTCGCCCACTGGCCCCTTGCATGCCGGATCCCTGGTGGCCGCCTTGGCCAGCTGGCTCGACGCCCGTGCTCATGGCGGGCGCTGGCTGGTGCGCATCGAGGACATCGATGCGCCTCGCTGCGTGCCTGGCGCCGATGACCTCATCCTCGCGCAACTCGCCCGCTGCGGCCTCGTGCCCGATGCCCCGCCGGTGTGGCAATCTCGGCGCCAGCACTTGTACGAGCAGGCGCTCGATCGGCTGAAAGCCGCTGGCTGGTGCTATCCCTGCGGCTGCAGCCGCAAGGAGATCGAACAGACCTTGGCCGCGCAAGGCCTGGCGCATGCCCGCCATGGCGAGCGCGTCTACCCGGGCACCTGCCGCGGCGGTTTGGCAGGCAAACCACCACGGGCCTGGCGGCTGCGCACCGTGCATGCCAGTGGCCTGGGGGTCCAGATCGACTGGACCGACCGCCGTCTGGGACCCCATCATCAGGATCTGAGCCGTGCGGTGGGCGACTTCGTGCTCAAGCGGGCCGATGGCCTGTGGGCCTATCAGCTGGCCGTGGTGGTGGACGATGGCGAGCAAGGCATCACCCATGTCGTGCGCGGCGAGGACCTGGCCGACAACACGGCGCGTCAAATCCACTTGCAGCGCCTGCTGGGTCTGCCCACCCCGCGCTACCTGCACACGCCGCTGGTGCTGGGGCCCAGCGGGGAAAAGCTGTCGAAGCAAACCGGGGCTCGAGCGCTGGACACCAGCGACCCTCTGTCCGCAGTGGGGGCCGCCGCCCGCGTGTTGGGCCTGTCGGCCCAGGGACGCGATCTGCCCAGCCTGTTGGCCGCCCTGGTGGAGGCCTGGCGCGCCCGCTGGCTGTGACACACTGCGGCGCAGGAGACACAGACCCATGCGCATCCTGCTGGTGGAAGACGAGCCCGAACTGGCCCGCTGGTTGGCCAAGACGCTGGCCCAGCATGCCGGCATCGTCGTCGATTGGGCGCATGACGGCGTGCTGGCCGACCGCCGCTTGTCCACCGAGAGCTTCGACGCCGTGGTGCTCGACCTGGGGCTGCCCGGACTGGACGGCCGCGGGGTGATCGCCCGCATGCGTGAGCGCGACGACCGCACCCCGGTGCTGGTGCTCACCGCGCGCGACTCGCTGGCCGAGCGGGTGGGCACCTTGCACGAAGGCGCCGACGATTTCTTGCCCAAGCCCTTCATGGTCGAAGAACTCGAAGCCCGGCTGCTGGCCCTGGTGCGGCGAGCCCGCGGCAAGGAGCATCCGCGTCTGGCCTGTGGGCCGCTGCACTTCGACGCCGCCTCGCAACGCTTCACGGTGGGCGCAGAGGTGCTGCCGCTGTCTCCGCGCGAGCATGCCGTCTTGCGCGCCCTGATCCAAAAAAGTGGCGAGCCTTTGAGCAAGCAGCACATCCTCGATCGCGTCTTCGCCGACGAGGCCGATGTGAACCTGGAAGCCATCGAGGTCTATGTCCACCGCTTGCGCAAAAAGCTGGCCGGCACGGGCGTGCACATCGTCACCTTGCGCGGCCTGGGCTATTGCCTGGAAGCCGATGCACCGTGAAACGCGTTCGCAGTCTCAAATCGGCCCTGTTGTGGTGGCTGGTGCCCGGCTTGGCGTTCATCATGGGGGCCAGCTTGTGGTTCTCCAACCAATGGCTGCGCGACCAGGTGGATGCCGCCTACGATCGGGCGCTGGCCGGCGCGTTGCGCGCCATCGACCTCAATGTGTCCACCGCCAGCGGCGGCTTGGCCGTGGAGCAGCCGTTTTTGCTGCTGGAGTTCTTCGAGCTGACCACCGACGCGCGGGTGTACTTCCGCGTCTCGACCGAAGACGGCCTGGCCGAAATCGGCAGTCCGTTCTTGCCGCTGCCGCGTGAGCCCTTGATCACGGGCGAGCCGCGTTTTTATTACGCCATGCACGAAGACACGCCGGTGCGGGTGGCCGCGATGGCCCGTCTGGCCTCGCCCCCGCTGCCGAACAACCCCCACACCCGCATCATCGTGCAAGTGGCCGAAAGCCTGGGCACGCGAGAGGTGTTTTTGCACCACGTGTTGCGCCGCTCGATCGAGCGCGATCTGTTGGGCATCGCCATGAGCATGGTGCTGTTGATCAGCGGCATCGTGATGACGCTGCGGCCGCTGACACGCCTGCAACGTGAACTCGAAGCCCGACCGGCCGATGACCTGCGCCCCATCGACGACGCAGACCTGCCCTCGGAAGTGCGCCCCTTGGTGGCGGCGGTGAATCGGCACATGGCTCGCTATGCCGACATGGCGCGCACCCAGCGCCAGTTCCTCGACGATGCCTCGCATCAGTTGCGCACCCCTTTGAGCGTGCTGCGCACCCAGGTGGACTTTGCGCTGCGCGAGACCGACCCGGCCGAGGTGCGCCGCGCCTTGCAGGCCATGCATGAAGGCCTGGACCGCGCCGTGCGCATGGCCAACCAGATGCTGGCCTTGGCGCGCGCCCGCGAAGCCTCGCTGGCCGAAGGCGGGCTGGCCATGGAGCCGGTGGATCTGGTGGCGCTGGCGCAAGGCGTCGCGCGTCAGCTCGTGCCCCACGCACGCGCCAAGCGACTCGACTTTGGCGTGGAAGCCCCCCAAACGCCCGTGGTCGTCGGCGGCAGCGAGTGGCTGCTGCGCGAAGCGCTGATCAACCTGGTGGACAACGCCATCCGCTACACACCCGCTGGCCGTGCCGTGACCCTGCATGTGCTCCAGGACGCGCGCCATGCCGTGCTGCAGGTGGAAGACCAAGGCCCCGGCATGAGCGCGCAAGACATCGAGCGCGCCGGGGTGCGCTTTCGGCGTGGGCAGGCAGGCAAACAGCACACCGGCGCCGGGCTGGGCCTGGCCATCGTGCACACCATCGCCCAGGTGCACGGCGCCCACCTGCGACTGGAATCCTGCGACCCCCCACCGGGCTTGCGCGCCAGCCTGGTGTTTCCCCTAGGTCCTGGTCCTGCGGCTGAAAGCCTTCCGAAAGCTGCGACTTCTTAGCCTTGGTCTGTTCGCCGCGGCCCTGTCGGCCGCTACTTCATGACCCTCAGGAGACAGACCATGACCTCCCGCTTTCGATCGACCGCAGCGGCCTGGCTGGCCACCACCGTGTTGAGTATTGGCACCCTCGCGCAGGCCGAACCCGCCCGCCCCGAATGCGTGGCCCCGGCCCAGCCCGGCGGCGGCTTCGACCTGACCTGCCGCTTGGCCCAAACCGCGCTGGCCGACAGCGGCGCACTCAAAACCCCGCTGCGCATCTCCTACATGCCCGGCGGCGTCGGCGCCGTGGCCTACAACAACATCATCACCCAGCGACCGGCCGAAGCCGGCACCATCGTCGCCTTCTCCGGCGGCTCGCTGCTGAACCTGGCGCAAGGCAAGTTTGGCAAGTACACCGTGGACGACGTGCGCTGGCTGGCCGCCGTGGGTGCCGACTATGGCGTGGCCATGGTGCGCGAAGACTCGCCCTACAAGGACCTCAAGGGCCTGATGGCCGCGCTCAAAGAAGACCCGAGCAAGATCGTGCTGGGCGGTGGCGGCTCGGTCGGCAGCCAAGACTGGATGAAAGCCGCGCTGACGGCCAAGGCCGCCGGCGTGGACTACAAGCGCATGCGGTATGTGGCCTTCGAAGGCGGCGGCGAGGTGCTCACCGCGCTGCGCGGCGGCCACATCCAGGTGCAAATGGGCGATGCGTCGGAAGCCGCCCAAGCCTTGGAGGGTGGGGCCCCGGTGCGGGTGCTGGCCGTCTACAGCAAGAAGCGCCTGCCCGGCCGCTTGGCGGCCGTGCCCACCGCGATGGAGCAAGGCTTCGAGATCGATTGGCCCATCATCCGCGGCTTTTATGTCGGCCCCAAGGTGTCGGATGCCGACTACCAATGGTGGGTCGATGCCTTCAAAAAGGCCATGAGCGCGCCCGGCTACGCCGCCTTGCAGCAACAGCGCGGCTTGTTCCCGTTCGACATGGCGGGCCCCGAGCTGGACCGTTTCGTCAAAGAACGCACCCGCGCCTACGCCGAACTGGTCAAGGACTTCGGCTTGGCCAAGTAACCCCGTCCCGACCGCCCAATCCCACCCCCGACCCCGGTGCGCCGGCCGCGAGCCTGGCCACGGGGTTCGTCTGCCGACTTCCTGGAGTGTTCCCATGATGCTCAACGACCGCGTGCTGGGCGTCTTTGCCCTGCTGCTGGCCGCCTTGCTGACCTGGCAGGGCTGGGGCCTGGAAGCCCCATTTTCGTATGAACCCGTGGGCCCGCGCGCGTTTCCGCTGCTGCTGGCAGCCGTCATGGCCCTGTGCGGGCTGTGGCTGCTGGTGCGCGGGCGCGAGCGCGCCGAGCCCAACCCGCGCGGGGCCAACGCGCGCATTGCCACGATGGCGGCGCTGGTGGCCGGCTATGCAGCGGTCTTCGTGAGCCTGGGCTTCATCGTGTCCACCGTCTTGATGGCCGTCTTCGTCGGCCGCCTCTTCGGTGGCCGCTGGCACCAATGCGCCATCGGCGGCGTGGGCCTGGGGCTGGGGCTGTACTTGCTGTTCGACAAGGTCTTCGACGTGGTCTTGCCCACGGGACTCTTGAGCTTCGGGGGCTGACATGGACATCCTGCAACATCTGGGGCTGGGCTTTGGCGTGGCCTTTTCTCCGCTGAACCTGCTGGTGGCGGCCATCGGGGCTTTTCTGGGCACGGTCGTGGGCGTGTTGCCCGGCCTGGGGCCGATCAACGGCGTGGCCATGCTGGTGCCGATCGCCTTTGCGATGAATTTGCCGCCGGAAACCGCCCTCATCCTGTTGGCGGCCGTCTACGTGGGCGCCGAATACGGTGGGCGCATCACCTCCATCCTGATCAACGTGCCTGGCGAGGCCGCCGCGGTGATGACCACCCTGGACGGCTACCCGCTGGCCCGGCAAGGCCTGGCCAGCGTGGCCTTGTCGCTGTCGGCCTGGGCCTCGTTCATCGGCTCGACCGTGGCCATCCTGGGCGTGGCGGCCTTCGCGCCCCTGGTGGCCCAATGGGCCTTGGCCTTCGGTCCGGCAGAGTATTTCGTCCTGATGGTCTTTGCCTTTTGCGCCTTGAGCAGCCTGCTGGGCGACAAACCGGTCAAAGGCTTGTTGGCTGCCGCCATCGGTCTGGCCATCTCCACCGTCGGCGTGGATGCCAACTCCGGGGTGTACCGCTACACCTTCGACCTGCCGGAGCTGGCCGATGGCATCGACTTCGTGGTGGTGGTGATTGGCCTGTTCGCCATCGCCGAGATGCTGCAGATGCTGGAAAACCTGCTGGCAGGCCACAAAGTCGAAGTCCCCCCTGGGGAGCGCAAGCTGTTCAACCTGAAGGAGCTGCGCCTGACCTGGTGGTCCACGATCCGCGCTTCCTTGCTGGGCTTTGGCATCGGCGTGCTGCCCGGCGCTGGCGCCAGCGTGGCCTCGGCCGTGGCCTATGCCAACGAGAAGCGCCTGCACGAAGGCAAGGATCCGCAGGCCAAGTTCGGCCAGGGCGATTTGCGCGGACTGGCCGCCCCCGAGGCGGCCAACAACAGCGCGGCCACGGGCTCCTTCATTCCCATGCTCACGCTGGGCGTGCCCGGCTCGGGCACGACGGCGGTGATGATGGGGGCGCTGACGCTCTACAACATCACCCCCGGTCCGGTGCTCTTCGATGCCCAACCCGCACTGGTGTGGGGCTTGATCGCCTCGCTGTTCATCGCCAACGTGATGCTGTTCGTGATGAACGTGCCGATGGTGCGCGTGTTTGCCTCGATGCTGTCCATTCCCGGCTGGCTGCTGGTGCCCGGCATCCTGGCCGTGAGCTTCATCGGCGTGTACGCGCTCAGTTCCAGCACCTTCGACCTGCTGATGATGGTGGGCATCGGCGTGATCGGCTATGCCTTGCGCAAGATGAGCCTGCCCATGGCACCGATGGTGTTGGGCGTGGTGTTGGGCAATTTGATGGAGCAAAACCTGCGCCGCGCGCTGTCCATCACCAATGGCGAGCTGCACATCCTGTGGTCCAGCCCGGTGGCCGTCTCGCTGTGGGTGCTGGCCGCCGCCGTGCTGGTGATCCCACCGCTGCTGCGCCAACGCCGCGCGCTGCGGGTGCAACGCGCCTGAGGCCGAGCCCTGGCGCCGCCGGAGTCGTCCGGCGGCCCCCCTGTCATGGGGTGCAGGCGCCCCCTGCGTTGGCACCCGCCCTCCCTACAATGCAGGCGCCCACAGAACATGCAACGCAAAGGGAGGAACCGATGATGTGGATCGGGTGCTTGTTCGGCGTGGTGGCCGCTTGGCTCCTGGCCGAGACCCTGGGCAGCGACCTCGGCCTGGCGGCCCTGGGGGGCTTGACCGGGATGCTGCTGGCGCAACTGCACCGCCGCGTGCGCACCCTGGAGCAGCAACTCCAGCAGCCCCAGCCTGCCCCCGCTGCGGGCGCCGTGCCCGCCATGGCCAAGCCCCCACGCCCCTCCGAGACACCACCGGCTCCCCATCCAGCGCCCTCCGTCCCACGAGCCCTGGCCGCTCCTGCGGCCGCCGCAGAGGCCCGTGTCAAAGATGGGGTCAAAGATGGGGCCGCCCAGGTGCCGCCCGCGTCATCGCCTGCACCGGCGGCCCAAGCACCGGCCGCACGGACCTTGCCCGCCGCGTCCGATGAACGCAGTGTGGCCGTCACCACCTCGCTCGGCCAGACCGCCTTGGCCTGGCTGCGCGGCGGCAACACCATCGTGCGCGTGGGCGTGCTGAACCTGTTCTTCGGCGTGGCCTTCTTGCTGCGCTATGCGGCCGAGCATGCCTTGCTGCCCATCGAACTGCGCCTGGCTGCAGTCGCCCTGGGCGGGTTGGGGTTGTCCGTCATCGGCTGGCGCCTGCGCGAACGCCGCCGCGGGTACGGTCAGAGCCTGCAGGGAGCGGGCATCGGCGTGCTCTATCTCACCATCTTCGCGGCCTTCCGGCTCTATGGTGTGGTACCAGCCGGCCTGGCCTTTGCCCTGCTGCTCGCCCTGTCGGCCACCGGGGCGGTGATGGCCGTCGTGCAACGAGCGTTGCCGCTGGCCGTGCTGGGCTTTGCCGGTGGCTTCCTCGCACCGGTCGTGGCCTCCACCGGGCAGGGCAGCCATGTGGCGCTTTTCAGCTATTACCTGGTGCTCAACCTGGCCATCGCCTGGATCGCCTCGCGCCAGGCCTGGAAGCTGCTCAACCTGGTGGGCTTCGTGTTCACCTTCAGCATCGCCAGCCTGTGGGGCTGGCGCTCGTGGCGGCCCGAGCATTTCGCCACCACCGAACCCTTCCTGATCGCGCATTTCGCGCTTTACCTGTACATCTGCGTGCAGTACAGCCGCCAACTCCTGCGTGAAGACGCCCCGCGCGGCTTGCCAGTGGTCGACGGGGGCCTGCTCTTTGGCCTGCCCCTCGTCGCCTTCGGGCTGCAGGCCGGTCTCGTGAGCCACTGGCCCTATGGCCTGGCCGTCTCGGCCGCCGTGCTTTCGGGCGTGTACCTGGTGCTGGGCCGCTGGCTGTGGCAGCGCAGCGGCGGCCGGCTGTTGCTGCTCATCGAGGGGCTGTTCGCGCTCGGGGTGGTGTTCCTGCTGCTGGTCACCCCGCTGGCACTGGGTGGATCATGGACCAGCGCCGCCTGGGCCGTACAAGGCGCTGGCATCGTCTGGCTCGGCCTGCGCCAGCGGCGCTGGTGGGCCACGGGCCTGGGTCTGCTGCTGCAACTGGTGGCCGCAGCCTGGTTCTGGGACTTCTCCGTGCGCCCGTACGAGGCCCCTGTATTCGCCAACGCATTCTGGCTGTCCACGCTGATGTTGGGCGGATCGGCCCTGGTGTCCGCCTGGCTGCTACACCGCCATGCCCCCGCGCCAGCGTCGGACGAGACCGCGCTGCCCGTGTGGAACCGCACCCCGCCGGCCGGGCTGTGGCAAGCGGTGCACTGGGGCCTGCTGGCGCTGGGCCTGCTGCAGTGTCTGACGGGCCTGTGGTCGGAGGTGCAAGAGGCCTACTGGGCATGGCCCAACCCGGACACGCAACTCGTGCTGCTGTGGCTGGCCACGGCTGTTGGACTCGAACTGGCCCATCGACGCCTGGCTTGGCCGGCGCTGCGCCTCCCAGCCCGGCTGCTGTGGGCGGGGGCCTCGCTGGTGGCCATGGGCGGCGTGGCCGGCTGGATCTTCAACGCCTGGTATCCCTGGGAGCATGTCATCCATCAGGGCGGCTGGCTGGCCACGGCCGGCGTGCTGGCCGTGGGTGTGTGGCTGTTGCGCCGCCTGCACGACGCCCATGGACTGGGCCGCGCCACATTCGCCGAGCGTCTGTGGCTGGCTTGGTTTGCGATGCTGCAAGGCGCAATACTGCTGCACGCCCTGGCCTCCATGCAAATCGGCCCGCACCTGGCCTGGACCGCGGTAGCCCCCATCGTGGGGCCCACGGTCCTGGCCTGGGTGCTGTGGAACCGCACCGGACCGGCTGCCCTGTGGCTGCGCGGGCTGCATGCACCTTGGCTGTTGCTGCTGGTGCTGTGGAGCGCATGGGTCAACCTGACCCATGCGGCGGACATGGCGCCACTGCCCAACCTCCCCCTGCTCAACCCGGTGGACCTCGGTCATGCGCTGGGGCTGCTGTATGCCTGGCGCCTGTGGCGCGGCGCCGGCCCGCTGCCCCCGTGGTGGCAGCGGCCCGTGGTCGGCGTGACGGCTGCGGTCGTGTTCGCCTGGATCAACACCATGCTGGTACGCAGCCTGCACCATTGGAGCGACACGCCGATGTGGCTGGACGGCGCGCTGTATAGTGACATCGTGCAGATGGCGTTGACCATCTTGTGGACGCTGATGGCGCTGACGGCCATGCTCTGGGCCACCCGCAAAGCCGGCCCCGCGGTGGCGCGCCCTTTGTGGCTGGCCGGCGCCGGCCTGTTGGCCGTGGTCGTGCTCAAGCTCTTCTTCGTCGATCTCGCCAGCCTCGACACGCTGCGCCGTATCGTCACCTTCCTCGGCGTGGGCCTGCTGATGCTGGTGATCGGCTATGTGTCCCCGCTGCCACCGGCAGCCTCGGTTCGGGAGGTCCGCCAATGACTCGGTGGCGACGCATGGTTGGGGCGGCTGCCGCCGCGGGGCTGTGGGCGGTGGTGGCATCGGCCACGCCCACGGCCCAAGCGCCCCTGCAACTGACGGCCGGCGAAGGCCTGCAGCGGGTGGAAATCCCGCTGGAGCTGCTGCGCGCCTCCCGCCGCGCGGACTGGTCCGACCTGCAGGTGCTCAACGCCCAGGGCGAGGTCGTGCCCCAGGCCTGGGCCCTGCCGCCGCCCGAGCTGGAACGCGAACGCAGCGCCCCACTGCCCCGCTTCGCATGGCCCGACCCCGGCACCGCCGGCCGCGACCAGACCGCGGTGCAGGTGCAGGTCGATGCCCAGGGAGCCATCGTGCGCATCCAAGGCCCGTCCGCGCTCGCCCCCCGAGGCAGCGCCTCCGCGCGCTGGCTGCTCGACCTCGGCCCGGACATCCATCGCAGCGCCGAGTGGCTCGCCGCACTCGAACTGGCCTGGGAGACGCCCGGCGAAGGCAGCCACCTGCGCGTTGGCGTGGAATCCAGCGCCGACCTGCGGCAATGGCACACCGTCACCGAAGCGGCCTTGCTCGACGTGCCGGGGGTGGGCGCCGCCTCGGGCGAACGTCTGGTGCAGCGCCGCATCGAGTGGCCGGCGGCCGCCTCAGCCCTGCGCTACCTGCGCCTGAGCCTGCAGCCCGCCGCCCGGCTGACCGGGGTGCAAGCCCTGTGGCGCACCCGCGAGGCCAGCGCGGCCAGCGCGACCACGCCGCTGCATTTCGAGCCCGAGGCCGGCACGAGTCCGCCGCGCGCCTGGTCGCTCGACCTCGGTGGTGCCGTGCCTCTGCGAGAGCTGCGACTGGAGCTGCCGCAGCGCAACAGCGTCGCCCGCCTGGTGCTCGAACAACGCGATCGCGACGAGGCGGCCTGGCAGCCGGTGGCCCGCTTCACGGCCTTCCGGCTGGACCGCGACGGCCAAGAATGGCGATCGCCCCCCGTGCGCTGGACCGCCCCTGCCGCGCGCCACTGGCGATTGCGCCTGGAAGAGCGCAGCCCGGCACTGGGCAACGGCGCCCTGGAGGCCCTTGCCGTCTGGACCCCACCGCAGCTGGTCTTTGCGGCACGCGGCGAGCCGCCCTTCCGGCTGGTGGCCGGTGGGCCCGTGGCCCCGACGCTGACGCTGCCGCAGCTCCTGCCCCATTACGAAGCCGGCCAAGAGTACCGCCTGCCCCAGGCCGTGGCCGGCCCGGTGACCCTCGCACCCGCCCCTGCCCAGGGCTGGCGTGCGCGACTCGCCCAGGCCAGCGCGGCCGACTGGCGACGCTGGGCGCTGTGGGCCGTGCTGGCCCTGGCCGTGATCGTGCTGGCGCTGCTGGCCCGGCGTCTGTCGCGCGACATCCGGTCGCCCTAGGGCGGCGGCAGCGGCGGCAGGCCGTGGCGCTGACGCGCGCGGTTGCAGCGCTCGTTCGGTTCGCCCTGCTCGCCATGCCAGTTGAACTCCCGGCACGGCGAGGGTCTGAGCGCGTAGATGCGGCAGGCCACCGAGCGGCCGATCTCGCCGTCCAAGGCCACGCAGCGCGGCGTGGCCCGGTCGGTGCCACGCATGGCCAGGCGCATCGGAGCCACCGCCGTGGTCAAGGCCGAGGGCACCGTCCCGCCGGGATGCTCATCGGCCTCGGCCCAATAAAACGACACACGAAACGTCGCGCAGCATGCCCCACATGTCAGGCATGGGGATGCCTGCGTCGAAGCAGGCTCAGACCTTGAGCAAGTGCTCCCGGTAGTAGCGCAGCTCATCGATGGACTCATGGATGTCGGCCAGCGCGGTGTGCTTCTGGGCTTTCTTGAAGCCTGCCAGCACTTCGGGCTTCCAACGTCGCGCCAGCTCCTTCAAGGTGCTGACGTCCAGGTTGCGGTAGTGGAAAAACGCTTCCAATTCAGGCATGTGCTTGGCCAAGAAGCGGCGGTCTTGGCAGATCGAGTTGCCGCACATGGGCGAGGTGTTCTTCGGCACATAGCGCTTCAGGAACTCGATCACGTCATGCTGGGCCTGCCGTTCATCCACCGACGACGCCTTGACCCGGTCGATCAGGCCCGAGCGGCCATGGGTGCCCTTGTTCCAAGCATCCATCGCATCGAGCACCTCGTCGCTCTGGTGAATCGCGTAGACCGGGCCTTCCACGCGCAGTTGCAGCTGTGCGTCCGTGACGACCACCGCCACTTCGATGATGCGATCACGCTCGGGTGACAAGCCGGTCATCTCCAGGTCGATCCAGACCAGATTGGTGTCGCTGTGGGCCAGGGCCACGGTGTCGGCAGCGCAGGCGGTGTCATTCATAAAAGCTCCTCGTGTTGGGCCGCGATTTTCGGTGATTCAGCCAAGGTCTTGCCGGCGTCCTACACTGTGGCCCCATGCAATCCGACACGCTGGCCCTGCTTTTTGCTGCCGTCCTCATCGCTCACTTGGTGGTGAAGGTCTGGCTCGCGTCCCGGCAGATCCGGCACGTGGCGCGCCATCGCGAGCGCGTCCCGGCCGGCTTCGAAGCCACCATCCCCCTCGAAGCCCATCGCCGCGCAGCCGACTACACCATCGCCAAAACCCGCTTCAGCCTCCTGTCCGATGCCTTCGCGGCGGCGGTGCTGCTGGGCTGGACGCTGCTGGGCGGCCTGGATGCGCTCAACGTCATGGTGCGCGATGCGGTGCAGCCAGTCTGGGGCGACCTCGCCTACCAACTGACCCTGCTGGCCGCGGTGGCCGTGATCGGCTGGCTGCTGGACCTGCCCTTCGATGCCTGGGCCACCTTCCGCATCGAGCAACGCTTCGGCTTCAACCGCATGAGCGCGGGCTTGTTCCTGGCCGACTTGGTCAAGGCCGCCTTGGTCGGCGCCCTGATCGGCCTGCCGCTGGCCGCCCTGGTGCTGTGGCTGATGGGCGCGGCCGGGCCCAGTTCGTGGCTCTGGGCCTGGGCCGTCTGGGTGGGCTTCAACCTGCTGATGCTGGTGCTCTATCCGACGCTCATCGCCCCGCTGTTCAACACCTTCGAGCCGCTGGCCGACGAGGGCTTGCGCCAGCGCGTCGAAGGCCTGATGGCGCGCTGCGGCTTTGCCGCCAAGGGCCTGTACGTGATGGACGGCTCCAAGCGCAGCGCCCACGCCAATGCGTATTTCACCGGCTTTGGCGCCGCCAAGCGTGTGGTGTTCTTCGACACCCTGCTGAACAAGCTCTCGCCCGGCGAGGTGGAAGCCGTGCTGGCGCACGAACTGGGCCACTTCAAGCGCCGCCATGTGCTCAAGCGCATGGTGGGCCTGTTTGGCCTGAGCCTGCTGGGCTTTGCGTTGCTGGGTTGGCTGTCGGGCCAGGCTTGGTTCTACACCGGCCTGGGCGTGCAGCCCAATCTGGCTGCCCCCAATGATGCGCTGGCCCTGCTCTTGTTCATGATGGTGGCTCCCGTGGTCGGCACCTTCCTCTTGCCATGGATGGCCGCCGTCTCGCGCCGCCACGAGTACGAGGCCGATGCCTATGCGTGTGCCCAGGCCAGCGGGCAGGATCTGTCCCGTGCGCTGCTCAAGCTCTACGAGGACAATGCCTCGACGCTGACGCCAGACCCCTGGTACGTGCGCTTTTACTATTCTCACCCGCCGGCGGCGCAACGCCTGGCGGCCCTGCGGGCCCTGACCCGAAACCTCACCGCTTCGACACCATGAACCCACTGCTGACCCAAAAATGCAAGCCCCTGGAGGGCGGCCAGGCCATGAGTGACAGCGAGATCCAGGCCTATTTGCGTCAGGCCGAAGGCTGGACGCTCAAAGACGGCGCCATCGAGAAGACTTACGGCTTCAAGAACTACCATGAGACCCTGGCCTTCGTGAACGCACTGGCCTGGATCGCCCACACCGAGGACCATCATCCCGACTTGCTGGTCAAGTACAACAGCTGCCAGGTACGCTTCAACACCCACTCCGTCGGCGGCATTTCGATCAACGACTTCATCTGCGCAGCCAAGGCCGACGCCTTGCTCGCCTGATCCGCCTTGGTTCAACACGCCGAACTCGATCTGGGACTCGTGGTGGCCAGCCATGGCCGCCACTATGTCATCGAAACCCCGGAAGGCAGACGCCTGACCTGCCACCCGCGCGGCAAGAAGAGCGACTATGTGGTCGGCGACCGCGTGCGCTGGCAGGCCGCGCTGTCCAACACTGGCGACCAAGGCGTGATCGAGGGGCTGGAGCCGCGCCGCAACCTGCTGTACCGGCAGGACGAATGGAAAACCAAGTCCTTCGCGGCCAACCTCGACCAGGTGCTGCTGCTGGTGGCCAGCGAGCCGGTCTTCAGCGAGTCCCAGCTCAGCCGCTCGCTGATCGCCGCCGAGCATGCCGGCATCCCGGCGCTCATCGTGCTCAACAAGACCGACCTGCCCCACACAGGAGCCGCTCGTGAACGCCTGGCCCCCTACCGCGCGATGGGCTACCCGGTGTTGGAACTGTCGCTCCAGGCCCGCCCCGACGAGGCGCGCGCCCTGCTCGGTCCGCAACTGCAGGGTCGCACCAGCTTCGTGATGGGGCCCTCCGGCACGGGCAAAAGCACGCTCATCAACCTGATGGTGCCGCAAGCCCAGGCTCAGGTGGGCGAGATCTCGCGGGCACTCAACTCCGGCCGCCACACCACCACCCACACCCAGTGGTACTGGCTGGACGAAGGTCGCCAAAGCGCGCTCATCGACTCGCCCGGTTTCCAGGAATTTGGCCTGCGTCACCTCGATGCCGCCCAACTGCCGGCCTACATGCCCGACCTGCGCGAGCACGTGGCCGGCTGCCGCTTCTACAACTGCACCCATCGCCACGAACCCGGCTGCGCCGTGCGGGCGGCCGTGCAAGCCGGGCACATCACTGAGAACCGCTACCGGATCTACACCGAGATTTACGAGGAACTGAGCCAGCCGCGCTGGTAGTCCTGCGGCCCATCCTCGTTGGCCGCATATCCATCGTCGCATTGCTTCGTTCCCTCTGCAGGGGCGAGTTCCTAGCATCGGGGCCATTGTCCAATGGCTTTCGATCGAGGATTCTCCATGCACCTGCTCCACCGTCTTCGCCTGTTCGCCGCCGGGCTGGCCTTGGCCGGCGCCATGCCCGCGGCATTCGCCAAGGACCTGGCCCTGCTCAACGTCTCCTACGACCCCACGCGCGAGTTCTACGCCGAGTTCAACAAGGCCTTCGCCGCCCACTGGAAGGCCAAGACCGGCCACACCGTGACGGTACGCCAGTCCCATGGCGGCTCGGGCCGTCAGGCCCGCTCGGTCATCGACGGGCTGGATGCCGACGTCGTGACCCTGGCGCTGGCCTATGACATCGACGAGCTGCATGCCAAGGCTCAACTCATCCCGGCCGACTGGCAAAAACGCCTGCCTCACAACAGCTCGCCCTACACCTCCACCATCGTCTTCCTGGTGCGCAAGGGCAACCCCAAGGGCATTCGGGACTGGGATGACCTCGTCAAGCCCGGCATCACCGTCGTCACCCCCAACCCCAAGACCTCCGGCGGCGCACGCTGGAACTATCTGGCCGCCTGGGGCTACGCCTTGAAGAAGCCCGGCGGCAACGAGGCCAAGGCGCGCGAGTTCGTCACCGCCTTGTACAAGAACGTCCCCGTGCTCGACTCCGGCGCCCGCGGCGCGCTGACCACCTTCACCGAACGCGGCATCGGTGACGTGCTGCTTTCCTGGGAGAACGAAGCCTTTCTGGCGGTCAAGGAGCTGGGGCCGAACAAGTTCGACCTCGTCGTCCCCTCGGTCAGCATCCTGGCCGAGCCGCCGGTGACCGTGGTGGACAAGGTGGTCGACCGCAAGGGCACCCGCGAAGTGGCCACCGCCTACCTCGAATTCCTCTACTCGCCACAGGGCCAGGACATCGCCGGGCGCCACTACTACCGTCCTGTCGATCCGGCGGTCGCGAAGAAATACGCCTCGCAGTTCGCGAAAGTCTCGCTCTTCACCATTGACGAGGTCTTCGGCGGCTGGACCAAGGCCCAGGCCACCCACTTCAACGATGGGGGCGTCTTCGACCAGATCTTCACGCGCCGCTGAGCCGTCACCATGGTCTTCTCGCGCCTGCTGCTCAAGCGCCACAGCGTGCTGCCCGGTTTCGACCTGGCGCTGGGCGTCACCCTGCTCTACCTGAGCCTGGTGGTGCTCATCCCGCTGTCGGCGGCCTTCCTCAAGACCTTCACGCTCACCTGGGACGCCTTCTGGGAGGCCGTCGGCAGCCCGCGCGTGCTGGCCTCCTACCGGCTCAGCTTCGGCGCCTCGCTGGCTGCCGCGCTGGTCAACGCGGTATTCGGCTTCATCGTCGCCTGGGTCCTGGTGCGCTACCCCTTGCCCGGCAAGCGCGTGGTCGATGCCCTGGTGGACCTGCCCTTTGCCCTGCCCACCGCGGTGGCGGGCATCGCGCTCACGGCGCTCTACGCGCACACCGGCTGGATCGGCCAGTGGCTGCCCTTCCAGGTGGCCTTCACCCCGCTGGGCGTGTTCGTGGCGCTCACCTTCATCGGCCTGCCCTTCGTGGTGCGCACCGTGCAGCCGGTGCTGGAAGACCTGCACCAGGAACTGGAGGAGGCGGCCGCCACACTCGGCGCGAACCGCTGGCAGACCTTTTCACGCGTGATCCTGCCCATCGTGGCACCGGCGCTGCTCACCGGCTTTGCGCTGGCGTTTGCGCGCGCTCTGGGCGAGTACGGCTCGGTGATCTTCATCGCCGGCAACATGCCGATGCTCTCGGAGATCACTCCCCTGCTCATCGTCACCAAGCTCGAGCAGTACGACTATGCCGGCGCCACCGCGATCGCCGTGGTGATGCTGGTGGCCGCCTTCGTGCTGCTGCTCAGCATCAACCTGCTGCAGGCCTGGGCGCGTCGCCGCCAGGGCCAGGCGAGCTGAAGGAGACCCCACGTATGTCGGCCATTGCCCTGCACCCCCCGGTCGCTTCGACCCCCAAGACCCATCGGCGCGCGACCGAGGAAGCGCCCTGGGTGCGCTGGACGCTGATCGGCGTGGCGCTGGGCTTTCTCACGCTGTTCCTCTTCATCCCGCTGGTCACCGTCTTCGTCGAGGCCTTGCGCAAAGGCTGGGAGGTGGCCGCGGCCGCCGTGGTCGAGCCCGATGCGCGTGCGGCCATCCGGCTGACGCTGCTCACCGCTGCGATCGCCGTGCCGCTGAACCTGGTGTTCGGCGTGGCCGCCGCCTGGGCCATCGCGAAGTTCGACTTCCGCGGCAAGAACGTGCTGCTCACGCTCATCGACCTGCCGTTTTCGGTGTCGCCGGTGATCGCGGGCCTGATCTATGTGCTGGTGTTCGGTCTGCAAGGCTGGTTCGGCGAGTGGCTGCGCGAGCACGACCTGAAGGTGATCTTCGCCGTGCCCGGCATCGTGCTGGCCACGGTCTTCGTGACCTTCCCCTTCGTTGCGCGCGAGCTCATCCCGCTGATGCAGGCGCAGGGCCAGGAACAGGAAGAAGCCGCCCGCGTGCTCGGGGCTTCCGGCGGGCAGATCTTCTGGCGCGTGACCCTGCCCAATGTGAAGTGGGCGCTGCTGTACGGCGTGATCCTGTGCAATGCGCGGGCCTTTGGCGAGTTCGGAGCGGTCTCGGTGGTGTCCGGCCACATCCGCGGCGAGACCAACACGATGCCGCTGCACATCGAGATCCTCTACAACGAGTACCAGTTCGCCGCCGCGTTTGCCGTGGCCTCGCTGCTGGCGATGCTGGCCCTGGTGACGCTGGTGCTGAAGTACCTGGTCGAGCAGCGGGTCAAGGGCCAGAAGACCCTGGCGCAAGACGGCCGCTGACTCAGATCTCGAAGCTCGCCCCCGGCGCGGCGGCCATCGCTTGCTCGACCACAGCGCGGGAGAGCGTGGGGGCGAACGATTCGATGAAGGCATACACATAGCCGCGCAGAAAAGTGCCGCGACGGATGGCCAGCTTGGTCATGTTCATCGCGAACAGATGGCGCGCATCGATGGCCCGCAACTGCCGGTCGCGCTCTTCGTCATAGGCGATGGAGGCCACGATGCCCAACCCCAGTCCGAGCTCGACATAGGTCTTGATGACGTCGGCATCCATCGCGGTCAGCACGATATTGGGTGTCAGGCCGGCACGCGCGAACGCCTCGTCGATGTGAGAGCGGCCGGTGTAGCCCTCGTCATAGGTCACGATGGGATAGCCTGCGATGCGCTCCAGCGTCAGCGGCCCCCCCTCCAGCAGCTCGTGACCCGGAGGCACGAGCAGGCAGTGCGTCCAGCGGTAGCACGGCAGGGCCACCAAATCCTCGTAGAGTGCCAACGCCTCGGTGGCAATGCCGATGTCGGCCTCGCCCGACAACAGCATCTCGGCCACTTGCCGCGGCGAGCCCTGATGCAGATGGAGCATGACCTCGGGGAAGTGCCGACGGAACTCGCTGACCGCCGGCGGCAGTGCGTAACGCGCCTGAGAATGCGTGGCTGCAATCGACAACCGGCCTCGCGACTGCTGCACGAAGTCCTCTGCCGCGCGGCGCAGGTTGTCCGCATCCTGCAGCATGCGCTCGATGATGGGCAGCACCTGCCGCCCGGCCGGGGTGAGCCCTGTCAGCCGCTTGCCAGCACGCACGAAGATCTGCAGCCCCAACTCCTCCTCCAGTTCGCGGATCTGCCGGCTGACCCCGGGCTGTGAGGTGTGCAGCGCCTGGGCGACGTCCGTCAGGTTGAAGCCCCGACGCGCCGCCTCCCGTACCGAGCGCAATTGCTGAAAGTTCATGGCCCAGATGCTGAGGCCAGCCGAACCTGCGCTACAACGAATAAAAAGTTGTTTATTGCTTCAAAAACCTCATAAAGCCGGTGATCCGCAGCTCAGCCGATCAGGTTGGCCAAGGTCAACAAGGCCAGCAACAACATCCACAAGACCACCGAGCGCCACACCAGGCCGACGATGCTACGCAGATGGCCCAGCGCGGGCGGCTGGCCGCCGGTGTCGCCCTCGGCCTCGGTGGCACCCACAGGGGCCCCGGCCTCGAAGGTCTTGCTGCGATCGACGCTCAGACCCGGAGCGCTGCTGCCCCCCAAACGCACACCCACGGCACCGGCGGCGGCCGCCAGGATGATGCCGTCGCTGGTGTGCTGCCACAGCCCGGCATGACGGCGCCAGCTGTCGATGGCATCCTCGAAGTTGCCTACCACGGCAAAACCGAAGGCCGTCAGCCGCGCCGGCAGATGGTCCATCCCATCGAACAAGCGCTGCGCCAAGGCCATCAAGCTGGGATTGGTGGGCACGCCCACGGTATGGCTGCGGTAGGCCCAGTAGCGGCTCGAAAACTCGGCCATGCGGTACAGCACCGCTCCGGCCGGCCCCAGCCCCACGGCGGCCAACACGATGAACCAGAAAAACACGCCGAACACATGGCGATGAGCGGCCAGCAGCGAATGCTCGATCACGTGCCGCAGCAGCTCGGCATGCGGCAGCTCGCTCGTGTCCATGTGGCGCCACTGGGCGAACAGCTGGCGGGCACGCAGCTCGTCGCCGCGTTCCAGCGCATCACGGATGTCGGTGAAGTAATGGCTGAACTGCCGGAAGCCCAGCGTCAGATACAGCACGACCACGTTCCAGGCCAGCGCGACGAGCAAACTGTGCCGGGCCATCGACAGATAGATCCCAAAGGCCAGCAGCGCAGGCACGATCACCGTGATGCACCACACCACCCAGGCATGCACCGGCCGGCCGGCGTCGAAATTGCGGCCGGCCCAATGGACCCAGCCGACCAACGTGTCATGGATCAGATTGCCGCCGCGCAGCGGTTTCAATTGCTCCAGCAGCAGCGCCAGCAGGACGGAAAAGAAACTCATGGCCGGCATGATAGCGGCCACCCACTGCCGCTACGCTGCGAGAAAGCGATAGAAGTTGCGCAGCATCGCCGCGGTGGCGCCCCAAATGAAGTAGGGGCGGTCGCGGCCGGGCGGCTGCCAGGGCATCGAGAAGAACTCCCGCCGCTCGCCGGCGAACTCCACCGCATGGCGCTGGTGGTGGGCCGGGCTCATCAGAAAGGCCAGTGGCACCTCGAACACTTCGGCCACTTCGCTGGGGTCCACCCGCAGCTCGAAGACAGGCTGCACCAGCGCCACCACCGGCGTCACCGAAAAGGCAGTGACCGTTTTGTACACCGGCAACTGGCCGATGACCTCCACATGCCGACGATCCAGCCCCACCTCCTCCTCGGCCTCGCGCAAGGCCGTCTCGGCTGCATCCCGGTCCGTGGGTTCGCAGCGTCCGCCAGGAAAGCTGATCTGCCCGGGATGGTCGCTCAAGTGCTCGGTGCGCTGCGTCAGCAGCACGGTCAGGCCTTGCGGGCGCTGCACCAAGGGCACCAGCACGGCCGCGTGGGCCGGCTCTCGGGCGACCAAGCGCCGCTCGACCAACACCTCGGGCGTCCACACGGGCGGACGCGCAAAGCGCTCGCGCAGGGCTTGCGGCGTCAGACAGGCCTCGGCCACCGGGGGCAAGTGCGCATCGACGCCCACCACCGGAAACGCCTGCGGATCACGAATGAAGGCCATGGGAGGACGCCATCATGGAAAAGCCGCCTGGGCGACCATGCGCGCAGGCGGCTTGCCAGAGGGGGCTTTGGGGGGCCACCCGTTGATCCAGATCAGGACAGCTTCTCTTTGATCCGGGCCGACTTGCCGCTGCGTTGACGCAGGTAGTACAGCTTGGCGCGGCGCACATCACCGCGGCGCTTGACTTCGATCGAGGCGATCAACGGGCTGTAGAGCTGGAAGGTGCGCTCCACGCCCTCCCCGCTGGAGATCTTGCGCACGATGAAGCTCGAATTCAAGCCGCGGTTGCGCTTGGCAATCACGACACCTTCGTACGCCTGCACGCGCTTGCGGTTGCCTTCGACCACATTGACATTGACCACCACGGTGTCACCGGGGGCAAACTCTGGGATGGTCTTGTTCAGGCGAGCAATCTCTTCTTGCTCGAGCGTCTGGATGAGGTTCATGGTCACTCCAAGGATCGTGCGCGGGGGGGTTGTTCATCGGTGTAAAGGCCCCGATTGGATCGAAGGGGCCGGCCCGGCAGAGGATCACCAAAACCCGTGATTATAGCCCCAGAGAGGCCAAATAGCGCTCGTCCTCGGGGCTGAGGCGCCCGGCGGCGCGGGCCGCGGCGATCAGGTCGGGGCGGCGCTCGGCCGTCAGACGCAGCGACTGCTGACGCCGCCACTGGGCGATGCGAGCATGATGGCCCGATCGCAACACCTCGGGCACGGCCAGCGGCCCCTCGGGCGTGTGCAGCACTTCGGGGCGGCTGTAATGCGGGCAATCGAGCAGCCCGTCGCTGAAGCTGTCTTGCTCATGGGAGGCCGGATCGTTCAGCACCCCGGGTTGGAGCCGGGCCACCCCATCGAGCAGGGCCAGCGCCGCGATCTCGCCGCCGGACAGCACGAAGTCGCCCAGGCTGAGCTCCAGATCCACATGACGGTCGATGAACCGCTGATCCACGCCCTCGTAGCGACCACACACCAAGATGGCGCCCGGCCCATGCGCCCACTGGCGCAACAGCGCCTGATCGATGCGCCGACCCGCCGGCGAAAACCACACCACCGGCGCACGGGGCGCTGCCTGCGCGCTGCGACGCTGCTGCACGGCCGTCAGCGCCCGCTGCAAGGGCTCCACCAGCATCACCATGCCCGGCCCGCCGCCATAGGCGCGGTCATCCACGCGGCGATAGGCGTCCTCGGCGAAGTCGCGCAGCGGCCACAGGTGCACATCCACCTGGCCGGATTCATAGGCGCGGCGGGTCACGCCCTGGGTCAGAAACGGCGGGAAGAGATCCGGAAACAGCGTGATGACGTCGAAGCGCATGGACGGGCGGGCGCTTCAGTAATCCAAGCCCCAGTCGACGAGAATGCGGCCAGCCGCGGTATCGACCTGATCGACATACACCGCCACGAAGGGGATCAGCCGCTCGGTCGGCGCATCGGTGGAGTCGTCCACCACCCTCAAGATGCTGTGGGCCCCGGTGTCCATCAAGTCGACCACGCGGCCCAGGGTCTGCCCCTGGCGGTTGACGACCGCCAGCCCGATGAGATCGACCCAGTAGTACTCTCCCTCGCCGGCCGTGGGAAAGCTCGCGCGAGAAACGAAGATGCGCGCGCCTTTGAGCACTTCAGCGGCATTGCGGTCCGGCAGCTCACGAGCTTGGGCCACGACCGCATCGCCATGCTCACGCACCGCGGTGATGCGCAACGAGCGAGGCATCGGCCGCGCCGCCGGACGTGGCCCTTGGGGCGGTTCGATGAACCAGCGCCTGGAAGAGAACAAGGCCTGCGGATCGGCCGAATACGGCAACACCTTGATCCAGCCTTTGACCCCCCAGGCATCGAGCACACGGCCGACTTCCACGGCATCCGAGGGCCATGCCAGATCATCATTGGCCACGGCACTCATGGGGCAGGCGGCAGCAGACTGTGCAGCCGCAAGCGGCTCAGGCGGCCGCCTTGGCTTGCTTGATCAGGCGGGCCACCGTGGGCGAGACCTGGGCGCCATGGCTGACCCAATACTCCACCCGATCATGCGCCACGCGCAGGGCCTCGGCAGCCCCGGAAGCCACGGGGTTGTAAAAGCCCACGCGCTCGAGGAACCGGCCGTCGCGGCGGTTGCGGGCATCGGCCGCCACGATGTTGTAGAAGGGGCGCTTCTTGGAGCCGCCACGGGCAAGACGAATCACGACCATGCTGAGTCCTTGTACCCGGCCTGCGCGGATTCCCTGGCCACTGGAGACACTCAGGGCAGTCGGAAGGTGCACACGGCCTAACGTAGGTAAATGTTCCGCCCCAACGCCGTAGATACGCCTGCCACCCGGCTAGGCCAGCGTCGGGAACCCGAAATTATAGCCAGATCGACCCGAGGCGGTCGAGCCTTGGGCGCCCCCCTTGCCGGACACCCCAAGGCAGCGCGCGCCCTGGCCCCTGTCCGCGGTACAGTGGCGCCCCATGACGACGCCTCCCGAATCTGCGGCCCTGGCCCCAGCCGGGCCCTACAAATCCAAGACCCTGGCCACCTGGATCGCGCTGCTGGCGGGCTCCCTGGGGCTGCACCGTTTGTACCTGCACGGATGGCGGGACTGGCTCGGCTGGCTGCACCCCGTGCCGACGACGCTCGGGGTGTTCGGTGTGCAGCGCATGCTGACCTTCGGTCAGGACGATCGCCTGTCGTGGCTGCTGATCCCGCTGCTGGGCTTGATGGTCTCGCAGGCGATGCTGATGGCCATCCTGTACGGGCTGACCCCGGACGACCAGTGGAATGCCCGCTTCAATCCGCATGGCCCCGAGCACCGCAGCGGCTGGGCCGTGGTCATCGGCGTGATCGCGGCGCTGATGATCGGCGCGGCCGTGCTGATGGCCACGCTGGCCTTCGGTTTCCAGCACTACTTCGAACTGCAAGTCGAAGCCGCGCGGCAAATCAGCCAGTGAACGCCTCCCTCAGGACCGGAAGATGAAGTAGACGGCGGCCACCAGGCACAGCCCCGCCCAGACGAAGTCCCACTTGAAGGGCACTTTCATGTAGAGCATGGCAAACGGCACGAAGACCGTGAGCGTGATGACCTCTTGCATGATCTTGAGCTGCGGCAGCGTGAACACACCGCTGCTGTAGCCAATGCGGTTGGCTGGCACTTGCAAGAGGTATTCGAACAACGCGATGCCCCAGCTCGCCACGGCAGCGATGTACCAGGGCTTGGCCGCCAGGTCCTTCAGGTGGGCGTACCAGGCAAAAGTCATGAACACATTGGCAATCGTCAGCAGGCCCATGGTCTGCAGCGACACCGTCCACGCGTGCGCACCGTTCATGGCAATCCTTCTTTTTTACAGGGAGTCGTCCAGACGTTCGATGCCCTGGTCGGGCAGGCTCGCCAACAGTAAACGCACCTCTCCCCGCCCGGGGATGACCAGCCCCGGCGCCAGATCGGCCAGCGGAGCCAGCACGAATGCGCGTTCGTGCATGCGAGGGTGCGGCAACACCAGCTCGGGCTGCTCCAACTGCAAGGCATCGATCAGCAGCAAATCCAGATCCAGCGTGCGTGGCGCATTGCGGTAGGGACGCTGGCGCCCATGCGCCCGCTCCAGGGCCTGCAAGGCGTGCAGCAGCGATTGCGGGGTTTCAGCGGTGTCGAAGGCGACGACCGCATTCAAGTAGTCCGGGCCGTCGGCATCCAGCGGCCGGGTGCGGTAGATCGGCGAAGCCGCCCAGCCCGACACCCCGGCACGAGCGCGCAAGGCGGCAGCCGCCCGGCGCAAGCTGTCCAGAGGATCGCCCAAATTGGCGCCCAACCCGACGTAGGCGCGTCGCACGCAGCGGTCAGGGCTCATGCGACGCATCGCCCGCCGGGGCGGCTGCTGCGGCAGCGCTCTTGCGACGGCGACGCCGGCGCTTGCGCGCTGGCGCAGCCTCCTCGCCCGAAGGCGCCACCGACGCACCAGCGCCCTGCGCTTCGGCCAGCGCATCGCCATGAGCCTCTAAGTGCGCCGGCTTGCGGCGGCCCCGGCTGCGCTGGGCGGCGCGCTGCTGCTCGCGCACCGCCTCCAGCAGGCTGTGCCGGCCCGACTCGTCGGCCTGGGAGAACTCTTCCCACCAGCGGGCCAGCGCCGGGTCGACCTCGCCAGCCTCTGCACGCAATCTGAGGAAGTCAAAGCCCGCTCGAAAACGCGGCTGCTGCACCAGCGTGAAGGGGCCATGGCCGCTGCGCCGCTCGAAGCGCGGCTGCATCATCCAGATCTCGCGCATGTCCGCCGCCAGCTTGCCGCGGCCGGAAATGTCGCCGATGCGGGCATCGAAGACCTCATCGATGGCCAGCCCCAAGGCCTGGGAGGCCGATTCGCCCTGTGCCTGGCGACGCTGCCAGCGGTCCTGCACGTCATGCCAGAGCATGCAGGCCAACATGAAACTGGGCGCCACCGGCTTGCCTTCGGCCACACGGCGATCGGTGTCGGCCAGCGCCAGCTGCACGAACTTTTCGCGCCCGTCGTGCCGTTGCTGCTCATCGAGCACCACATCGAGAATGGGAAAGACGCCGCGGTGCAAACCATGTTTGCGCAGCTCCTGCAGGCTGGCCAGCGCATGGCCGGTCTGCAGCAGCTTGATCATCTCGTCGAACAGGCGCGAGGCCGGCACATTGTCGAGCAGGTGGGCCATGCGCTGAATGGGCTCGCGCGTTTTGGGTTCGATCTCGAAACCCAGCTTGGCCGCAAAGCGCACCACACGGATGATGCGCACCGGATCCTCGCGGTAGCGGGTGGGCGGATCGCCAATCATGCGCAGCACACGCTTTTTCACATCGGCAATGCCGCCGTGGTAATCGACCACGATCTCGCGCTGCGGGTCGTAGTACATCGCGTTGATCGTGAAATCGCGGCGCGCGGCGTCTTCGATCTGCGGACCCCAGACATTGTCGCGCAGCACCCGCCCGCTGGCATCGACCACGTGGTTTTTGTCGGCGATCTGTGATTTCGATGTTTTTTCATTGCCCTGCACTTGCTCGGCAGAGGCGGCATCGACATAGGCGCGAAATGTCGAGACCTCGATCACCTCGTGGTCGCGCCCGCGGCCGAACACCACATGCACGATGCGAAAGCGCCGACCGACGATGAAAGCACGTCGAAACAGCGCCTTGACCTGCTCCGGCGTGGCATTGGTGGCCACATCGAAATCCTTGGGACGCAAGCCCAGCAGCAAGTCGCGCACGGCACCGCCGACGATATAAGCCTCGTAGCCCGCCTCGGTGAGCGTGCGCACCACCTTCACGGCGCGCTCGTCCACCCAAGCAGGGTCGATGCCGTGCACGGACTTGGGCACTTCCACCCGTCGGCCCAGCACCGGCATGCCCGGCCGGGGGGCGGCCTGCCGGCCGCCGGTCTTGCCCAGCAGCTTGTCGATCAGCTTTTTGATCATTCGAAAAGTTTCAATATGCGCCAGCCCCGCTGGCGGGCCAGGGATTCCAGCGCCGGCGACGGATTGGTCGCCACCGGGTCGCTGGCCCGCTCCAGGAGGGGCAAATCGTTGGGCGAATCGCTGTAGAAGCTCGTGCGCTCGAACTGCGACCAGTGCGCCCCCAGACCGGCCAGCCACTGATCCACACGGGTCACCTTGCCTTCACGGTAGGACGGCACACCGTGGATGCGGCCCGTGATGGTACCGCTTGCATCGCGTTCCAACTGCACGGCCAACAGATGCTCCACGCCGAAGGCCGCCGCAATCGGCGTGGTGACGAACTCGTTGGTCGCCGTCACGATGGCCACCAAGTCGCCGCGCGCCTGATGCTCACGCACCAGCGCCACAGCCTTCGGATGCAGCATCGGCCGCACCACCTCCTCGACGAAGCGCTGCTGCACGGCCCGCTGCTCCTCAGGTCGGCGGCAGCGCCATGGCGCCGTGCTGAAGTCGATGTATTCGTCCAAGTTCAGGCGGCCGGCCAGGTATTGGGCGTAGTAGTGGTCATTGCCACGCCGGAAGGTGTCGCCGTCGGCCCAGCCGATGCGCACCAAGAACTCCCCAAAGGCATGGTCTGAATCGATCGGCAACAACGTGTGATCCAGATCGAACAGGCACAAATTGCGGAAATGCGTCACAAGGCCTCCTCGGCCAGCATGCGCTTGAGCAAAGGAATGGTCACGCCCCGCTGCTGCGCCAGCGCGAAACGATCCAGACGATCGAGCAGACTCATCAGGCTGCCCAGGTCGCGCTCGAAGCGCGTCATCAGATAGCTCATCACTTCGTCGGACAGAAAAATGCCCCGGCGGTCGGCCTCGCGCCGCAAGGCCGCGCGGCAATGCTCCTCGGGCAAGGCTTGCAGCTGAAACACGGGGCCCCAGCCCAGGCGGCTGCGCAAATCCTCTCGCACGGCCAAGTCCACCGGCGGCACGGCGCCGGCGGCCACGACCTGCTGCCCCATGGCAGTGGCCTGCGCGAACAAGACGAACGCGGCGTGCTGGCGGCCCGCGTCGAATGCGTGCACGCCATCGAACACCACGCCCCGCCAATCCTCGTCGTGCTCCCAAGGCAGCGGGGTGGTCGCATCGAACCAGCCCACCCGACCGCCCGGCGCACTCACCGCTTCGGTCCAGGCACGCAGCAAATGGGTCTTGCCCGTGCCGCGCGCCCCCCAAAGATAGACCGGCGCGCTGGCCACCGGCGCGTTGGCCAGCGCGCGCAGATGCGCCACCACGGCCTCGTTGCCGAGCGCGTGAAAGTTATCGAAACTGCAGGGGTCGGCGGGCCCCAGGCCCAGGGGCAGCTGCCTCATGGACGCGCACACGCCAACAGGCAAGGACGCAAGGTCATCTCAGACTCGCAGGGGATCCAACATCAAAGACGGCCAGCGCCACACCTTCGGTGTCGGGGCTGGCCGGTAAAATCCGCCCAAATTCTATCGGGCCGGCACGACGCCGCCCGCGCACCGACCATGTCCCACACCTCCCTGTCTTACCGTGACGCCGGCGTCGACATCGACGCGGGCGATGCCCTCGTCGAACGCATCAAACCCCTGGCGCGCCGCACGCTGCGCGAAGGCGTGCTCGGCGGCATTGGGGGCTTCGGCGCCCTGTTCGAGATCCCCAAGCGTTACCGCGAGCCCGTGCTCGTCTCCGGCACCGACGGGGTGGGCACCAAGCTCAAACTGGCGTTCGAGTGGGGGATGCACGACACCGTGGGCATCGATCTGGTGGCCATGAGCGTCAATGACGTGCTGGTGCAAGGCGCCGAACCGCTGTTCTTCCTGGACTATTTCGCTTGCGGCAAGCTCGACGTGGACACCACCGCCCGTGTGGTGGGCGGCATCGCCCGCGGCTGTGAGGAATCGGGCTGTGCGCTCATCGGCGGTGAAACCGCCGAGATGCCGGGCATGTACCCCCCGGGCGAGTACGACCTTGCCGGTTTTTGCGTCGGGGTGGTCGAAAAGAGCGGCATCGTCGACGGGCGCGACATCGCCCCGGGCGACGTGGTGCTGGGCCTGAGCTCCAGCGGCGTCCATTCGAACGGCTACTCCTTGGTGCGCAAGATCGTCGAGCGCGTGGGCCCCGCGGGACTGCCGGCCACCTTGGACGGCCAGCCCTTCCGCGACCGCGTGATGGCCCCCACGCGCCTGTACGTCAAGCCCGTACTCCAGGCCATGAAGACCGTGCGCATCAAGGGCATGGCCCACATCACCGGCGGCGGTCTGCTGGAAAACATCCCGCGCTGCCTGCCCGCCCACACCAAGGCCGTGCTGCAAGGCGATGCTTGGCCGCGGCCCGAAATCTTCCAGTGGCTGCAGCGCGAAGGCGCCGTGGCCGAATCGGAAATGCACCGCACCTTCAACTGCGGCATCGGCTTCGTCCTCGTCGTGGCGCCCAGCGAGGCAGCCCGCGCGGCCGAGGTGTTGCGCCAGCAGGGCCAGACGGTCTACACCATCGGCCGCATCGAAGCGCGCCAAGGCGACGAGCCGCCCACCCAGGTGGTCTGACCCCGCCTTCCCCCGCTCAATGCCAGCGCGGCCCCGTGCCGCGCAGCGCCTCCAGCCGCTGGGCGATGGCCATGCGGTCGCTGGCCTGCTGGGCCTTGTGGACGTAATCGGCCAAATCGGCCATGGCCTCCTCGCGTCGGCCCAGCTCGGCATAGACCAGCCCACGGTCGCGCAACTCGTCCAAAGCATCGGGCAGCAGGATCACCAAACGCTGCATCACCGCCAGCAGGCGCGGCCAGTCTTCCTGGGTGCGATGAATCTCCTTGAGGTTGCGCAGCATGCGCGCGATCACCTCCCGCCCCGAAGCGGCTTGCAGGAACAGCCCCAGCGGCAGGTCGAATTCACCCATCAACCCCTGCTGACGCTTGTACGGTGCCAAGCGCTCCTCCAAGTCCTCGCGCGACAGCGACACCCCACTGAACGGGTCGATCACGACGTCGCCGCCGGACATGCGCAGCTTCACGAGGAAATGGCCGGGAAAGGACACCCCTTGGGCCGGCAAGCGCACCTGGTGAGCCAGCTCGATGTACAGCACCGCCAGGGAAATCGGAATGCCGCGGCGTGACTGCAGCACGATGTTCAAACAGCTGTTGTAGGGGTCGTAGTAATCATTCACATTCCCCGCGAAACCCAACTCTCCGAAAAAGTAATGGTTGAGCATGCGCAGGCGATGCAGCGCAGAACTGTCGGCCGGCAAGCGACGCTTGAGCCGCTCGGCCAGTGCGTCGATCTCTGCCAAGACCCCTTGGACGTCCAAATCGGGAAACTCGTCCTGGGCCAAGGACAGCGCCGCCTCGGTCAAGGGAAAGGCGGCATCGTCGGCCACCAAGGTCGCGAAGTAGTCCAGCGCGGTCGAAGGGCCATAGTGCATGACCTCAAGTGTAGGCCGACGCATCGGCCGCGCCGACCCCCAAGGCCCTCCCATCACGAGGGCCGCGGCGTTCAAGCCCGCCGGGCGAACTGACGCAGTTGCACGCCCACGGCCGCCAGCGTGCCAAAGTACGCCACGGCCGCCACACCCAGGCACAGCACCATCCAGCCCACGCGCAGCCACGGCGTGGCGCGCAGCGCGGCCCAGTCCAGCCCCTCGGCGGCGCCGGCCAATCCGACCCCCAGCACGGCGCAGCCGGCCATGACCTGCACGACGAAGCGCCGCCAGCCCGGCCGAGGCGCGTAGGCCCCCTGGCGCTGCAAGCCCCACAGCAGCCAGCCGGCATTGATCAAGGCCGCCACACCGATCGACAGGGCCAGTCCTGCATGCCCCACCCACGGCACGAACACGAGGTTCATGGCCTGTGTGAGCACGAGCACCACGATCGCGATGCGCACCGGCGTGCGGATGTCCTGACGGGCATAAAAGCCCGGCGCCAACACTTTGATGCCGATGAGGCCGACCAAGCCCACGCCGTAGCCCATCAGCGCCAGACTGGTCTGGCGCAAATCGCCATCGTCGAAGGCCCCGTAGTGGTAGAGCACCGACACCAGCGGCCGACCAAAGACCAACAGCGCCACGGCGCTGGGCAATGCCAGCAGCAACACCAAACGCAAGCCCCAGTCGAGCAACTCACTGTAGCGGCGCGTATCGCCCACGGCTTGCGCGGCCGACAGCTGAGGCAGCAGCACCACGCCCAGGGCCACCCCGAGCAACGCCGTGGGGAACTCCATCAGGCGATCCGCATACGTGAGCCAAGACACCCGGCCCTCGCCGAGAAAGGAGGCGATCTGCGTGTTGATGAGCAGCGAGACCTGGGCCACGGCCACCCCCAGCACGGCAGGGGCCATCATCAGCAGCAGGCGCTGCACCCCGGCATGCCGCCAAGCCGTGCCCAGCCCGCACCAGCGTGGCAGCATGCCGATGCGCGCCAAGGCCGGCACCTGCACGGCCAGTTGCAGCGCGCCGCCCAGCATCACGCCCGCGGCCATCGCATAAATGCCCGGCAGCCCCCAAGCCTCGAAGCGCGGCGTCAGCCCCCAGGCGGCGGCGATCATCGCCACATTGAGCAACACCGGCGTGGCCGCCGGCACCGCAAAACGCTTCCAGGTGTTCAGGATGCCGGCGGACAGCGCCACCAGCGACATGAAGCCGATGTAGGGAAACATCCAACGGGTCATCACGACCGCCGCCTCGAAACCTTGGGCCGACTGCCGCAGCCCGGCAGCGATCGCATACACCAGCACCGGCGCGGCTGCCACGCCCAGCACGCAGGTCAACAGCAAGACCCAGACCAGCACCGTGGCCACGGCATCGACCAAGGATCGGGTGGCCTCGTCGCCCTGGCGCGCGCGGCTTTCGGCCAAAAGAGGTACGAAGGCCTGGGAGAACGCCCCTTCGGCAAACAAGCGGCGCAACAGGTTCGGCAGGCGGAAGGCCACGTTGAAGGCGTCGGTCCAGGCCGAGGCGCCGAAGATGGTCGCCATCAACAGCTCGCGCACCAATCCGGTGATTCGCGAGGCCAGGGTCAGCAAAGAGACGGTGGAAGCGGCGCGCAGCAGATTCATGTGAGCAGCGCAGCGCTGGACGCGCGCCTTCGGGAAAACGCGCCGCGATTATAGAGAGCCCCACCGTCGAGAGCCCCGCAGACGGCCGCAGCAGCGATGCCTGGCCCCTTCCTGCGGGATGCGGCCACCCCTGGGCACGGACCATGGGCATGCAGGCTCGTCCATGCTATACTTCGAGTTTCGCTCAACCCGAATCAGATCCATCCGTCCATGGCCACTTCGTCCAAAGCCAAGAAGACCGTCCGTATCGCGTCGGGCCGCAAGCGCGCCCGCCAGAATGTCAAACTCAACGCCGCGAACACGGCACTGCGGTCCAAGTTCCGCACGGTCATCAAGAACGTTCAGAAGGCCGTGGCGGCCGGCGACAAGGCCCGCGCCGCCGAACTGTTCAAGCACGCCCAAAAAGTGATCGATTCGATCGCGGACAAGGGCATCTTCCACAAGAACAAGGCCGCTCGTCACAAGAGCCGCCTGTCGGCATCGATCAAGGCCCTGGCCGCCTGAAGCGCCAACCGGGTTGAGATCGCAAAGGGCTCGCATGGCGAGCCCTTTTTCATGCCTGGCTGGCGGTCATGCCTGGGGCGTGCCATGGGGCGCCTCTGGCGGGCATCCCCAGCGTTGCGGGCCTTCAGTCTCGGGGCGAGTCCGGCGGATCGGGAATCAGACAGGCTTCGACCATCTGCAGGTCGTTGTCGCGGGCAAAGTTCATCACGAAGTCCCAGGCCATGGGCTCGATTTGCCGGATGGCCTCGTTGACCACCACGCACTTGACGCCCCCCACCACGGTGGGCACGCAATAGGGCGAATACCCCAAAGGCCCTGAGCGGCCCGGCTGCCCCCCGGCCGGTCGAAAACACGACATCACACCGGCCAGACGCTCGGCCCAGTCGCTGGGACGGAAGATGCGGCCGTCGCGGGTGATCCCCTGAATGAAGATCTCACGGGGTTTGGGGTGGGTCATGCGGTACAGACTCTCGATATGCCGCTTGTGGCGGCCGCGCTGAGCTGAGAAGTGTAGGCGGGTTCCTGCAGCGACAGGTCTTGCGAATGATATCTTATATAAGACTTGCCCGAGGTTCCGTCGGATTCCTGCCGCCGCGATGATGGCACGGCCGAGCTGTCGTGCGGCTTTCATGCCGCTGGGGCAGCGCCTGCCCTAGAATGGGATGGCCGACGCGGTGGGGGGCCCTGCGGGTGCAGGGCTTGCTGCCGCGATTTTCTTTTGCAAAAGACGCCATGAACGCTCCCCAGACCGCAAACTCGTCGATGCCTCATGTGATGAACACCTACGGTCGGCTGCCGATCGCGTTGTCGCATGGACGAGGCTGCCGGGTCTGGGACACCGACGGACGAGAGTACCTCGACGCCTTGGGCGGCATCGCGGTCAACACCCTGGGGCACGCCCATCCACGGCTCGTTGCGGCCCTGCAGGACCAGGTCGCCCGCCTGATCCATTGCTCGAATTACTACCAAATGCCCTTGCAGGAGCAGCTGGCCGCCAAGCTGGTCGCCCTGTCGGGCATGACGAATGTCTTTTTCTGCAACTCCGGTCTCGAGGCCAACGAGGCCGCGATCAAGATCGCACGGAAGTTCGGGCACGACCAGGGCATCGAGCTGCCCGAGATCGTGGTCTATGAAAAGGCGTTCCACGGCCGCTCGATCGCCACGTTGTCGGCCACCGGCAACCCCAAGGTGCAGGCCGGATTCGGCCCCCTGGTGCCGGGCTTCGTGCGCATCCCGCTCAACGATGCGGCCGCTCTGGAAGACGTGGCCAAGACCCGCCCCAACGTGGTGGCGGTGTTCCTGGAAACCATTCAGGGTGAAGGCGGCGTCAACCCGGCCCGTGCCGAATACCTCAGGCAAGTCCGCCGCGTGTGCGACGAGCGCGGCTGGTTGCTGATGATCGATGAGGTGCAGTGTGGCATCGGCCGCACCGGCAAATGGTTTGCGCATCAGTGGGCCGGCATCGTGCCCGATGTGATGCCCTTGGCCAAGGGCTTGGGCTCGGGCGTGCCCATCGGCGCCGTGGTGGCCGGCCCGAAAGCCGCGCACGTCCTGCAACCCGGCAACCACGGCACGACCTTCGGGGGCAACCCCTTGGCCATGCGCGCTGGCCTCGAAACGCTGCGCATCATGGAAGAAGAAGGCTTGCTGGACCAAGCCACGCGCGTGGGCGCGGCGCTCAAAGCCGGCCTCATCCGTGAACTCGGCGCCGTGCCCGGCGTGGTCGAGATCCGCGGACAGGGCCTGATGCTGGGCATCGAGTTGGACCGCCCCTGCGGCGCCCTGCTCGGCCAGGCAATGGACGCCGGCTTGCTGATCAGCGTGACGGCCGACAAGGTGATCCGCATCGTGCCCCCGCTCATCCTCACCGAGACCGAAGCCGAGGAAATCGTTGCCAAGCTCGCCCCGCTGGTGAAGTCCTTTCTGACGGCCCCTGCAGCATGAGGTCGGCCATGAAACCCGGAGACTCGCTGATGAAGCACTACTTGCAGTTCAAGGACTTCCGCGCCGAGGAATATGCCTACCTCTTCGAGCGCGCCGCAGTGATCAAGAAGCGCTTCAAGAACTATGAAAAATACCAGCCGCTCGTCGATCGCACCTTGGCGATGATTTTCGAGAAGGCCAGCACCCGCACGCGCGTGAGCTTCGAAGCGGGCATGTACCAAATGGGCGGCTCGGTGGTGCACCTGACCACCGGCGACAGCCAGCTCGGCCGTGCCGAACCGATCGAAGACACCGCGCGCGTGATCAGCCGCATGGTGGACTTGGTGATGATCCGCACCTACGAGCAAGCCAAGCTCGAAGCGTTTGCGGCGCATTCGCGCGTACCGGTCATCAACGGGCTGACCAACGAATTCCACCCTTGCCAGATCCTGGCCGACATCTTCACCTACATCGAGCACCGCGGCTCGATCCAAGGCAAAGTGGTGGCCTGGGTGGGCGATGGCAACAACATGGCCAACACCTGGCTGCAAGCGGCCGAAGTCCTGGGCTTTACGGTGCATGTGAGCACGCCCAGCGGCTACGAAGTCGATCCGGCCGTGGCCGGCATCCGCGATGCGAGCTGCTACAAGACCTTCAAAGACCCGATGGATGCCTGCCGCGGTGCCGACCTGGTCACCACCGACGTGTGGACCAGCATGGGGTTCGAAGCCGAGAACGAACAACGCCGCCAAGCCTTCGCCGACTGGTGTGTGGACGCCGAGATGATGGCCGTGGCCAAGCCCGATGCCCTGTTCATGCACTGCCTGCCGGCGCACCGCGGTGAAGAAGTCGCCGCCGAGGTCATCGACGGCCCACAATCGGTCGTTTGGGACGAGGCGGAGAATCGGATGCACGTGCAAAAAGTCCTCATGGAGTACCTGTTGCTCGGTCGGATCGGCTGAGACGCCGCCACCCCCAGAGGCCATAAGCCAGCGCGTTGATGGCCATCACGCCGATGCCCAGCCAGGCTTGGACGGCCGGCGTGAGCCCCACCGGATACAGCAGTGGCATCACGTAGTGCTCGACGAATGACGTGGTGTAGCCCGCCTGACCGCCAGCCTGGCGCAGATGGTTCTCCAAAGGCGTGAGCGGGCAGATGCCTGCGCTCAATTCGATCCAGGCGCCCCAGGCGGCCGCCGGCAGGTGGGCCCAGACCAGGCGAGGCCAGCGCCACACCAGAAAGCCGCCCAGCACCACGAACACGACGAAGCCCAGGTGCAACAGGACCAACAGATCGGCAAGCGCGCGGTAGATCATGACCACAGACTACAACGACGAACGCAACCATGCCGAGGTGGGCGCGGTGGCCGACAACCCCTGCACCCGCTGTGGCGCCTGCTGCGCCAGCTTCCGCGTGGACTTCGCGCGCGATGAGCTCGACGAGGCTGGCGGCTGCGTGCCCGCCGGGCTGACGGTGGAGGTGACCGACACCATCCGCCGCATGCGCGGCACCGACCACGCCCGCCCCCGCTGCGCGGCCCTGGTGGGCCAGGTGGGCGTGAACGCGCACTGCGGCATCTACGAGTGGCGGCCCTCGCCATGCCGCGAGTTCGGCGCTTTGGCCCCTGTGGGGCTGCCGGACGAGGCTTGCACACGCGCTCGCGCTCGTCATGGCCTTCCCCCTTTGGCTGGAATCGGCTAAGAATTTGGCGTGGCGTTGGAAATAACCGACACCACACCGCGGTCGGCGGTGCTGAAATTCCGGCTTCTCCAATGCCAAGCGCTCGCCATGAAACGCCTGTGGGACATCTCCCCGCCGCTGCATTCGCGCAGTCCGGTGTTTCCCGGGGATACGCCTTACGCTCAGGTCTGGAGCGCCACGCTCGGGCCGGGCTGTCCGGTCAACGTCAGCCGCATCACCACCTCGCCGCATGCCGGCGCCCATGCCGATGCGCCGCTGCACTATGCCAACGGCGCGGCGCCCATCGGCGCCTTGGACCTGGCGCCGTACTTGGGCCCGTGCCGGGTGATCCATGCCATCGGCGTGGGGCCGCTGGTGCGTCCGGAGCACTTGGCCCATGCGCAAGCGCAGCTGCCGGCGCGCGTGCTGGTGCGCACCTGCGCGCGGGCGGTGGTCGACCGTTGGGTCGATGACTTCAGCGCCTTTGCGCCGCAGACGCTGGAATGGCTGGCCGACCAAGGGGTGCGGCTCGTGGGCATCGACACGGCTTCGGTGGACCCGGCTTCGAGCAAAACCCTGGACGCCCACCAGGTGCTGCTCAAGCGGGATTTGCGCGTGTTGGAGAACCTCGTGCTCGACGAGGTGCCCGAGGGCGATTACGAGCTGATCGCCTTGCCCCTGAAATGGATGGAAGCCGATGCCAGCCCGGTGCGCGCCGTGCTGCGCGAGCTGCCCTGACCGGACACGCCGACATGATCACACGACAAGACTGCCTGGCACTGGACGCCCAAGACCGCCTTGCCCCTTTGCGTGAGTGGTTCGACATTCCAGAAGGCTGGATCTACCTCGACGGCAATTCGCTGGGCGTGCTGCCGCGTGCCACGCCTGGGCGGCTGCAGCAGGTGCTGCGCGAGGAATGGGGGCGCGATTTGATCCGCAGCTGGAATACCGCGGGCTGGATCGACCTGCCGCGGCGCGTCGGCGACAAGATCGCGCGGCTCATCGGCGCGCGCGCCGGCGAGGTGGTGGCCGCCGACTCGACCTCGGTGAACCTCTACAAGGTGCTGATGGCCGCCAGCCACATCATGGGGCAAGACCATCCGCAGCGGCGGGTGATCCTGTCCGAGCGCAGCAACTTCCCGACCGACCTCTACATCGCCGAAAGCCTGGCCCACGAACGCGGCTGGAGGCTCGAGCTCGTCGAAGCCGAGGAGCTGCCCGCGGCGCTGACCGAGGAGGTGGCCGTGCTGCTGCTGACGCACGTGAACTACCGCACCGGCCACATGCACGACATGGCGGCGCTCACGCGCGCGGCGCACGCTGCCGGCGCCCTCGTGGTGTGGGACTTGGCGCATTCGGCCGGGGCCGTGCCGGTGGACCTGCATGGGGCCGACGCCGACTTCGCCGTGGGCTGCGGCTATAAATATCTCAATGGCGGTCCAGGCGCACCGGCCTTCGTGTGGGTCCACCCGCGCCATGTGCAGCGCTTCTGGCAACCGCTGGCGGGCTGGATGGGACATGCCGAGCCCTTCCGCTTCAGCCCCTCTTACGAGCCCGCGCCGGGCATCGCGCGCTACTTGTGCGGCACGCCGGCGGTGATCGCCATGAGCGCGCTGGAGTGCGGAGTGGATACCGTGCTGGCGGCCGAACCCTTGGGGGGCATGGCAGCCTTGCGCGAGAAGTCGATCGCGCTGACCTCCTTGTTTGCGGAACTCGTCGAGGCGCGCTGCGCGGGGCATGGCCTGACCGTGGTGTCCCCACGCGAGCCCGAGCATCGTGGCAGCCAAGTCTGCCTGACCCGCGCGGAAGGGGGCTACGCCATCGTGCAGGCGCTGATCAGTCGACAGGTGGTGGGCGACTTCCGCGCCGGCGACCCGCGCATGCCCGACATCCTGCGCTTCGGCTTCACGCCGCTGTACACCCGCTTCGTCGATGTATGGGATGCGGTGGAACAGTTGGTTCAGGTGATGGACAGCGGGCAATGGCGTGAAGCCCGCTTCCATCAGCGTGCCGCGGTGACCTGAGAACGTCCCCATGACTGAGCGACCCGAAGACATCGTGCGCGCCGAAGGCGCCCAGCTCGATTTCTCCAAAGACATGAGCTATGGCGACTACCTGCACTTGGACGAGATCCTCAGTGCTCAGCATCCACTGTCGCCCGACCACAATGAAATGCTGTTCATCGTGCAGCATCAAACCAGCGAGCTGTGGATGAAGCTGATGCTGCACGAGCTGCACGCGGCCATCGCCTGCGTGGCCCGTGACGAACTGCCTGCGGCCTTCAAGATGCTGGCGCGGGTGAGCAAGATCATGGAGCAGCTCGTGCATGCGTGGGACGTGTTGGCCACGATGACCCCGCCGGAATATTCGGCCATCCGCCCGTATCTGTCGAACTCCAGCGGCTTTCAGAGTTGGCAGTACCGCTGCATCGAGTTTGCGTTGGGCAACAAGAACGTGGCCATGCTCAAGCCGCATGCCCACAACCCGCGCCGTCTGGCCGAGGTGGAAGCGGCTTGGCGGGCGCCGTCCCTGTATGACGAATCGCTGCGCTTGCTGGCGCGGCGCGGCTTGCCAGTGCCGGCCAGCCACGTCGAGCGCGACTGGACCCAGCCTTACGTGGAAAGTGCCCAGGTCGAACAGGCCTGGCTGCAGGTCTATCGCCAACCTGCGCAGCACTGGGATCTGTACCAGCTCGGCGAAAAACTCACCGATCTGGAAGACGCCTTCCGCTTGTGGCGCTTTCGCCATGTGACCACGGTCGAGCGCGTGATCGGCTTCAAACGCGGCACGGGTGGCACCTCGGGCGTGGCTTACTTGCGCAAGATGCTCGACGTGGTGCTTTTCCCCGAGATCTGGAAGCTGCGGACCGACCTATGATCTTGCCCCCCCGAGGACATTGCGCGCCGTGGAAACGAAATGGCTTGAAGACTTCGTGAGCCTGGCCGAGACACGCAGCTTCTCGCGCTCGGCACAGTTGCGACACGTGACACAACCGGCCTTCTCGCGCCGCATCCAAGCGCTGGAGGCATGGATCGGCGTGGACTTGGTGGACCGATCCTCGTACCCGACGCGACTGACGCCGGCCGGAGAAACTTTTCTGGCGCAGGCCTTGGAGATTCTCGGCACGCTGCAAGCCACGCGCAACCTGATGCGCGCGCACCGCGCCACGGGGCAGGACCTGATCGAGTTTGCCGTGCCCCACACCTTGGCCTTCACCTTCTTTCCGCATTGGATCACCCGCCTGCGCGAGCGCTTCGCGCCGATCAAGAGCCGACTGATCGCCCTCAACGTGCACGACGCGGTGCTGCGCTTGACCGAAGGCAGCTGCGATCTGCTGATTGCCTACCACCATGCCTCGCAGCCCTTGCAGATCAACCCGGAGCGTTACGAAATGCTGACCTTGGGCGTGGAGACGCTGGCACCATATGCCAAAGCCGGCCCGGACGGTCGGCCGCTGTTCCTGCTCACTCAGGGCACGCCGCAGCGGCCCGTGCCCTTGCTCGGATATGCCGCTGGCGCCTACCTGGGCCGCCTGGTCGAATCGATCAAGCAGCGCTCGCCCGTGCCGCTGCACCTGGAAACCATTTACGAGACCGACATGGCCGAGGGCCTGAAGGCCATGGCGCTCGAAGGCCATGGGCTGGCCTTCCTGCCTGGCAGTTCGGTGCGCAAAGAAGCCCGTAGCCGACGTCTGGTGAGCGCAGCGACCGACCCGGCCCTCTATGAAGTGACCATGGACGTGCGGATTTACCGCGAGCGCCCTGAAGCCGCCAAACATGTGCGGCCCGCGGCCCAAGCCTTGTGGGAATATCTGAAGCTGACGCATCCGGCCTGATGCGGCCATCGACGAGCGCGCACGGACCACACCGAGGAGCGAGCATGAGTTGGGCAGTGTTGGCAGTGGCCATCGCGGGGATCGGGTTGCTGGCGCCGGTGGTGGCCAGGATCCGTGCGTTGGCCAGCCTGCGGCTGCCCAGCCACTTGAGGCGCCGCCCCGCCCCACCGAGGCTGCAGGCGGCGATCGAGGACTTGTTCAGCCCGATCGAAGCCGAACTGGCCGAGCTGGGCTTTCGCTTCTCGCATGCGGCGCAAGCGCTGGCCACCCCCAGCGAATGGACCCCCTGGCAGCCGATACGGGTATTTCGCCACTTCCACTTCCCCATCGTCGCGCAGCTGACCGGCCCCAGCCTGCCGGAGTTGCCCAATGTGCCCATCCTGAGCTTGCTGGCCGAATTGAAAGACGGGCCGATGGTGCTCACCTCGAACGTGCCGATGCATTTGTTCCCGGCCGATCCCAAAGTGCAGCGCCTCGCAGGCGACAGCTTCCCGTCGGTGAAAGACCAGTATGCAGCCCAGCTCGATGCGATGCGCGCCGAAGGCTTGCAGGACTTCCTGCCCTGGGGCGACCCCGAGGACATCGAGGCCCGGCTCGGGGCCTATGAGCAGCGCTGCCTGCAGGCTGTGGTGCAAGCCGGTTGGTGCGAGCCCGAAGGCGAGTCCTTGCGCATCGCACCGCGCAAGCTGCCGGCTCTGGGGTATTTCCTGACCCGCCAGATCAAGCGCCTGGTGCACACCCTCCAGCAACTGCCGCCGCAATCGCCGGCGCGAAAGACCTCGGCGCCGCTGGAGCGCAGCCTGATGCTCTACATCGCCACGCATGCGCGGCCCAAGCACAGCCCTCCTGCGGTGGTGCAGTGGACGCTGTACGGCCTGAGCCTCGCGCTGTGCCTCGTGCTCGGAGGAGGGCTGTTGGGCTGGCCCTTCGCGGGTCTGCTGCTGGTGGTCATTGCGCTGCACGAAGCCGGCCACTATCTGGCCCTGCGCGCTCTGGGCTACCGCCACATGCAGATGCTGATGCTGCCACTGATCGGTGGCGTGGCCTTCGGCGAGTCGAGTCACCCCCCTGCCTGGCACCGAGTCATCGTGAGCCTGGCCGGCCCGCTGCCGGGCTTGCTGCTGGGCGCTGCGCTGCTTGGCTGGCCGCCGGCACGCCCCGAGCTCGTGCAACTGGGCTGGCTCCTGTTGCTGGTCAATGCCTTGAACCTGCTGCCCTTGCACCCCTTCGATGGCGGGCGCGTCCTCGAAGCCCTGCTGCCGGCGCGCCATGTGGTGGTGCGCATCGCGCTGGAAGGCTTGGCCGTGCTGGGTCTGCTGGCGCTGTGGTGGTTCGTCGGCTGGACCATCGCCTGGGCGCTGATCCTGCTCAAAGCGCTGAGCTGGCGAGGTCTGTGGCGCCAAATGCGCTTCGAGCGGCTCTATGCCCGCACGGCCCGCGCGCGCAAGCCCGCCGATGCTCGCGCCCTGGCACGACTGGCGTTCCAAACCCTGGAGCGAGTGGTGCCTGCCCGGGCCTCGCTGCGGCAGCGCATCGGCATGGTCGACGAGTTGATCACCCAGCTGAGGTCACGGCCCCTGAAGGGCCCTTGGGCGCTGGGCGTGGCGGCCCTTCATCTGGCCGCGCTGGCCTTGCCTTTGGCCCTTGGCCCGCAGCTGGTGCAGGTCGGCCGCGCCGCCTTCATGAGCGAACCCGAACGGCAGGCGCTGCGCTCACGAGAGCACGAAGCCTTGGTGCGTCAGTGGAGCGTGGGTGAGCTGGTCTTGGCACTGTCACCGACCGATCCCACCGCCCGCCACGCGGCCACGCCTTTGGGCCTGGCCACCTTGCAACAGCGCCTGGGCGCCTCCCTGCCCACGGAGCTGATCGAGGTGTATCGCACGCGCGATGGCTTGAGCGTCGATCCCTGGCTGCAGCTGGCGCCCATCGGCGACGTCCTCCCGTTGCGCCAGAGCCGACCGCGTTTGGCTGCACGACTTGCGCCACAGCAGTCCCCCGATGGCAGCCCCACCCGCGCCAAGATCGTCGTCGAATGCGCCTCGGCCCCCGGCTTGCCCTGTGAAGTCCGTATCGACGAGGTCTTGGGCTGGTGGCACGTGGGTCACATCGAGGGCCAGCCCTTGTTGTTGATGCCCGGCCGCGACGGGGCCACGGCGCATTGGGTCCGCTTGGACATCGAGGCTTTGCGGGTGCACCCGCAGGCGTCTTTGCGCGAGCTGTTGTCGCAAGCCTATCTGCGCCTGCACCCCGCGAGCCCTGCCCCCAAGCCTCGATGAGCGCATCCCCGCAGGCACGTGTTCGCGCTTCGGTATACTGCGCGCGATCGACCGTTGTCCGTGGCTGCCGAGCAAAGTCGGGGCCCCTGTATCGGCCGCTAGCCCCCAGAACGGGTCAACCTCCATCACCATCCGCGCTGGCGCGCTTTCTCGTCTTCCACTCTTACGCGTGACGCTATGACTTGCCGTCGTTTGTGGCTGGCCGCATGCCTGCTCGGTGCCTGGTTGAGCCCCGCCATGGGTGCCGAGTCTCATCCGGTGCTCGACCGCATCGCCCAGCGGGGACACATCGTCATTGCCCACCGGGAATCGTCGGTGCCGCTGTCCTATGTGGATGCCAAGGGGCAAGCGCTGGGCTATGCGGTGGATCTTTGCCTGCGCATCGCCGAAGCGGTGCGCAAAGCCTTGGACCTGAAGTCCTTGGGGGTGCAGTACCACCTGGTGACCCCGGCCAATCGCATGGCCGCCATCATCGAAGGCCAAGCCGATCTGGAATGTGGTTCGACCACCAACAACGCCGAACGCCGCAAAAGCGTGGCCTTCACGGTGCCCCACTACATCACCGGAGCACGCTATCTCGTGCGAGCCGACAGCCCGATCGACGATCTCAACGGCTTCGGCGGCAAGCGTCTGGTCTCGACCAAGGGCACCACGCCGATGCGGGCCATCGACCAAGCCAACCGTGAACGGCTGCTGCGCATCACGATTCTGGAAGCGGCCGACCATGCTCAAGCTTTGCAAATGGTGGAGCAAGGCCAGGCCGACGGTTTTGCCATGGACGATGTCTTGCTCTACGGCTTGATTGCCTCGGCGCCGGACCCGTCCCGCTTCAAAGTGGTGGGCAAGTTTCTGACCATCGAGCCGCTGGCCATCATGCTCAGCAAAGACGACCCGGCGTTCAAGCAAATCGTCGATGCCGAGATGCGCCGCCTGATTCTGTCCGGCGAAGCGCAGCGCATCTACGACAAGTGGTTCATGCGGCCCATCCCGCCCAAAGGGCAGAACCTGAACGTGCCGATGAGCTATTTGCTCAAGGATTTCTGGAAATACCCCACGGACCAAGTGCCGTTTTGAGGCGATCGGGCCGAGGCGCATCACATCGCCAAGGCACTGACGCCTTTGTCTGGCCCTCACGGGCTTTTCCCTTGATTGGAGACTGTCGATGAAGAAGTCGCTGCTGACCGTTGCAGCCCTCGTCCTGGCCCTGGGCGCCGCCCAGGCCGACACGCTGAAAAAAATCAAAGACACCGGCAAAGTCGTGATGGGCGTGCGTGACTCGTCCATCCCGCTGTCTTACACCCTGGGTGGCGGTAAGTACACCGGCTACCATGTCGAGTTGTGCGAACGAGTGCTGGCGGACATCGGCAAGCAATTGGGCATCAAGCCCACCATCGAGTACACCCCCGTGACCTCGCAGAACCGCATTCCGCTGGTGCAAAACGGCACGGTAGACATCGAATGCGGCTCGACCACCAACAACCGCGCGCGGCAAGAACAGGTGGCCTTTGCGTTGACCACTTATGTGACCGAAGTCCGCATGGCCGTCAACACGAAGTCCAACATCGACTCCATCGCCGACTTGGACCGCCGTACCGTGGTGACCACCACCGGGACCACCTCGGTGCAGCACCTGCGTCGCCACAAGCGCGCCGAAAACATCCAGTTCAATGAGATCCTCGGCAAAGACCATGCCGACTCCTTCCTGATTCTGGAGTCCGGCCGTGCACACGCGTTCGTGATGGACGACAACCTGCTTGCGGGCTTGATCGCCAATTCGCGCAACCCGGCGGACTTCAAAATCGTTGGCGAGGTGCTGTCGGTCGAGCCCATCGCCATCATGCTGCGCAAGGACGATCCGGCCTTCAAGAAGGCAGTGGACGACTCGATCCGCGGCTTGATGAAGAGCGGGGAACTCACCAAGCTTTACAACAAGTGGTTCACCCAACCCATCCCGCCGAAGAACGTCAACGTCAACCTGCCCATGGGCGACACGTTGAAGGCGCTGTTCGCCAACCCCAACGACAACCCGATGGAGTCGTACGCGGCGAAGTAAGCCCCGGCACGGCTTCGGCTCAACGCGCGGCCCGCCTTCTTGGCGGGCCGTTGTCTTGCACGCTGCTCGACCCTGGCGTGGCGCTTGCGGCGCGATGCGCGGGGGTCGTGGAGACTGGACTATGGCATATCAATGGGACTGGCAGGTCTTTTGCCGTGACACCTTGGAGAACACCATCGTGTCCGGCTGTTTCGGCCAGGACGGCGGCCACACCTACCTGGATTGGATGATCTCGGCATGGGGCTGGACTCTCGCCGTGGCTGGCTGTGGCTGGCTCATCGCCCTGATGACCGGCATCGTGGTGGGCACCCTGCGCACCACCGGCCCCCGGTGGATTCAATGGGCAGCCACCGCCTGGGTGGAGCTGTTTCGCAACATTCCACTGTTGGTGCAAATCTTCATGTGGTATCACGTGGTGCCCGCCTTGGTGCCCGCGATGCGTGAGGTGTCGCCTTTCGTGCTGGTCATCGTCGGCTTGGGTCTGTTCACCTCGGCACGCGTGGCCGAGCAAGTGCGCGCGGGCATCCAGGCGTTGCCGCGGGGTCAAGCCATGGCCGGCGCCGCCCTGGGGTTGACGACGGTGCAAACCTACCGTTACGTGATCCTGCCGATGGCCTTGCGGTTGGTGCTGCCGCCTTTGACTTCCGAGGCCATGAACATCATCAAAAACTCCTCGGTGGCCTTTGCGGTGTCGATCGCTGAGCTGACCTTGTTTGCGATGCAAGCACAGGAAGAAACCTCCCGAGGCATCGAGATCTACCTGGGCGTGACCGCGCTTTACGTCGTCTCGGCCTTCGGCGTCAACCAATTCATGGGCTGGTTGGAGCGCCGTGTTCGCGTTCCTGGTTTGGTGGGAGCCGGCAAATGATCACGCTGGATTGGTCGTTCTACAACTGGGATCTCATCAGCCAGTTCGTGTGGAAAGGTCTGCTGTTCAGCATCGAGCTGACCTTGGTGGCCATGGTCGGCGGCATCGTCTTGGGCACCGTGCTGGCCCTGATGCGTTTGTCCGGCCGGGCTTGGCTGGCCGTGCCGGCCACCATCTACGTCAATGGCATGCGGTCCATCCCGCTGGTGATGGTGATCCTGTGGTTTTTCCTCTTGATGCCTTTCGTGCTGGGGCGTCCCATCGGGGCCGAACTGTCGGCAGTGATCACTTTCACCTTGTTCGAGGCCGCCTACTATTCGGAAATCATGCGGGCGGGGATTCAGTCCATTCCACGCGGGCAGGTCTACGCCGGCCAGGCCATGGGCTTGACCTATGCCCAAAACATGCGCTTCGTGATCCTGCCGCAGGCCTTGCGCAACATGCTGCCGGTGTTGCTGACGCAAACCATCATCCTGTTCCAGGACACCTCGCTGGTCTACGCCATCGGCGCGTATGACATGCTCAAAGGCTTCGAGACCGCGGGCAAGAACCTGGGGCGCCCGGTCGAAGCGTATTTGTCCGCGGCGGTGCTGTATTTCGTGATCTGCTTTGCGCTGTCGCAGTGGGTCAAGCGGCTTCAGAAGAAAATCGCCATCGTGCGCTGAGCGCGATGCCTTTGCAGGAGAGACGACATCATGTCGGCAATGATCGAAATCAAGAACGTCAGCAAGTGGTACGGCAACTTCCAAGTGCTGACCGACTGCACCACCACCGTCAACAAGGGCGAAGTGGTGGTGGTCTGCGGCCCATCAGGCTCGGGCAAGTCCACACTGATCAAAACTGTCAATGCCCTGGAACCCATCCAGAAAGGCGAGATCCTGGTCGATGGGGTGGCCGTCAACGACCCCAAGACCAACCTGCCCAAGCTGCGCTCGCGCGTGGGCATGGTGTTCCAGCACTTCGAGCTCTTCCCGCACCTGTCGGTGACCGACAACCTCACGCTGGCGCAGGTCAAGGTCTTGGGTCGCAGCAAGGACGAAGCGCGCGAGCGTGGCTTGAAGATGCTCGACCGCGTGGGCCTGATGGCTCACAAGGACAAGTTTCCCGGCCAGCTCTCGGGGGGGCAGCAGCAACGTGTGGCCATTGCTCGAGCGCTGAGCATGGACCCGATCGTGATGCTCTTCGATGAACCCACCTCGGCGCTCGACCCCGAGATGGTGGGCGAGGTGCTCGATGTGATGGTGCAACTCGCACAGGAAGGCATGACCATGATGTGCGTCACGCACGAGATGGGCTTTGCGCGCAAGGTCAGCCACCGCGTGATCTTCATGGACCAGGGGCGCATTCTGGAAGACTGTGCCAAGGACGACTTCTTCGGTCAGCCCGAACGCCGCACACCGCGCGCGCGGGAGTTCCTCTCGAAGATCCTGCAGCACTGAGCGGCCCGTGGCGCCGCGCGGCGCCACAGCCGGCAGGCCCGGGCTACAGCAAGTTGCGCACCTGGGCCTGCACTTGCAGCAAGGCAGGCAGGCAGCGATCCTGCAGCTCGCTCATCGACATGCGTGCGGCATGCACACTGACGTTGATCGCCGCCACCGTATCGCCGCGCAGGTTGCGCAAAGGCACGGACAGCGTGCGCAGGCCCAGCTCCAGTTCTTGATCGACCGCGGCAAAGCCCTGGGCGCGGGCCCGGGCGATTTCGATGCGCAGCCGGTCTTTGTGCGTGATGGTGTGCGGCGTGAGCGGCTCGAGCCGCTGCTCGTCCAGCCAGGCATCGACCTTCTCCTGCGGCAAAGCCGCCAGCAACACGCGGCCATTGGCAGTGCAGTAGGCCGGCACACGCGTGCCCGGCTGCAGCGTGGCCGACACCACCCGACCGGCGGTGGTGGCCGCAATGCAGATGACATCGTTGCGATCCAGCACCCCGGCGGAGGACGCCTCTTGCAGCGCATGCGCCAGCTTGTGCAACTGTGGATGCACGATGCGCGGCAGTCGGGCCGAATGGATGTAGGACTGGCCCAGGCGCAGCACCTTGGGCGTGATGGAGAACATGCGCCCGTCGTAGGCCACATAGCCCAGGTGGGTCAGCGTCAGCAGATAGCGCCGCGCCGCCGCACGGGTCAAGCCGGTGCGCTGAGCCACTTCGGTCATCGACAGGCGTGACTGCTCTTGATCGAAAGCCTCGATCACCGCCAAGCCCTTTTCCAGCCCCGCGATGAAATCGCGCTTTTGCACTTGAAACTCAGGCCCGGACATGGCTGTGAGCGACATCGTTGCCCCTTTCTGATGACCACACATCGCGCGCTTGCCGCACACAAGGATCGATCACCGCATCCTTCGGCACGGAAGGCTTGTTCTGCGCGGCAATATAGCCTAGATTGCCTGTCGTTGTTCGTTCAACAACCAACAGTGCGACTATCGCCCTGATTGAAAATCTCTAAACCCCTGCCGTCGTGCCGCGCACGGCCGCTGCGACGGCCCTCACCTCATGTCCACGGTCCTCTTCGAAGGCTTTTTGTCCACCACCGAGATGCTCGAGCTCTTTGGCGAGTCCTCGGTGATTCAAGCCATGATGGATTTCGAAGCCGCGCTGGCTCGCGCGCAGGCCGAGGAGGGCTTGATGCCCATGGCTTGCGCGCAAGCGATCGCCAGCGTGTGCAAAGCCGACCTGTACGATTTGCCCGGGCTCATCGCCGACGGCCGTCGCAGCGGCAGCTTGGCCATCCCGCTGGTGAAGAAGCTGACCGAAACGGTGGCCCTGTTCGACAAGGCCGCCGCTGCCTATGTGCACTGGGGCAGCACCAGTCAAGACGTGATCGACACCGGCATGGTGCTGGTGACCCGCCGTGCGCTGGGCGCCATCGATCGCGACCTTGCGCGCTTGATCGGCGCCTTGCTGAGCCGCGCCCGCACGCACGCGCGCAGCCCGGTGCTCGCCCGCACTCTGATGCAGCCGGCCCAGGTCGTGACCCTGGGCTACAAGCTGACGGGCTGGGTGGCGCCGCTGTTGCGCGCCCAACAGCGGCTGCGCGAGGCGGCCGCCCGTGCGCTGCGGCTGCAACTCGGCGGGGCCGTGGGCACGCTGTCGGCCATGGGGCCGCAAGGCCCCGCGGTGGCGCGGCGCATGGCGCAAGCGCTGGGTTTGCCCTGGTCTTCGCTGGCTTGGCACACCCAGCGTGACGAATGGGTGGCGCTGGGCGCGGAGCTCGGCGTGCTGTGCGGCAGCCTGGGGAAGATCGCGCGCGATCTCTCGCTGATGGCCCAAGGCGAGATCGGTGAATTGGCCGAACCCTCGGGCAGCGGACGCGGCGGATCTTCGGCCATGCCGCACAAGCGCAACCCGGTCTCCAGCATGGCCGCCTTGGCGGCGGCCACGCGCGCGCCGCAACGGGTGGCGGCCTTGCTGGCCAGCATGACACAAGAGCACGAGCGGGGGCTGGGCAATTGGCAAGCCGAGTTGGCCGAATGGGCGGGGCTGTTCCTCAGCGCCCATGGCGCGCTGGCCGCGCTGGCCGAGGCCGCCGAAGGGCTCATCATCGATCCCGAGCGCATGCGTGCCAACATCGAGGCCTTGCAAGGCCTGGTGCATGCCGAGTCCGTCTCGATGCTGCTGGCGACCTCCATGGGCAAGGCCGCGGCCCACGCCCTGATGGAAAGCCTCACGCAACGGGCCCTGGCCTCCAAGCGCCCTCTGCGCGACCTCACGCTGGAAGCCCTGGCCCAAGATGCGGCCCTGAGCGGCCTGCGCGACCGCATCGACCCGCTGTTCGACATCGACCAAGCCGCCGAGCCGGCCGCACGCATTGCGCTGGAGCAGCTCGACAGCCTGGAGGCCCAAGCTCAACGCCTACAACGCGCCCCCCGACCCTTTTGAACACCGACGCCTGATGATGGATACCCCCACCGGTCACGACCATACCGATGCCTTCGACCATGGTCTGCGCAACCGCCGTGCCGTGCTCGGCGATGCCTGGGTCGATCGCTCCCTCGCTCAAGCCAATGCTTTCAATGCCGACTTCCAATCGCTGATCACCCGCTACGCCTGGCACGAGATCTGGGGCCGCCCCGGTCTGGACCCTCGCACGCGCCGCTTGCTGGTGCTGGGCATGACGATCGCCCAAGGCCGCTGGGAAGAGTTCGAGCTGCATTTGCGCGCGGCCGTGGCCGGCGGGCTGGCGCTGGACGAGATCAAAGAGACCTTGCTGCAATCGGCCATCTACTGCGGGGTGCCGGCGGCCAATACCGCGTTCAAGCTCGCCGTCGATGTGCTGCGTCAGATGGGCGTGAGCCTGGAGCCTCGCCCGCTGGACCCCGCGCACCGGGTGAGTCAGCACCGCACCTTCAGCACGCCCGAGTTGCATGTCTTGCGGCAGGGCCGCGGCACGCCCGTGGTGCTCAGCCATGCGCTGGGCATGGACGTGCACATGTGGGATGCCCTGGCCCGCTCCCTGGCCGAGCACGGCTGTGAAGTGCTGCGCTACGACCACCGTGGCCATGGCCAGTCGGCTTGCCCGCCTGGGCCTTATGCGATGGACGATTTGGTGGCCGATGCCGCGCGCGTGGTGCGCGAATGGGGCCGTGGCCCGGTGGTGTGGGTCGGCCTGTCGATGGGGGGCATGGTGGGACAGGGTTTGGCCGCCGGCCACCCCGAACTGGTGCGCGCTTTGGTGATCGCCAATTCCACGGCCTGGTATCCCGAGGCGGCCCGGGCCTCGTGGGCCCAGCGCATCGCCACCGTGCAAGCCCAGGGTCTGGAGGCCATTGCCGAGATGGTGATGGGCCGCTACTTCCATGAGGGATTCCGCGCCGCACACCCCGAGGTGGAAGCCGCCGCGCGCGCCACCTTGCTGCGCACCGATCCACAGGGCTATGTCGCGTGCTGCCATGCGGTCTCGCAGGTCGATTGGCGCAAGGCGCTGCCGTCCATCGCCTGCCCGGTGCTTGTGATCGCCGGGGCGCGGGATCAAGGCACCCCGGTGGCAATGGCCGAAGCCATCGTGCAAGCTCGTCCAGGCGCCAAGCTGGTGGTGCTCGAGGAAGCCTCGCACATCAGCGTGTTGGAGCAGCCCCAGGCCTTCGAACAAGCCGTGCGAGAGTTTCTCGGGTCGATCTGATGCGCAGGCCCGACCGGATGATCGGGTATGGTCGGGCCTCATGACGGATCTATCTTTTTTCTGGCACGACTACGAGACCTTCGGCCGCGTGCCCCGCCGAGACCGCCCCGCCCAATTCGCCGGCATCCGCACCGATGCCGACTTGAACGAGGTGGGCGAACCGGTGATGCTGTACTGCCAACCCAGCCCGGACTACCTGCCCGACCCCGAATCCTGCTTGCTCACGGGCATCGTGCCGCAGCACTGCCGACAGCACGGCTTGCCCGAACATGCCTTTGCGGCCGCGGTGGAGGCCGAACTGGCCCGTCCCGGCACCGTGGGCGTGGGCTACAACACCTTGCGCTTCGACGACGAAGTCACGCGCTTTCTGTTTTGGCGCAATCTGATCGATCCCTACGCGCGCGAGTGGCAGAACGACTGCAGCCGCTGGGACCTGCTGGACGTGGTGCGTGCCACCTGGGCCCTGCGCCCCGAAGGCATCGAGTGGCCCACCCTCGACGACGGCCGGGTCAGCTTGCGACTCGAACATCTGAGCGCGGCCAACGGTCTGGCACACCAGTGCGCCCACGATGCGCTATCGGACGTGCGCGCCACCATCGCGCTGGCGCGCTTGATTCGCGCCCGTCAGCCGCGGCTATGGGACTTTTGTCTGAAGTTGCGCAAGAAAGACGCCGTATTGGCCGAAATCGGCGTGGGACGCCCGTTCGTGCATCTGTCGGGCATGTATGGTGCCGAGCGCGGCTATTTGGCCATCGTCTGGCCGCTGGCGCCGCACCCCTTGCACAAGAACGAGATCATCGTCTGGGATCTGGCCCAAGACCCGGCCGAGCTGTTCGAGCTCAGCAGCGCGCAGGTGCGCCAGCGCCTGTTCAGCCGCAGCGAAGACTTGCCCGCCGGCGTGCAGCGTTTGCCGATCAAGACCCTCCACCTCAACCGCTGCCCCATCGTGATCGGCAATCTCAAGACACTGACGCCACCGGTGCTCGAACGTTGGCGCATCGACATCGACCAAGCGCTGCGCCATGCCGAAACCGCCGCACGCCACGGCGCCACGCTCGCCGGCCTGTGGCCCGAAGTGTTCGCACGGCCTGAAGCGCCGGGCCCGGTGGACGTGGACGAAGATCTCTACGGCGGCTTCATCGGCAGCGAAGACCGCCGCCGCCTGCAGCGGGTACGCGCCACCGAGCCCGAAGCGCTGGCCGAGCGTCTGCCTGGCTTCGATGACGAGCGCCTGGACGAACTCGTGTTCCGCTACCGGGCGCGCAACTTCCCGCACACGCTCAGCCCTGCCGAACAAGCGCGCTGGCGCCAACATTGCCATGCCCGGCTGCATGCGGGCCAGGACGGTTGGCCGACGCTGGCCCAATACTTCGAACGCATCGACGCCCTGGGCGAAGCCCTGGCCGACGATGACGAACGCGGCCAGCGCATCCTGGGCGCGCTCTACGACTACGCCGAAGAACTGGCGGAATTCAGCGCTGCGGACTGATCACACACGCTCCAGGATCACCGCAATGCCCTGCCCCACGCCGATGCACATCGTGCACAGGGCATAGCGGCCTTTGATGCGGTGGAGTTGATTCACTGCGGTGGTGGCCAGCCGCGCCCCCGAGGCCCCCAACGGATGCCCCAGCGCGATCGCCCCGCCATTGGGATTGACGCGCGGGTCGTCGTCTTTCAGCCCCAGCTCACGCAACACCGCCAACGCCTGGGCAGCGAAGGCTTCGTTGAGTTCGATCACGTCCATCTGGTCCAGCGACAACCCGGTCAGCGCCAGCACCTTGCGGGTGGCCGGCGCCGGGCCAATGCCCATCACCCGCGGCGGCACGCCGGCCGTGGCCATGCCCACCACACGCGCCTTGGGCGTGAGGCCATGCTTTGCGGCGCTGGCCTCGTCGGCCAACAACAGCGCACAGGCGCCATCGTTCACGCCCGAGGCATTGCCCGCGGTGACGGTGCCATCAGGACGCACCACCCCCTTGAGCTTGGCCAAGGCCTCCAGCGAGGTTTCGCGCGGATGTTCATCACGACTGACGACCAGGGGCTCGCCTTTCTTCTGGGGAATGCTCACTGGCGTGATCTCGGCCTCGAAAAATCCGGCCTGCTGCGCAGCCACCGCCTTGAGCTGCGAGGCCAGCGCCATCTTGTCCTGGTCTTCGCGGCTGATCTTCCAATCGGTGGCCACGTTCTCGGCGGTCTCCGGCATGGAGTCCACGCCGTACTGCGCCTTCATCAGCGGGTTGATGAAGCGCCATCCGATGGTCGTGTCGTAGACCGCGTTGTTGCGCGAGAACGCGCTTTCCGCCTTGGGCATCACGAAGGGGGCGCGGCTCATGCTCTCGACGCCGCCGGCAATCATCAAGCCGGCCTCCCCACTGCGAATCGCCCGGGCGGCCGTGCCCACGGCATCCAAACCCGAGCCGCACAAGCGGTTGACCGTGCTGCCCGGCACATCCAAGGGCAGGCCCGCCAGCAAGGCGGCCATGCGCGCGACATTGCGGTTGTCCTCGCCGGCTTGGTTGGCGCAGCCCAAGATCACATCGGTGACGGCCGCCCAATCCACGCGAGGGTTGCGTTCCATCAACGCCTTGATCGGCACGGCCGCCAGATCGTCGGTGCGCACCGACGACAAGGACCCGCCGTAGCGGCCGAAGGGAGTGCGGATGGCGTCGCAGATGAAGGCTTGCGTCATGGTGGAAGGTCTCTTTCGTTCGGGTAAAGGGGGGCGCGATCAGGCGCGCCGCAGCGCAATGGCCGTCAGCGCCTGGAGCTCTTCGAAGGCCAGGCCCTCGACCATGTCGATCACCTGGGCACCATCGGGCGTCAGATCGATGACGGCCAAGTCGGTATAGACCCGACTGACACAGCCCACGCCGGTCAACGGGTAGGTGCACTGTGGCACCAGCTTGCTCTGCCCGGTCTTGGTGAGGTGCTCCATCATCACGTAGGTCTTCTTGGCGCCGATGGCCAAGTCCATCGCCCCGCCCACCGCGGGAATCGCATCCGCTGCCCCGGTATGCCAGTTGGCCAGATCCCCCTTGGCCGACACCTGGAACGCCCCCAACACGCACACGTCCAGATGGCCGCCGCGCATCATGCCGAAGCTGTCGGCATGGTGGAAATAGCAACCGCCGGGCAGCAGCGTCACCGGCTGTTTGCCGGCGTTGATCAAGTCATAGTCTTCTTCGCCGGCCGCCGGCGCCGGGCCCATGCCCAGCACGCCGTTTTCGCTGTGCAGCACCACTTCACGATCGGGCGGAATGTGATTGGCCACCAGCGTGGGCAGCCCAATGCCCAGGTTGACGTAGGCGCCATCGGGAATGTCGATCGCCACGCGCCGGGCCATCTCGTCGCGGGTCCATTTCTTCATCACGCAGCCTCCTTCTTGAAACCGCCGGCCTGGGTGATGCGGCGCGGCACCCGCACCACACGGTGCACGAAGATGCCCGGGGTGACGACCGCCTCCGGATCGAGCGCACCGAGCTCGACGATCTCGGGCACCTCCACCACCGTACACTTGGCGGCCATGGCCATGATCGGCCCGAAGTTGCGCGCGGTCTTGCGGTACACGAGATTGCCCCAGCGGTCGGCCCGCTCGGCTTTGATCAAAGCCACATCCGCATGGATGGGATACTCCAGCACATAGTGCCGGCCGTTGATTTCGCGGGTTTCCTTGCCGCGGGCCAGCTCGGTGCCATACCCCGTGGGGGTGTAGAACGCGCCTATGCCTGCGCCGGCGGCGCGGATGCGCTCGGCCAAATTGCCCTGCGGCACCAATTCGAGCTCGATCTTGCCGCTGCGGTAGAGCTCGTCGAACACATACGAATCGACCTGGCGCGGAAAGGAGCAAATGATCTTTCTCACCCGCCCGGTCTTGAGCAATGCAGCCAGCCCGGTGTCGCCGTTGCCCGCGTTGTTGTTGACCACCGTCAGATCCCGGGCCCCCTGGGCAATGAGACCCTCGATCAAGTGGTCCGGGATGCCGGCGGTGCCGAAACCGCCGATCATCACGGTCGAGCCGTCGCGCACATCGGCCAGGGCGGCCTCGACCGAGGCACAGATCTTGTTGATCATAGAACGCCTATCGAACAGATGATGGACTAAACCAGGAAGTGTTCTAATATTGAACAATGGTTCTTCTTATGAACACTCACTGTACTCGACCATGAGCCCGAACTCAAGCTCGCGCCCGACGCAGCGCATCCAGCCCGGCGACAGCTATGTGCAATCCTTTGCCCGCGGCCTGGCCGTGGTGCGCACCTTCAGCGGCGAGGCGCCGGCGCAAACCATTTCGGAAGTGGCCGAGCGGGCCGGCCTGACCCGTGCCGGGGCGCGGCGCATCCTGCTGACGCTGCAGCACCTGGGCTATGTGCAAGCCGAGGGACGGCTGTTTCGCCTGACCCCCAAGATCCTCGACCTGGGTTTTGCCTACCTGAGCTCGCTGCCCCTGTGGAACCTGGCCGAGCCGGTGATGGAAGACCTGGTGGCCGACATCAAGGAATCCTGCTCGGCCGCCGTCCTGGACGACACGGACATCGTCTACGTGCTGCGCGTGCCCACGCACAAGATCATGGCCATCAACCTGGGCGTGGGCAGCCGCCTGCCAGCCTACTGCACCTCGATGGGGCGGGTGTTGCTGGCCGGGCTGCCCGACGCGGAGCTGGACGGCCGCCTGGCCGCCAGCGAATTGCTCAAACGCACGCCCAAAACCGAAACCGATCCGACCCGCCTGCGTGCCTTGATCGAGCAAGTGCGCGTGCAAGGCTGGGCGCTGGTGGCCGAAGAATTGGAAGAGGGCCTGGTGTCGCTGGCCGCGCCGATCCGCGGCCGCAACGGTGAGGTGGTGGCGGCCATCAATGTGAGCGGCCAGCAACACCGCACCCCACCGGTGGTGATGCTGGAGCGCTTCTTGCCCAAACTGCTGGCCGCCGCGCAGCAGATCAGCGCGATGATCGGCGGCGCCAAGTAAACGCCGTGGCTAAGAGCTGCGCGCCCCCAGGCGCTGCGAGACCGTGCGCGCGCATTCGCGCAGGGCCTGCGCGAGCGGGCCATCCCAGCGGGTGTCGAACACGCCGGACGGCCCGATGGCGGTGATGGCCATCACCATCTGGCCGGCGTGATCGAACACCGGCGCGGACATGGCACTCACCCCCTGGATCACCGCCCCTTCGGAGCGGCTCATGCCGTGGGCGCGCACCTCGGCCAACGTCGGCTCGAAGTCCTCCCAGCGGGGCAAAGGCCGGGGCGCGGGCATGCCGGGCTGAGCGCGCAGTCCCAGCACCTGCTCGCGTGCGCGCTCCTCCTCCAGGGCCGCGCGCACCACCTCGGCCGGCAGATAGGCCGAAAACAGACGTCCCGACGCGGTTCCGGGCAGGGACTCGACGGTGCCATGGCGCATGTTCACATGCACGGCCGCTGGCGACTCCTCGATGCGCACGATGGTGGGCCCCCGGGAGCCCCACACCGCCACGGCCACGGTGTGCCCGATGCGCTGCGCCAGCTCGGCGATCAGGGGCGTGGCGATGCGCACTGGATCGGCCTGTTGCAGCGCAATCAGGCCCAATTGGAGCGCCAAGGGCCCTAGCCCATAGTGACCGCTGACGTCGTCTTGCTCGATCAGCCCGATCTTGCCGAAGCTCACCAGATAAGGATGCGCCTTGGCCGGGCTCATGCCGGCCTCGCGCGCCAGCTCCTTCAGCGGCAGCGCCCGCCCAGCATGGGCCAGGGCCCGCAGCAACTGCCCTCCGACCTCCACGCTTTGAATGCCACGCCGGTCGCGTTCGGCCCTCGCAGAGTTGTCATCCACGGTCTAAGTTCTTTCTATCGCCACGGTTCTATCGCCACGGGTCATGGCGATTCAGGGTTTGTACTTATCAAATTGATTAGACATTAGCAAACAAGTTGACTACGAT
>NZ_BCWK01000016.1:0-65150 GCF_001592165.1 Caldimonas taiwanensis NBRC 104434
CAAGCCAAGTTCAGCCATGTCAAATTTGTTTGCTTACGTATAACAGGGTCCCCCACCCCTCAGGAGCTTCCATGAGCCAGAAAGCCTTTGCCAGCCAAGCCGACTTGGCGGACAAGCAAGTGAGTTTCACCCGCTTGTCCGAGCATGCCTATGCCTACACCGCCGAGGGCGATCCCAACACCGGTGTGATCGTCGGCGACGATGCCGTGATGGTGCTCGACACCCAAGCCACGCCGGCCATGGCACAAGACGTGATTCGGCGCATCCGCGAAGTCACCGACAAGCCGATCAAGTACGTCGTGCTGACCCACTACCATGCCGTGCGGGTGCTGGGAGCCTCGGCCTACCAGCCCGAACACATCATCGCCAGCCACGACACCTTGGAGCTCATCCGCGAGCGTGGCGAGCAGGACAAAGCCAGCGAAATCGGCCGCTTCCCGCGCCTGTTCCGCAATGTGGAGAGCGTGCCGCCGGGCCTGACCTGGCCCACGCTGGCCTTCAGCGGCCGCATGACCATCTGGCTGGGGCGCCTGGAGGTGCAACTGCTGCAACTGGGCCGCGGCCACACCAAGGGCGACACGGTGGCCTGGCTGCCGCAAGAGCGCATCCTGTTCTCCGGGGACTTGGTGGAGTTCGACGCCACCCCCTACGCCGGCGATGCCTACTTCAAGGACTGGCCGCAGACGCTGGACCGCATCGCCGCGCTCGGGCCCGAAAAGCTCGTGCCCGGCCGCGGCGCGGCATTGACCACCCCTGAACAGGTGCAAGCGGCCCTGTCGGGCACACGCAGCTTCATCGCCGACATGTATGCCAGCGTGCAAGAAGGCGTGAAGGCCGGCAAGGATCTCAAAACCATCTACAAGGACACCTACGCCAAACTCAAGCCCAAGTATGGCCACTGGGTGATCTTCGATCACTGCATGCCCTTCGATGTCACGCGCTGCTATGACGAAGTGACGCAGTACCCCGACCCGCGCATTTGGACGGCCGAGCGCGACCGACAGATGTGGGAGGCGCTGGAGTCATGAAGCTTCGTGACTTGGCCCGCGCCCGTGGCGAGGGCATCGACTACCAAACGGTGAGCTTCGATTACGAGCGCTGCGCCGACCAGGACGCCGGCACGGTGGTGCGTCACCCGGTGGTGGTGGTGGGCGCCGGCCCGGTGGGCATGAGCCTGGCCATCGACCTGGCGCAGCAGGGGGTGCGCGTGGTGCTGCTGGACGCCGACCACAAGCTGTCCGTGGGCTCGCGCGCGATCTGCTTTGCCAAACGCACGCTGGAAATCTTCGACCGCCTGGGTTGCGGCGACCGCATGGTGGCCAAAGGCGTCTCGTGGAACGTGGGCAAGGTCTTCTTCCGCAATGAACAACTCTATGCCTTCGATCTGCTGCCCGAATCGGGCCACGAGCGCCCGGCCTTCATCAACCTGCAGCAGTACTACGTGGAGGGCTACCTGGCCGAGCGCATCGCCGAGCTGCCCTTGATCGAGCTGCGCTGGAGGCATGCGGTCACCGCCGTGCAGCCGCACGGCGACCACGTGATCGTGACCGTGGACACGCCCGAAGGCCCCTACACCCTGCACGCCGACTATCTGATCGCCTGCGACGGCTCGCGCTCGCCGGTGCGCCACATGATCGGGCAGGAAAGCCATGGACGGGTCTTCCATGATCGCTTCCTGATCGCCGATGTGAAGATGCACGCAGACTTCCCGCCCGAGCGCTGGTTCTGGTTCGACCCGCCCTTCCATCCGAACCGCAGCGTGCTGCTGCACCGCCAGCCCGATGATGTCTGGCGCATCGACTTCCAACTCGGTTGGGAGGCCGACCCCGAAGCGGCCAAGCAGCCTGAGAACGTGATCCCGTTGGTCAAGGCGCTGCTCGGCCCGAACGTGCCCTTCGAGTTGGAATGGGTCAGCGTATACACCTTTTCCTGCTCGCGCATGGACCGCTTCCGCCACGGGCGGGTGATCTTCGCCGGCGACGCGGCCCATCTGGTCTCGCCCTTCGGTGCACGCGGCGCCAACTCCGGGGTGCAAGACGCCGAGAACCTGGCCTGGAAGCTGGCAGCCGTGCTGCGGGGCCAAGCCGGCGAGGCCCTGCTCGACAGCTACGGCACCGAGCGCGAATATGCGGCCGACGAGAACATTGGCCACTCCACGCGCGCCACCGACTTCATCACACCCAAGAGCGAGGTCAGCCGTCTGTTCCGCGACGCCGTGCTCGACCTGGCCAAAGACCATGCGTTCGCGCGCCGCCTGGTCAACAGCGGGCGCTTGTCGGTGCCGGCCACGCTGCGGAACTCGCCGCTGAACACCCCCGATGCCGACCCCTTCGAGGGCCACATGGTGCCTGGGGCGCCGGCCACCGACGCGGCGGTGACCGTGGACGGCCGCCCCACGTGGCTGCTGCGCCAGCTCCATGGCTCGCGCTTTGCCGCCCTCGTGTTCGACGCACCCGATGCGCCGCAGCGCCTGGCCGCAGTGCGCGATGCCGCCGCAGGCCTGGCCGAGCTGGACCTGCTGCTGGTGAGCGACACCGTGCGCCGCATCGAAGGCGCGCGCTGCCTGATCGATACCGAGGGCTTGCTGGCACGGCGCTACGACGGCCGTGCCGGCACCGTGTACCTGCTGCGCCCCGACCAGCATGTGTGCGCCCGTTGGCGCGAGCCCTCCAGCGCGTCGGTGCGCGCCGCGTTACGCCGCGCGCTGGCCCTGCATTGAGGAGGCGCAACACCATGTCCCTCATCACCACCCCGAATTTCGAGGCGCCCGACGACTTCTACCAAGCCTTGATCGAGGCGCACCGCGATCTCAGCACCGCGCAAAGCCACGAACTCAACGCCAAGCTCGTGCTGCTGCTGGCCAACCACATCGGCCACACCGACGTGCTGCGCCAAGCCCTGCAGGCCGCACGCCACAGCGTACTTTCCTCGACCCACAGCGCAGGATGATGCCCATGAACGACGCCCCCCTGTCTTACCTCAGCGGCTTCGGCAACGAATTCGCCACCGAAGCGATCCCCGGTGCGCTGCCCATCGGGCGCAACAGCCCGCAGCGCGCGCCCTTCGACCTGTATGCCGAGCTGATCTCCGGCACCGCCTTCACCGCGCCGCGTGCCGCCAACCGGCGCACCTGGATGTACCGCCGCCAGCCCTCGGTGGTGACCGGCGCCTACCGGCCCTACGAGCAGCCCTACTGGACTACGGGCGCTGCCGGCGGCGTGGCCGCGCCACCCGAGCCGCTGCGCTGGAACCCCTTTCCGCTGCCCGAAGCCGCGCTCGACTTCGTCGACGGCCTACGCACCATCGTGGCCAACGGCGATGCCGACGCGCAATGCGGCATGGCCGCGCATGTCTACCTGGCCAGCCGCTCGATGGGCCGCCGCGCCCTCATCAACGCCGACGGCGAGATGCTCTTCGTGCCCCAGCAGGGCCGACTGCGCCTGGTCACCGAATTGGGCGTGCTCGAAGCCCGCCCCGGTGAGATCGCCCTGGTGCCGCGTGGCATGGCCTTCAAAGTCGAGCTGCCCGACGGCCCCTCGCGCGGCTATGTGTGCGAAAACTACGGCGCCTTCTTTCGGCTGCCGGAGCTGGGCCCCATCGGCTCCAACGGGCTGGCCAATGCGCGCGACTTCCTCACCCCGGTGGCGGCCTGGGAAGACGGCCGCGGCGACTATGAACTGATCAAAAAGTTCGGCGGGCGGCTGTGGCGCGCGGTGCAAGACCACACGCCCTTCAACGTCGTGGCCTGGCACGGCAATTTGGTGCCGTTCAAATACGACACCGCGCACTTCATGACCATCGGCTCGATCAGCTACGACCATCCCGACCCGTCGATCTTCACCGTGCTGACCTCGCCGTCGGACACCCCGGGCACGGCCAACTGCGACTTCGTGATCTTCCCGCCGCGCTGGATGGTGGCCGAGGACACCTTCCGTCCGCCCTGGTACCACCGCAACCTGATGAGCGAGTTCATGGGCCTGGTCTATGGCCAATACGACGCCAAGCCCGAGGGCTTCAAGCCCGGCGGTGCCTCGCTGCACAACTGCATGGTGCCCCATGGCCCGGACACCGAGGCCTTCGAGAAAGCCAGCACCGCGCCGCTGGTGCCGCACAAGCTGGACAACACCCTGGCCTTCATGTTCGAAAGCCGCTACCGCTTCGTGCCCACCGAATACGCCATGAACAGCGGCACGCTCGACACTGCCTATGCCCAGTGCTGGCAAGGCTTGAAAGACCACTTCCGAGGAGCGCGCGCATGAGCTCTCAGCTGGACGAAACCCACGACCCGGCCCTGCAGTCCTGGGTCGAGACGGCCAACGATGCGAGCACCGACTTTCCGATCCAGAACCTGCCGCTGGCCCGGTTCCGCCGCATCGGCAGCCAAGAGCCGTGGCGTGTCGGAGTGGCCATCGGCGACCAGATCGTCGACTTGGCCGCCGCCAGCCGCTGCGGCCTGCTGCCTGCGCCTGTCAGCGCAGCGCTGGCCGCCTGCGAGCAGGGCCGCCTCAATGCCTTGATGGCCGCCGGCCGCAGCGTGCGTGTGGCGCTGCGCCGCGCGCTGTCGCAGGGCCTGCGTCGCGGCAGTGCGCAACAAGCCGCGCTGTCGAGCTGCCTGGTGCCGCAGGCCCAGGCCGAGTACGCCCTGCCCTGCCGCATCGAGGGCTACACCGACTTCTACACCGGCATCCACCACGCCACCGCGGTGGGCCGACTCTTTCGGCCCGACAACCCGCTGCTGCCCAACTACAAATGGGTGCCCATCGCCTACCACGGCCGCACCTCCTCGATCGGCGTGAGCGGCCAACGCTTTCACCGCCCACTGGGCCAGCTCAAGCCCCCCACGGCTGCGGCCCCGCAGCTTGGCCCCTGCCAGCGCCTGGACTACGAGCTGGAGCTGGGCGTCTTCATCGGCCCGGGCAACGCCCTGGGTGAGCCCCTGTCGATCGAGCAGGCCGAAGACCACGCCTTCGGCTTGGTGCTGCTCAACGACTGGTCCGCGCGCGACATCCAGGCTTGGGAGTATCAGCCGCTGGGCCCTTTCCTGTCGAAGAACTTCGCCACCACGATCTCGCCGTGGATCGTCACGATGGAGGCGCTCGAACCGTTCCGCAGCGCCTGGAGCCGCCCCGAAGGCGACCCGCAGCCCTTGCCCTACCTGGATTCGGCCCACACCCGCCAGCGCGGCGCCATCGACATCCACTTGGAAGTGTGGCTGCAGACGGCCCGCATGCGCGAAGACGGCCAGCCTCCCGAGCGGCTGATGGCATCGAACTTCCGTGATGCCTATTGGACCGTGGGCCAAATGATCGCCCACCACAGCATCAACGGCTGCAACCTGCAAAGCGGCGACTTGCTGGGTTCGGGCACCCAGTCCGGTCCTGGAGAGGATCAGGGCGGTTCGCTACTCGAACTTACGTGCGGTGGGAAAAATCCGGTGCGATTAACGAACGGAGAGACTCGCACTTTCCTCGAAGATGGGGATACTGTGGTCTTGCGGGCACGTTGCCAACGCGAAGGCTGGCGCAGCATCGGGTTCTCCGACTGCGCGGGAACGGTGCTGCCGGCCGTGCCGCATCGCTGAGGCGGGATCCTGCCCCCCACATGCTTTCCAAGATGAAGGAGACTGTCGATGAAACTGCTGCTGAAAACCTGCGCGTTGGCCCTGGCCGCCGCCTGCAGCCTGGCCGCCCAGGCCCAGGACGTGACCCTGCGAGTACACCACTTTTGGCCTGCCCAGGCCATGCCGCCCACCAAGGTGCTGCAGCCGTGGTGCGACAAGATCGCCGCCGATTCCAACCATCGGCTCAAGTGCCAGATCTTCCCGGCCATGCAGCTGGGCGGGACCCCAGCGCAACTGATCGACCAAGCCCGCGACGGCGTGGTCGACATCGCCTTCACGCTGCCTGGCTACACCGCTGGCCGCTTCCCGATCATGGAGGTCTTCGAGCTGCCCTTCATGATCCGTTCGGCCGAGGCCGGCTCCAAGGCGGCCTGGGAGTTCTACGAGAAGTACGCGCAGAAGGAGTTCGCCAGCGTCAAGCCGCTGATGTTCGCGGTGCATGAGCCAGGCTATGTGCACACCCGCGACAAGCAGATCAAGACCCTGGCCGACTTCAAGGGCCTGAAGATGCGCGCGCCCACCCGCCAGACCAACCGCTTGCTGGCCAGCCTGGGCGCCTCGCCCGTGGGCATGCCGCTGCCGGCCGTGGCCGAGGCGGTGAACAAGGGCGTGATCGATGGCTTCGTGCTGCCTTGGGAAGTCATCCCCTCGGTGCGCCTGCACGAGATGGTGAAATTCCACACCGAGACGCCGGACAATCGCCCGGCGCTGTACACCTCGGTCTTCGTGCTGGCGATGAACCTGGCCAAGTACAACGGCCTGCCCGCAGACCTGAAGGCCGTGATCGACCGCAACAGCGGCGCGGTGCTGTCGGCATCCGCCGGCAAGACCTGGGATGCCGCCCGCGCCCCTGGTCGCAAGCCCGCCGAGGAGCGCGGCAACACTTTCTACACGCTGCCGGCCGAGGAGGTGGATCATTGGATCAAGGCCTCCGCGCCCCTGTATGACGACTGGGTGGCCGCCATGGACAAAGCCGGTCTGCCGGGCAAGCAGATGCTGGACGATGCCCGCGCGATGCTTGCCAAGCATCAGAAGTAATCCTGTCACGCACCGCAAGGATCTGGCCGCACAATTCCTGGCCAGGCCGTATCCCAGGGCGGACGCGCCATGCGGCGCGCCCGCCCTTTTTTGGAGCCCTTCGCATGTATCACCTGCTACGCTGGACCGCCATGGTCTTTGCGCTGATCGGCGGCCTGATCGCAGCCTTGGTGGGCTGCATGACGGTGGCCAGCATCCTCAGCCGCACGCTATGGTCCACCCCCATCCAGGGCGATGTGGAACTCACCCAGTTCGGCATCGCGCTGGCCATTTCGCTGTGCCTGCCTTGGTGCCAACTGCACGGCGGCAACATCATCGTCGACTTCTTCACGCTCAAAGCCTCGGCACGCAGCCGCCAGATCCTCGATGCCATCGGCGCGGTCTTGCTGGCCACGATGGTGAGCCTGCTGGCTTGGCGCACCGGCGAAGGCGCCGTCTCGGTGAAGGACGCTGGCGAGACCTCGATGATCATGGGATTGCCGATGTGGATCGTCTATGCCGTGCTGGCGCCGGGTTTCGCCTTGACGGCGCTGATCGCGCTGTATCAGGCCGCCATGCATGTTCTCGGTCGTGAATCGGAGGCCACCGCATGAGTGCCACGACGATCGGCTTGGTGATGTTCGCCGCGATGCTGGGCCTCATGGCCCTGCGCATCCCGATTGCCGCAGCGATGTTCATTCCCGGTGCGGTGGGCTATTGGGTCATGACCAACGAGCTGGCCCTGCTCAACCTGCTCAAGGGTTCGGCCGTGGCGCGCCTGACGGTCTATGACCTGTCGGTGATCCCGCTGTTCCTGCTGATGGGCCAGTTCGCCACCCAAGGCGGGTTGTCGCGTGCGCTGTTCAAGGCCGCGGCAGCCTTCATCGGCCATATCAAGGGCGGTCTGGGCATGGCAGCGATCATGGCCGCTGCCGGCTTTGGCGCGGTATGCGGCTCGTCGGTGGCCACCACGGCCACCATCGGCCAGGTGGCCTATCCGGAGATGAAGTCGCACGGCTACTCGGGCCGCCTGTCCACCGGTGTGCTGGCCACCGGGGGCTCGCTGGGCATTCTGATTCCGCCTTCGGTGCCCCTGGTGGTGTATGCCATCCTCACCGAGCAGAACATCGCCAAGTTGTTCGCCGCGGCCTTCGTGCCCGGGCTGATCGCAGTGGCCGGTTACTTGGTGGTGATCGCGCTGTACTGCCGGGTGCGTCCCGATCTGGCCACAACCTCCGAACCCATGCCCTGGGCACAGCGTTGGAAAGCGCTGCTGGCGGTGTGGCCGATCGCCACGATCTTCATCGTGGTCTTCGGGGGCATTTACGGCGGCCTTTTCACGCCGACCGAGGGCGCGGCCGTGGGGGCGGTGAGCACCTTCATCGCAGGCCTGGCCTCGCGCGAGCTCACGCTCGAAGGCATCAAGCGCTCCTTCCTCGGCACGGCCGAGACCTCGGCCATGGTGTTCATGATCTTCCTGGGCGCCGACATGATGAACTCGGCCCTGGCGCTGACCCAGCTGCCGGCCAACCTGGCCGATTGGGTTGCCCATCTGGACGTGCCGCCGCTGGCCATCGTGGCCACGCTGCTGGCCTTCTACGTGGTGCTGTGCTGCGTGATGGACGAGCTGTCGATGCTGCTGCTGACCATCCCGGTGGTCTTCCCGGCCATCATGGGCCTGGATCTGTTCGGTCTGGACCCGCAGGAAAAAGCCATCTGGTTCGGCGTGTTGGTGCTGATGATCGTGCAGATCGGCCTGATCACGCCGCCGGTGGGCCTGAACGTTTACGTGGTCAACAGCGTGTGCAAAGACGTGCCGATGAGCGAGACCTACCGCGGCGTGGTGCCCTTCCTCGTCAGCGACTTCTTGCGCGTGGCGCTGCTGCTGTTCTTCCCCATCGTCACGCTGGGCGCGGTGCGCTGGTTGTTCGGTTGATGTCAAGCCGGCCGCGCCTGGCGCGCGGCCAGCAGCTCATCGACCAGGCGCAGCACCTCGCGCACGTCCACCGGCTTGACGAGGTAGCGCTGCGCCCCGGCACGCAGCAACGACTCGATCTGGTCTTGCACGGCATCGGCCGAGACCACCACCACCGGCACCTGGGCCGTGTGCGGGTCGCTGCGCAATTGTTGCAGCACTTCCAGGCCGTGCATGTCGGGCAGATGCAGATCGAGCAAGACCAGATCGGGCCGCTGCGCGCGTATCCTGGCCAGGCCCTCGGCACCAGTGCCCGAAACACTCAGCTCGATCTGCGGCCGCTGGGCCAACACGCCGCGCATCACCTCGGCGTTGATCTCGTTGTCTTCGATGTAGTGCACCCGGCTGAGGCCATATGAGGGCATGGCCGGTCCGAGTTCACCAAAACCAGACACCCCGCTCGGGGCGGCCGCGGCGCTGGGCAGCTCCAAGGTGAAGGTGGAGCCTTCGCCTTCGACCGAGTGCGCATGCAGCTGCCCGCCCATGCCCTCGGCCAGCCGCCGGCTGATCACCAGGCCAATGCCGGTGCCCGGCGCACCGGTATGCTCCCGGCCCAAGCGGTTGAAGGGCTCGAAGAGATGGGCCAGTTGTTCCTGACTCATGCCCATGCCGGTGTCGCGAATGTGGATGGCCACCGCCGCGCCGCCGGGATGCTCCGGCCGAGACCGTTCGCTGGCTTCGATCCACACCCGCCCGCCCTCACGGTTGTACTTCACCGCATTGCTCAGCAAGTTGGTAAGGATTTGCTTGACCCGTGTGGCATCGCCCATCACGGCCAAGCCGCGCAGGTGATCCTCGTCGAACACGATGTGCACGCCGCGCTGCACGGCCTCGGCCTGCACCAGCGCCACGGACTCCTTCAAGAGCTTGTGCAGCGGCAAAGCCTCGGTGTGTAGCTTGATCGTACCCAGATCGATGCGCGAAAGATCGAGCACATCGTTGATCATGTCCAGCAAGTGCCAGCCGGCTTTTTGGATCTGCGCCAGCCACTCGCGCTGCGGTCCAGTCAAAGCCGACGCGCCTTCCAGACCCAACAACTGCGCAAAGCCCAGCATGGCGTTCAGCGGCGTGCGCAGCTCATGGCTCATGCGCGAGAGGAAGTCGCTCTTGGCCCGGTTGGCGGCTTCGGCCAGTTTCCGGGCGCGCTCGGCCTCCTCCAAGCGCAAACGCTCGCTGATGTCTTCGACCACCCCGACGGTGCGATACGGCCGACCTTCGGCATCGAACAGCGGACGCACTTGCACTCTCACCCAGCGCACCTGGCCGCCGCGCGTGACATAACGCTTGGTGCGGCGATAAAACGGCAGCTCCCCACGGGCCATGCGCTCCAACAACTGAGCATCGGCGCTGCGATCCTGAGGGTCGGTCAGATCCGCCGTGGACATCATGCTCAACTCCTCGGCGCTGTAGCCGGTGAGCTGGCAAAAGCCCGGATTGGCCTGGATGATGCGGCCTTGCAAATCGGTGTAGACGATGCCTGCGGGCACCGTGTTGAAAATGTTGCGCAGGCGCTGCTCGCTTTCGCGCAGGGCGGCCTCGGCGCTGCTGCGCTCGGCAATTTCCCGTTGAAGCTGCGCGGTGCGCTCGCGCACCGCGGCCTCCACACGGCGGGTGCGGCCGGTGAGCGTGAGCAACAGCACGCCCAGCATGGTGGCCGCCAGCAGCATGGCCATCGCAAAGGCCCAAAGGTTCCACGGCGCGCCCCCCGGCAAGCGGCTTTCGTCCACGCGCACCCGCAGCATCCAGTGGCGTCCAGCCAAGTCAAAAGGAACGTCCACCACGCGCAGCCCGGCGGCACGGTCTTGAGCCGAGTCGCAGCCGGCCGCCCCGGCCAGGCGCTGCGGCGCGAATGCCTGCGCCCCGGGCTCCGAAGGTCCCCGGTCCACCAGGCATAGACTCAGATGCTCGGCCAAAGGGTTGGCCACGCTGCGCAGCGCATCGTCCATGCGCAAGGTGAGGAACACCACGCCTTGCGTGGCGCGCAGCCGCTCCTCGGCCGATCGGGCCTCGCCTGCGTAGACCGGGCGATAGAGCACCACACCGACCTGGTCGTGCGTCTCCTGCGTGAGCCGAAACCCCGCAGAGGCCACGATGCGGTTGTGCCGGCGCGCGCGCTCGATGGCTGCGGCCGCCGCCGGGATGGTCAGCACATTGACCCCGAGCGCCGCCGCATTGCGCGCCATCGGTTCGATGTAGTGCATCACCATGGCCTCGTCGGCCGGCGGCGGCACGCCCTCGGAGCGATTGAACACGCGGAAATCGGTCAAGCCCTCGGCCCGGACTTGCGCCTCGAAGTCCGGCAGATCTTGCACACGCACACGGCGATGCCAGCCCAAGGCCTGCACCCCCTCCAGACGGCTCAGCCATGGCTCGGCGGCCCGTCGAAACTCGCTGCGCGTGACCCCGTCGGAGGCGACGAATACGCCGTGCACCGCATCCAGCACGTCGAGATAGCGCTGAAACTCACGCTGCACGCGGTCGGCCGCCAAAGCGGCGTCGCGCGTGGCCGCCACATCGCGGCGTTGCCGCTCTTGCTGGACCACCTCATGGATGGCCAGCGCCATCATCAGCGTGACGGCTGCCAGCGGCACGGCCACCGTCAAGCGCCGCGGCCGCCAAGCCTCGGCCGGTTGCGCCAAGAAACTCAGCACCACCGGCGCGGTCACCCAGACCCCCAGGGTGTGACCGCCCCACCAGGTCCACCACGTCAAGGCCCACGTTGCCGAAGGCTGCGACTGCACGAGGGACAGGGCCAAGGTGCCAGCGCTGGCACCGACCACACAGGCCACGGGCCCGGCCAGTCCCATGAAGCGCAGGATCTCCCCGGGCGCCTCCAGCGCGGGCGTGCGCCCGAGCCGCCGGTGGACCAGGGCGGCCCCGACCCAAGCCTGCAAGCCCGCCCCCAGCCCCACGATCGCCGACACGACCCACGCCTGGGCCCCAGGCTGCAGGGCCGACCCATGCAGCACCGGCGTGAGCACGGCGCTGGTCAGCGCAACGACCGGCCAGGCGCGCACGCCCCACACCAGGGTACAGGCCAAGGCCCAGCCCGCCGCCGGAAACAGGGGCGAGGCCAAGCCCTGGGGCAAGGACAACCACGAGGCCGCCACACTGAGCAGCGCATAGCCCGCCGCCGTGACGATCGACGCAAGCACCACCGTGCGGACAGGGCCAGGAATCATCGTGACAAGGGAAGCAATGACAGGCCCGCCCGGGATCGACCGCCATTCCACCAGGGACGGGAAGGAATGCGCAGCGTACCACCCGTTGCTGCGGCCGTGCAAAGCCCCGCGCAGGCCCTTGCCCTGAGCACAGCCTCGGGTTACCGTGTGGGCCGAAAGGACTTCCCGGATGCCCCGTCTGCCCCTCCTGCTCGTGCTGGGCCTGGCTGCCCTGCTGGCGGCCTGTGCCTCCACGCCCGACCCTGCCGCGCCGGTGGACTTGCGCCGACAAGTCCCTTGGGCCCGTTATGTCGGCACGTTGCCCTGTGCCGATTGCGCGGGCGTGCGCACCGACCTGACCCTGTACCGTCAAGGCACAGAGCCGCTGGGCTATGCCTTGGTCGAAACCTACCGCGGCACCCGCAACGGCGACCGCCGCCTCGAGCGCACCGGCCGCTGGAGGCTGCAGCCCAGCGGCCAAGCCGAACTGGCCTTGCTCACCCTGGACCCCGGCGTGCCCGAGCGCGAACGCCATTTCGCTCAGGTGGGCGAACTCGTGCTGCGTGCGCTGGATCGGGCTGGCCACGAACTGCCAGCCCACCTGCCCCGCAGCTTGGTGCGCGTGCCCGACGACGTGCCCGCCGACGTGCCGGTGCTCACCCTCTCCGACAGCCGCAGCCTCACCGATCTGGCCGTGGGCGGCCAACTCGTGCTGCTGCTGCCGGCCAACCGGGCCATGGGCTATGGCTGGCGCATGGTGCCCGATCCGAACGCCGTGCTCGAAGCTCGGGGCGCGCCGGCCTTCGTGAGCGATCCGGCCAGCGCCGCGCGGGTGGCCGCCCCGGGGCTGGAGGTGTTCTACTTCCACGCGCCGGTGGCTGGGCAGCAAATCCTGCGCCTGGAGTACCGGCGCAGCTGGGACCCCTCCACGGCGCAAACGCCATCGGTCACTTTCACCGTGCGGGTGCGGTGAGGACGGGCCTCAGGGCCCGATGTCCCACAGCCATTGCAGCACGCTCTTGACGATGAAGCCGAGCATGCCGAATGCCAGCACGAAGAACAGCACGAAGGTGCCGAAACGCCCCGCCTGGGACTTGCGCGCCAGATCCCAGATGATGAACAGCATGAAGGCGATGAACGCCGCCAGCCCGATGGTCACGCCGTAATGCGAGAACTGTTCCTCGGTCATGCCATGCGCCTCAGCTCCGCTCGGGCCAGGCCGAGGCATCCACCAGCTCGGTGTAGGCATGCCAGCTGGCATGCCCCAGCAGCGGCACGCACCACACCAACCCCACCAAGGTGAGCAGCCCCAGCGCCGTGCACGCGAAGATCACGGCGGCCCACAGACACATCGTCAGCGGGTTGTGTCCCACGGCACGCACGCTGGTCAACACCGCCACCGACAGTGGCACGCGCCGCTCCAGCAGCATCGGGATGGCCACCACCGAGATCGCAAACACCCAAGCGGCCAGCAAACCGCCGGCCAACAGCCACAGCACGAACAAATGACCACGCTGCATCACATCGGCCGAGCGCAACACGCGCGGGCTGAAAAAGCCCTGCAAGCCGGCCCAGGGTTCACCGGCCATGGCCAGCACCACCAGCGCCGAGAAGCCCACCCACAGCGTGCCGATGAGCGCCAGCAGCAGTGCAAAGCGCAGCAACGCGCCGCTGAGCCGCCAAGCCCGCGCCACGTCGGCCCAGCTCGGCCGGCTGCCTTGCGCCAAGCGGCGGCTGATCTGGTACAGCCCGGTGGCCAGCAGCGGCCCCACCAGCAAGAAGCCGCTGTAGCCACCGACCAAGACGCCGAAATGCCGCCACCCCAGCAAGGTGATCGCCACCGACCCCAGCATCACCACCAGCCCGTGGACGAGGCTCAGGCCCCAGGCACGCACCACGTCGCGCTGACCGGCCGCCAACCAATGCAGCGGCCGACTCAGTGCGACGACCCGCACCGGCGGTAGGGCATCGGTCGGGCGTGTCATGCGCCGCAGCCCGGGGTCGGTCGATGATGCGTATCGCCCAGGCAGGCTGCCGTGGCACTGGGACCGATGCCCTCGGGCTCTTGCGCCAGCTCGGCCAGGATGCGGCATTGCGCGCTGGGCCGGGCCTGACGGCACAGGCGCTCCAGCGCCTGGAGCTGTTCGGCCAACTGGGCCAGCTCGTCCATGCGCTGCTGCACATGCGCCAGGTGTTGCCGCACCAGCTCGTTGGCTGCGGCGCAATCGGCTTGCGGATCATCGCGCACGCGCAACAGTGCGCGGATCTCCTCCAGCGACAAATCGAGCGCCCGGCAGTGACGGATGAAGCGCAAGCGCGCCACATGAGACTCGTCGTAGCGCCGGTAATTGCTGCCAGTGCGCGCCGGCGGCGGCATCAGCCCCGCTTTCTCGTAGTAACGCACCGTCTCCACGGGAGTGTGGGCGCGTTGGGCCAGTTCACTGATCTTCATGCTTGACTCCGGAGCCGCTCCAGGGTTTGCAATGACTCTACGCCGAAACCCCAACCCTGCACCCTTGCGAGGAATTCGATCATGTCTGCCCATTGCCATGACCATGCCTGCCCGTCGTCGAACGCCCACGACCCGGGCTGGCGCCGCGCCCTGTGGATCGCCCTGGTGCTCAACGCGGCCATGTTCGGCTTGGAATTCTGGGGCGGCTGGCAGGCAGACTCGGCGGCCTTGCTGGCCGATGCGCTGGACTTCGCCGGGGATGCGCTCAACTACGGACTGTCGCTGGCCGTGTTGCATTGGGCTGCCGTGTGGGCTTCGCGCGTGGCATGGCTCAAGGGCTGGACGATGGGGCTGTACGGGCTCGGCGTCTTGGCATACGCAGGGCATCTGGCCTGGACCGGCTCGACCCCGCAGCCGCCCACGATGGGCCTCATCGGCATGCTGGCCCTGGGCACCAACGTGGCCGTGGCCGTGCTGTTGTACCGCTACCGCGGAGGCGATGCCAACGCGCAATCGGTATGGCTGTGCTCGCGCAATGACGCCATCGGCAACGCCCTGGTGATGCTGGCCGCGCTGGGTGTGTGGGGTTCCGGCACGGCCTGGCCCGACCTCATCGTGGCCAGCGTGATGGCCGCGCTGGGCATCAGCGCGGCCTGGCGGGTCGTCGCCCAGGCACGGCACGAACTGAAAGGCCAGGCACACACCGCCTGAGCCCGCCTCAGCGCGTGCCACAGCCTGCGCTGCCACAGTGGGACATCGGCACATCCGGCACAGGCTGTGCGGCTGAGGTCGGCCGCAGCGTGCCGGTGGCCGTGTCGAAGCCCACCTGCTCGCAATGCCAAGCCAAGGCGGCATCCATCATCTGGGCGTGCTGCACGAACCATATGGCCAACTCATCGGCCAGGCGCCGCACCAGGGACAGGTCCTGCGCTGCCTGCTGCTCCACCTGACGCATCAGCCCCAGCACCATGGCATGCTGACGCTGGTGACAATTGTCCGGCGCAAAACCGGTGGCGGCCATCCAAGCGTCTTCCTGGCCGAAATGGGCCTCGGTATGCTCGATGAGCGCACGCAGCGCCGGCCGCAAGGCGTCGTCACGGGCCGCTTGCAGCGCCTGCAGCCGCTGGACGAATTCTTCATGGGTGCGGTCCATGGCGTCATTGCCAAGGACCAGGGCATCAGACCATTGCAGCAGCTCAGACATGGGCGGCGGCCTTTGGGGAACGGACCACCAGCCTAATGGCCCGGCCCATGCCGGGCCTTGCTGCAGATCAAGTCTTGCGCATCAGGCCCCCAGCCGTGCCCGATGGCGCTCCACCTGCGCGCGCACCTGGGCCGGGGCGGTGCCGCCCAGAATGTTGCGGGCCTCCAGCGAGCCGCGCAGCGACAGCACCTCGTACACATCCTCGCCCACCAGGGGCGAGAAGCTTTGCAACGTGGCCAGCGGCAGTTGCGACAAGTCCACCCCCAGGCCGATGGCCGTCTTCACCGCATGCGCCACCACCTCATGGGCATCGCGGAAGGGCAGGCCCTTTTTGACCAGATAGTCGGCCAAGTCCGTGGCCGTGGCATAGCCCTTCAGCGCGGCACGCTCCATCGCCTCGGGTTTGACGACGATGCCGCCCACCAGCTCGACGAAAATGCGCAGCGTGTCCTTCAAGGTGTCCACCGTGTCGAACAGCGGCTCCTTGTCTTCCTGGTTGTCCTTGTTGTAGGCCAAGGGCTGGCCCTTCATCAGCGTGAGCAAACCCATCAGGTGGCCCACCACGCGGCCGGTTTTGCCGCGCGCCAACTCGGGCACGTCGGGGTTCTTTTTCTGCGGCATGATCGACGAGCCGGTGCAGAAGCGGTCGGCCATGTCGATGAAACCAAAGCTTTGGCTCATCCACAACACGAGCTCCTCGCTCAGGCGCGACACATGCACCATGACCAGCGCAGCCGCTGCGGTGAATTCGATGGCGAAATCTCGATCGCTCACCGCATCCAGCGAGTTCTGGCACACCCCGTCCATGCCCAGCGTGCGCGCCACGCGCTGGCGGTCCAGGGGGTAGCTGGTGCCAGCCAAGGCCGCGGCCCCCAGCGGCAGGCGGTTGACGCGGCGGCGCACATCGGCCATGCGCTCGGCATCGCGCGCGAACATCTCCACATAGGCCAGCATGTGGTGACCAAAGCTCACTGGCTGGGCCACTTGCAGGTGCGTGAAACCCGGCATGATCACCTCGGCATGCCGCTCGGCCAGGTCCACCAACGCCTTTTGCAGCTCGGCAAGCAGTGCACCGATCACGTCGATCTCATCGCGCAACCACAGACGCACATCGGTAGCCACCTGGTCGTTGCGACTGCGGCCGGTGTGCAGCCGCTTGCCCGCATCGCCAATGAGCTGGGTCAGGCGGGCCTCGATGTTCAGGTGCACATCCTCCAGGTCGAGCTTCCACTGGAAAGCGCCGGATTCGATCTCCTGCGTGATGATGGCCATGCCGCGCTGGATGGCCGCATGGTCCTCGGCGGAAATCACCCCTTGGGCGGCCAGCATCTCGGCATGGGCCAGCGAGCCCTGAATGTCGGCGCGCCACAAGCGCTGGTCAAAGAACACGCTGGCGGTGTAGCGCTTGACCAGCTCGCTCATCGGTTCGGAAAAGAGCGCAGACCAGGCTTCGGATTTTTTGTCGAGTTGGTTGGCGGACATGTCGGATGAACGGCACAGGCCGGCTGGATGGACGCTTCAGCGGCGGCTTGCCGCATCGGCCGAGCGTCCGGGAGAATCGGAGCAGCGGCGGCCAAAGGCTCGGGCCGCCTTGGAACCGTTCGATTTTAGGGGCTCGGCGATCGAGCCCAAGGAGAGTGCCCGCTTGTCCCGTCCCGGCCCCTTGCCGTCGCCTGCGAACCCATCGACCCGCCCGTTCGGCACCACCATCTTCGACCAATTGCAACCGGGGGGGGCGGCCGCGCAAGCGGCCCCGTCGCCCTTCGATGTATGCCACGTCGGCGTGGTGCTGCGCTCGGTGCTGTTCGTGCATGCGGTGGTGGGCGTGGCCGTGAGCTTCGTCGTGGGCAGCTGGTCGGACTGGCTGCTGGCCCTGGCCCATGGCGCGGCCGTGGCCCTGCCAGCCACCTTGCTGTGGCTGGTGCTGTGTTGTGCGCTCAAGCGGCTGCTGGTGCGAGCATCCGCCCCGGTGCAATGGGTGGTCGCCATCGGCCTGGGTGCCATCTGTGGCGCCTATGGCTGGTGGCAAGTGGGGTGGGTGGAGCTGCCCCTGACCCAAGCCGTCCACGGCGTGGCCCCGTTGCTGGCCGGCGCGGGGCTGTCGGCCATGATGTTCTATGCCCTGAAGCTGCGCTCTCGCAGCCAGTTGCCGGCAGTCACGCGCGCCCGGCTGGCCGAGTTGCAGTCTCGCATCCGACCGCATTTCCTGTTCAATACGCTGAATGCGGCCATCGCGCTGGTGAGGGTCGATCCGGCGCGCGCCGAGGCCGTGCTGGAGGACCTGTCCGAATTGTTCCGCGTGGCCCTGATCGAATCCGGCCATGCGGTCACCCTGGCCGAGGAAGTGGACCTCGCCCGGCGGTATCTGGCCATCGAACAGATCCGCTTCGGCCAACGGCTGCGTGTCGAATGGGACTTGGACCCCGCCGCCGGCGAAGTGCGTGTGCCTCCACTGGTGCTACAACCCCTGGTGGAAAACGCCGTGCGGCATGGCATCGAGCCCGCGCCCGAGGGCGGCTATGTGCGCATCCGCACCCAGGTGCGCGGCTCGCTGGCCGTGCTGACCGTGACGAACTCGCTACCGCCGACGGCCCCATCGCCCACGACGGGCCACGGCATGGCCCTGCGCAACGTGAAGGAGCGCCTGCGGCTGATGCACGACGTCAGCGCCCAGTTCGCCGCCGGCCCGGATCATGGCACCTGGCGCGTGCACATCGCCGTGCCGTTGAGAAGCTGAGAAGATCGACCATGCTCAAGGTGTTCATCGTCGATGATGAAGAACTGGCCCGCCTGAGGCTGCGCTCCCTCTTGCGCGAGCCCGACATGCCGGCCAATCGAGTGGTGGGCGAAGCCGCCGACGCACGCCAGGCCCAGGCTTGGCTGTGCGAGCAGACTTGCGATCTGGTCTTGCTGGACGTGCAAATGCCCGGGCTCAACGGCACGCAACTGGCTGCGCAATGGCAGACCCGGCCCGACGCGCCGGCCGTGGTCTTCGTCACCGCGCACCCCGAACATGCGGTCACCGCCTTCGAACTCAATGCGGTGGACTACCTCACCAAGCCGGTGCGCCGCGAGCGCCTGCGGGCCGCGCTGGAACGCGCCGTCGAACGCATCAAAGCCCATGCCCAGCAGGTCGAAGACGGCCCGGTGCTCGTGGTGAACGACCGCGGCCGCGTGACCCGCGTGCCGGTGCACGAAGTGCTGTACCTGAAAGCCGAACTCAAGTACGTGACCCTGCGCACGGCCGAACACAGCTATGTGCTCGACGAGTCGCTGGCCACGCTCGAAGAACGCTTGGGCGAGCGCTTCTTGCGCATCCATCGCAACGCTCTGGTGGCCCGACGGGCGGTGCGGGCCTTGGAGCGCCGCAGCGTGAGCAGCGAGGACGACGAGCACGGCAAAGAGGGCTGGGCCGTGCGTCTGCACGGCCTGGACGAATGGCTGGCCGTCTCGCGCCGGCAGTTGCCCGCGGTGCGCGAAGCACTCTGCAGCAAGGGCCTATGAACCCGCCCGCGCCCATGGACCCGCCCGCCGAAGTGCGGGCCTGGTGCCAAGCCGCACGACGCCCTTGCGTGCTCAGCGGCGCCGGCATGTCCGCCGAAAGCGGCGTGCCCACCTTCCGCGACACCCCCCGCAGCCTGTGGGCGCGCTTCGACCCCGCAACCCTGGCCACCCCCGAAGCCTACGAACGCGACCCGGCCCTGGTGTGGGCCTGGTACCAATGGCGCACCCACCTCGTGCGCCGGGCCCAGCCCAACGAAGGCCATGTGGCGCTGGCGCGCTGGGCCCGCAGCCGGCCCGAGCTGCGCATCGTCACCCAAAACGTGGACGACCTGCATGAACGCGCCGGCAGCCCCGAGGTGATCCACTTGCACGGCAGCCTGTTTGCTGCGCGCTGCGTGGCCTGCGGCCGCCCGCCAAGCCAGCCCCTGGCCTCGCTCGGCGACGATGGGCCACCCCCACTGCGCCTGCCGCCTCCGACGTGCGCGGCCTGTGGCGGCCTCCTGCGCCCTGGCGTGGTGTGGTTCGGCGAAGCCCTGCCGCCTGGCCCCTGGCAGGCCGCCCTCGATGCCGTGACCCACTGCGATTTGCTGCTGGTGGTGGGCACCTCCGGCCTCGTCCACCCGGCGGCCAGCCTTCCGGCGCAAGCCCTGGCCCGCGGCGTGCCCGTGGTGGAAATCAATCCGCAGCCCACGCCATTGAGCCCGCTGGCCAGCCGAGTCTGGCGCACCACGGCGGCCGTGGGCTTGCCGCAACTGCTGCCGGACTGAACCAGACGCCGCCCCGGCGGGCGCGGCCGTCGCAGGCTGCGGGATAGTCCTGAAAGACCGCCCCAATTACTTCAATAACATAAGTATCGAGGTCGCCCCGGCTTCACGTCAGACGATACACCTCCAGCACGACCCGATGCGCCTGCCGCAACCCGCTTGCCACCGCCATCACCGCGTTGAGATGCGCCCAGGTCGGCGCCCCGGTGGTAAAGCGCATCGTCGTGCGGAAGAAATAGTCCCGTGGATCGACCATCTCGCCCCGCGCCAGCCGCTCCATGACCGCCGGCGGCCCGTGGCGCAGTCCATGGCTATGCACCTCGACCAGGCTGCCATCTTGCAAGCGCAAGACATAGTGTGCGGCGATTTCCAGCACACCGTCGCTGCGGGCGAGTTGCCAGTCCACCCCGCCGTCGAGCACGACCCCGTTGAGCTCGGGGCCACGGACCGTGCCACCACGCAACGGCACATAGCGGCGTTCGCCCAGCGGACTCATGCCCAGGCTGACCAGCGCATCCACTTCGCACTCGATACGGGCCATGCGCCGCAGGCCGGGCATGACGGGATCAACACAGGGCACGGGCATGTTCTCCAGGTCGGCAGAGGTTGGCCTTCGGCGCAAGATAGCGTGGCCGAGCGCACTCGGATGTCATCCGTGAAGATGACGTGGGGGTTCGAATGAACGCCTGGCCCCTGCCCGTTGGAGGCCCGCCGCCGACGATCACGGCCGTGGCAGCGCGCTTGATCCAGGCCCTGGGTCGCGCCGAGTTCGCCCAAACCGCCTTGAACACCCTCAACGATTGTGTGGCGGCAGGTTCATGGTCGGTCTATCAAGTGTGGCCCGACCGAGCACCGGTGATGCACTTGTCGGCCAGCCGACAAGCCGTGGACACCACACAAGAATGCTTCGAGATTTACCGTGACCTCGGGCTGTACCGCAGCGACCGCAGCTTCGACCCGGTGCGCGCCGCGCGCCGGCCTGGTCAGGCCATGGTGTTGCGCATGCATGCCGACGAGGCCCCCAGTGTGCAACATCGAGAAGCGATTTATCGGCAGCACGGCATGCTCGAGCGCCTGTCGGTCGTGCAGCTCGAGCCGGACGGCTCGCTGTTGGCGGTGAACATCTACCACCATGAAGGCCAGGGCTGCTTCGATCCGGCCGAGATCGAACATTTCGCCCATCTGGCGCCCATGCTGCTGGCCTGCGTCACCCGGCAAGTGCAGTGGCAGTCCCACTCGGCAGACGCAGACCTGCGGCGGCGCCTGCTCGCCCGCTGCCCGGCGCTCACCGCGCGCGAGCTGGACGTGCTGGAGCGGCTGCTGCGCGGCCTGAGCTATGAGGGCATTGCCGCAGACCTGGGCCTGTCGGTGGCCAGCGTCAAGACCTATCGGGCGCGCGCCTTCGCCCGACTGGGCCTGCACTTCAAGAGCGAGCTGTTCGCGGCCCTGATCCCTTGAGGGCAGCCCCGCGCGCCTTGTCGTCCTCAGGGATGACAACAAGACAGGCTCATGCGGCGGACACTGGTGGTCCCAGACCCTAACACACGGAGACCACCGCCATGCTGCGCCGCACCCTTCTGCGAGCCACCTCCCTGGCCCCGCTGCTGGCTCCCGGCCTGTCTGCGCTGGCCACGCTCGCGATCGCTCAAAACTACCCGCAACGCCCCGTGCGTCTGATCGTCGGCTTCCCGCCCGGCACCGGCCCCGACGTGGTGGCCCGAACCCTCGGGCAGCGCTTGGCCGAAACGCTCAAACAAACCGTCGTGGTCGACAACGTCGCAGGCGCCGGCGGACAAATCGCCGCGCAACAAGTGGCCAAGGGCACGCCCGATGGCCACACCTTGCTGTTGGGCGAAGTCGGATCGATCAGCATCGCCCCGGCCACCCACCGCAAGCTGCCCTACCAGCCTGCCAAGGAATTGGCCCCGGTGTCGGAAATCGTGCGCGCCGACTTCGTGTTGGTGGTGCCGCCCAATGCGCCTTATGCCGACGTCGCATCCCTGGTGGCGGCCGCGCGCGCGGACAAGCAAAAGTTCAACTTCGCCACCTTCGGCGCGGGCACGCCGGGCCATTTCGGCGCCGAAATCTTCGCCAGCCGTTCGGGCTTCCAGATCGAGCCCGTGCACTTCCGTGCCACCGGCGATGCGATCACAGCTCTGGTGAGCGGCAGCGTACAAGCCGCCTTCGTCAGCACCGCCTTGGCCGCCCCTCAAATCAAAGGCGGCAAACTGCGCGGCCTGGCCACCACCGCGACTCGCCGCTCGGCCTTGCTGCCCGAAGTGCCGACGTTTGCCGAACTCGGTTTGGCCGACATCAACTTCTCCGCATGGTTCGCCGTCTTTGCACCGGCGGGCACGCCCGAGCCGGTGCTGGACCAGCTCAATCGCGACATCGTCGCCGCCGTGCAAAGCCCGGTCGTGCGCAAGCAACTGGAGGACGCAGGCTTCACCGTGCTGGGCACGAGCCGGGCCGACACACAGCGCCTGCTGCACTCCGAAGCCCAGCGCTGGGCGGCCGTGGCCAAGGCAACGGGTTTTCAGATCGATTGAGCATCGCCCGCCGAGGCTCAACGCCACGCCCGGCGCAGGCTAGGCCTTGCGCGCCAGCACCGGCGCAAGCGCCCGCCCGGTGTGGCTGCCGGCGGCCACCACGGCTTGCGGCGTGCCGGCCACCACCACCTGGCCGCCGCCGGTGCCGCCTTCGGGGCCGAGGTCGAGGATCCAGTCGGCTTCGGCAATCACATCCAGGTCGTGTTCGATCACCACCACGCTGTGGCCAGCGTCCACCAGGCGGTGCAGCACGCGAATGAGCTTTTCCACATCCGCCATGTGCAGACCGACCGTCGGCTCGTCCAGCACGTACAGGGTGTGCGGCGCCTTGTTGCCGCGCCGCATCACATCGTCTCGCACCTTGCTCAGCTCGGTGACGAGCTTGATGCGTTGAGCCTCCCCGCCGGACAGCGTGGGTGAAGGCTGGCCGAGGGTCAGGTAGCCCAGGCCCACGTCCCTCAACAGTTGCAAGGGGTGGGCAATGGCGGGCATGGAGGCGAAGAAGTCCACCGCCTCGTCCACCTCCATGGCCAGCACATCGCCGATGCTCTTGCCGCGCCAAGTGACAGCCAAGGTTTCGGGGTTGAAGCGCGCACCGCGGCACACGTCGCACAGCACTTTCACATCGGGCAAGAAGCTCATCTCGATGGTGCGCAGACCCTGCCCTTCGCAGGCGTGGCAGCGACCCTCGCCGGTGTTGAAGGAAAAGCGCGCAGGCGCATAACCGCGCGCCTTGGCTTCCAATGTGCCCGCAAAGAGCTTGCGGATCTCGTCCCAGAACCCCACATAGGTGGCCGGACAGGACCGCGGCGTCTTGCCAATGGGGGTTTGGTCCACTTCGAGCACGCGGTCCACGCGTTCCCAGCCTTCCAAAGCGGTGCAGCCCATCCACGCAGGCAGGCCCTTGCCGCGGTTGTTCACCACGGCCTGCAGGTTGGCCAGCAGCACGTCGCGCGCAAGCGTGGACTTGCCCGAGCCGGACACCCCGGTGACGGCCACCAAACGATGCAGCGGCACCTCCACATCGATGCCGCGCAGGTTGTGCAGTGAAGCGCCGCGCAATGTGAGCCGGGGCGTGTGACGATCGACCGCTCGGCGCGGCTGCATGGGGTGCACCAACGGGCGCGCGAGGAAGCGGCCCGTGAGGGATTCGGCCTGCGCAGCCAGTTGATCCGCAGTGCCTTGCGCGATCAGTCGTCCACCGCGTTTGCCGGCGCCGGGGCCGATGTCGATGATGTGGTCGGCGCGGCGGATGGTGTCTTCGTCATGCTCCACCACCACCAGGGTGTTGCCTTGGTCGCCCAGCTTGTGCAAAGCGTCGAGCAGGATCCGATTGTCGCGCGGATGCAGGCCGATGGTGGGTTCATCGAGCACGTAGCACACGCCCTGCAGATTGGAGCCCAATTGCGCGGCCAGACGGATGCGCTGGGCCTCACCACCGCTGAGCGTGGGCGCCGCACGATCGAGCGTGAGGTAGCCCAGCCCCACATCCTCCAAGAACGCGAGTCGGTTGCGGATTTCGCTCACCAAGTCGCGCGCGATGGCGGCCTCGCGGCCTTCCAAGGCCAAGGTGTCGATCCAACGACGTGCCTCGGTGACCGAACGGGCGGCCACGTCCGCAATCGATTCGCCGCGGAAGCGAATCGCCAGCGACACCGGGTTCAGGCGCGCGCCACCACAGGTGCTGCAGGGCTGGTCGGACACGTCCTCCAGTTCGGGCTCGGCGAAGGTCTGCTCGCGGCCTTTGTCATCGTCACGCCGCGTGTCATCCAACGCACGGCGCTGCTCGCCCGTCAGCTGCACGCCGGTGCCCACGCAGTCGGGGCACCAACCGTGCTTGGAGTTGTACGAGAACATGCGCGGGTCCAGCTCGGGGTAACTGGTGCCGCACACCGGGCAAGCGCGTTTGGTGGAGAACACCTTCACCTGGCCGATGTCGACCGTCGAGCGGCCTGTCGCCATCGCGCCTTGCAATCCATCCAGCGGCACCAGCAGGTGCATCACCCCCTTGCCCAGCTCCAGCGTGCGGCTGAGCAAGCCGCGCAGTTCGGCCTCGTGGTCGGGGCGGATCACGAGGTCGCCCACCGGCAGCTCGATGGTGTGCTCTTTGAAGCGATCGAGCTTGGGCCAAGGGGTCACGGGCACGAACTCGCCGTCCACGCGCAAATGGGTGTGGCCGCGGGCCTGAGCCCATTTGGCCAGGTCGGTATAAAGACCCTTGCGGTTCACCACCAAGGGCGCCAGCAGGCCCACGTGCTGGCCCTTGTGCTCACGCAGCAGCTGCGCGGCGATGGATTCCGGCGTTTGCGGCCGCACCTCGGCGCCGTCATGCACACAATGCTGCACGCCCAGCTTGACATACAGCAAGCGCAGGAAGTGATAGACCTCGGTGGTGGTGGCCACCGTGCTCTTGCGCCCGCCACGGCTCAAGCGCTGCTCGATGGCCACGGTGGGCGGGATGCCATACACCGCGTCCACTTCGGGCCGCCCGGCCGGCTGCACGATGGAGCGCGCATACGCATTGAGCGATTCGAGATAGCGCCGCTGGCCTTCGTTGAAAAGGATGTCGAACGCCAGCGTGGACTTGCCCGACCCCGACACGCCGGTGATGACGCTGAACTTCCCGCGCGGGATGTCCACGGTCATGGCCTTGAGGTTGTGCTCGCGGGCGTTGACGATGCGGATGGCGTCCAGGCCGTTGGCCTGGGCGGCGGCGCGGCGCGCGCGCACCAGGGTTTGCAGCGGGGCGCCCTCTTCTGCTCGGGCACCATCCACCAGGCCCAACGCAGCTTCGTACTCGCGCAGCGCGCGGCCGGTGTGCGACTGCGGGTGGGCCTTCACGTCCTCGGGCGTGCCGGTGCACACCACCTCGCCGCCGGCTTCGCCGCCGTCGGGGCCGAGGTCCACGATCCAGTCGGCCGAGCGGATCACATCCAGGTTGTGTTCGATCACCAACAGCGAGTGCCCCGCCTCCAGCAGCTTGCCAAAGGCGCGCATCAGCTTGGCAATGTCGTCGAAATGCAAGCCAGTGGTCGGCTCGTCGAACAGGAACAACATGCCCTTGCGCGCCACGGCTTGATGGCTGGACGTGGCGTTTTTGGCCGCCTCGGCCAGATAGCCCGCGAGCTTCAGACGCTGGGCCTCGCCACCGGACAGCGTGGGCACGGGCTGGCCGAGCTTGAGATACTCCAAACCCACGTCCACCAAGGGCTGCAGCGCGCGCAGCACCTCGCGGTCGCCGCGGAACAGCTCGGCCGCTTCGCGGACGGTCAGCTCCAGCACATCGGCCACGCTGAGCGAACGCCAATGGCCGTCCGCCGCGGGGCGGTCGAGGCGCACTTCCAGGATCTCGGCACGGTAGCGGCGGCCATCGCAGTCCGGGCAGCGCAAGTACACATCGCTCAAGAACTGCATCTCCACATGCTCGAAGCCCGAGCCGCCGCAGGTGGGGCAGCGGCCCTCGCCGGCGTTGAAGCTGAACATGCCCGCGCCATAGCCGCGCTGCAAGGCCAAGGGCGCGGCGGCAAACAGCGCGCGGATCTCGTCGAAGGCCCCCACATAGCTGGCCGGGTTGGAGCGGGCGGTCTTGCCGATGGGGGACTGATCCACGAAAACCACATCGGTGAGCCAGTCCGCGCCCAGCAGACGATCGTGCGCACCTGGGCTCTCGGTGGCCTTGCCGAAGTGTCGGGCCAGCGCCGGATACAGCACGTCTTGCACCAAGGTCGATTTGCCCGAGCCGCTGACGCCAGTGATGCACACCAGGCGCTGCAGCGGGAACTCGACGTTCACCCCGCGCAGGTTGTGCTCGCGCGCCCCTTCCAACACCAAGCGCGGCGTGCCGTCCGTGACCCGACGACGCATGCCGATGCCGATGCGCTTGCGCCCGCCCAGGTAGGCGCCCGTCAGCGTGTCGGCCTGGCGCAGCGCCTCGGGCGTGCCATCGAAGACCACCTGGCCGCCGCGCTCGCCAGGCCCCGGCCCCATGTCGATGATGCGGTCGGCCGCCAGCATCACCGCCGGATCGTGCTCCACCACCACCAGCGTGTTGCCCGCATCGCGCAGGCGCAGCATGGCCTCGTTGATGCGGTGCATGTCGCGCGGGTGCAGGCCGATACTGGGCTCGTCCAACACGAACAGCGTGTTCACCAGCGAAGTGCCCAGCGCGGTGGTCAGGTTGATGCGCTGAACCTCTCCGCCGCTGAGCGTTCGGCTTTGGCGGTCCAGCGTCAGATACCCCAGACCGACATCGCACAGATACCTCAACCGCGTGCGGATCTCGTCGTACAGCAGGTGCAGCGGATCTTTCTCGGTGGCTGCGTCGGCCGGCGGCGCGATGCGATCGAAGAATGCGCGCACCCGTTCGATGGGCAACAGCATCAGATCGTGCAAGCACAGGCCCGGTAGCGCATCGAGCTGCTCGCGCGACCAGCCGACCCCCACGGGCATGAAACGGGTGTAGCGATCCCCCAGCACCGCATCCGCATCGTCCTTGCTGCCCAAACGCCACAGCAAGGATTGGAGCTTCAGCCGCGCCCCGCCACAGCTGGTGCAAGGCGTGTAGCTGCGGTACTTGGACAGCAGCACACGAATGTGCATCTTGTAGGCCTTGCTTTCGAGGTACTCGAAGAAGCGCCGGATGCCGTACCACTGCCTGTTCCAGTCGCCATTCCAGTGCGGCGAGCCCTCCAACACCCAGGCACGCTGGGCGTCCGTGAGCTGGCTCCAGGCCGTGTCGCGCGGGATGCCCGCTTCCCCAGCGTACTTGAGCAAGTCGTCCTGGATCTCTTTCCACGCTGGCGTCTGCAGCGGCTTGATGGCCCCCGAGCGCAGCGTCTTGCGATGGTCGGGAATGACCAGCCCCCAATCCACCCCGATCACCCGGCCAAAACCGCGGCAGGTCTCGCAAGCGCCGTAGGCCGAATTGAAGGAAAACATCGCTGGCGTCGGAGGGTCGTACCGTAGATCGCTGTCGGGGCTATGCAAACCTGCCGAAAACCTCCAGACCTCCGGCTCGCCTTGCTCACGCAGCACGTGCACATTCACACGGCCGCCGCCTCGCTTGAGTGCCACTTCCAAAGCTTCGATCACGCGGGCCTTGTCCGTGCCGGCCAGTCGGAAGCGGTCGGCCACCACATCCAACACTTTGCGCGGCCCTTGCGGGGTGACCACCTCGCGTTCGGCCTGCACGCGGGTATAGCCGCTGGCCGACAGCCATTGCTCGATCTCCTCGGGCGTGGTGTGCGCAGGCAGCTCCACCGGGAAGCTCACCACCAGACGCGGGTCGCCGCCTTGCGTGCGCTGCAACAGGTCGGCATAGATCGTCTCGGGATTGTCTTGCCGCACCGGCTGGGCGGTCTGACGATCGTAGAGTTGCGCGGCGCGGGCAAACAAGAGCTTCAGATGGTCGTTCAGCTCGGTCATCGTGCCCACCGTGGAGCGCGAGGTCCGCACCGGATTGGTCTGGTCGATCGCAATGGCCGGGGGCACGCCTTCCACATGATCGACCGCGGGTCGATCCATGCGGTCGAGGAACTGGCGCGCATAGGCGCTGAAGGTTTCCACATAACGGCGCTGGCCCTCGGCATACAGCGTGTCGAACACCAAGCTGGACTTGCCCGAGCCCGAAGGTCCGGTCACCACGGTCAGCTGGCCAGTGCGCAAGTCCAGATCCAGGTTTTTGAGGTTGTGCTGGCGGGCGCCGCGGATGCGAATGACACCAGAAGTCATGCGGGACGTCTTTCGGGAGGGTTCGGACGACAGTGGCCAAGCATTCTAGGCAGCCCCAGCGCCGGCATGCGGGGCCCGGCGTCGCCCAACCCACGCGCCGCGCGGGAATGCAAGCACGTGTAAGAACGCCGCAGGCTTGCGATTTTTCACACACTCCATCGCCAAGACCGTGTCAGACTCTCGAGTTCGTCGTGTGCCGCCATCACGGCTCGCAAGGACGGCGCCGAGCAGACCGCGGCCGGGCGCTGCCGAGCCGGTATCGTTATGGACACCCTGCCAAGCCACCGAGGCCGGCCCATCGCGCAGCCGGCTTGCGTCATGCAGGCACAGACGACGTGTTCCGATAAGCAAAACCCCACGAAGGAGACCGCATGCACAGACGACATTGGCTATTCGCGCTGACGGCCGCGCTGATGAGCTTGGCCGCCCAAGCCCAACTCCTGATCGGCCAAACCGCTGGCTTTTCCGGGCCGGTGGCCGCGGGGGTCAAGGAGACCACCGACGGCGCCAAACTCTACCTCGACGCGGTCAACGCCCGCGGCGGCGTGAACGGACAAAAGATCGAACTGATCTCACTGGACGACAAGTTCGACCCCAAGCTGGCCGCCGACAACGCCCGGGAACTCATCGTCGACAAAAAAGTGCTCGCCCTGTTCTTGACACGCGGCACCCCCCACGCCCAAGCCATCATGCCCTTGCTGGCCGAGCACAAGATCGCGCTGATCGCCCCGTCCACCGGCGCGATGGTGCTGCACCAACCGGTCCATCCCTACATCTTCAACGTCCGCGCCACCTACCAGCGCGAGGCCGAGCGCGCCGTCCGCCATCTGAGCTTGATCGGCCTGGAGCGCATCGCCGTCATCCAAGTCGATGACTCCTTCGGCGCCGACTCGATGGCCGGCGCACAGAAAGGGTTCGACGCCGTCGGCAAACAACCGGTGGTGTTGGAAAAGTTCGACCGGGCCCAACCCAACTTCGCCCCGATCGTGCCCAAGATCGTGCAGGCCGACGCCCAAGCGGTGATCATCATCGGCTCGGGCTCGGCCGTGGTCGAGGGCGTCAAAGCCTTGCGGGCCGCGGGTTCGCGCGCCCAGGTGGTGACCTTGTCGAACAACGCCTCGGCGGGCTTCATCAAGTCCTTGGGCGAACATGCCCGCGGCGTGATCGTCAGCCAAGTCTTTCCCTATGAGCGCTCTCTGGCCGCGCCGATCGTCAAAGAAGCCGTCGATCTGGCGCGCGCCAAAGGCCAGCAAGAAGTCTCTCCGGCCATGATGGAAGGCTTCGCCGCGGCCAAGGTGCTCGTCGAAGCCCTGCGCCGTGCCGGCCCCAACCCCACGCGAGCGCAAATCGTCAATGCGCTCAACGGCATCCGCAACTTCGACATCGGCGGCATGGAGATCAACTACTCCCCCACCGACCACACCGGGCTGGACTACGCCGATCTGTCCATCATCGGGCCGGATGGCAAGTTCCGGCGTTGAATGCAGGCAGCGGCACGGGCCTCCCGCGGCCCGTCCTTCCGATGGCGGGCCATCATCGGCCCAGACACCGGCCTTGCGGCCCTGAGCATTCAGCCCAAATCCGGCAGCACCGTCTCCTTCAGCCTGCCGCGGGCGTGCTCATAGTCTGGCAGCACCGAGCGCACCACGTCCCAAAAGCGTGGGCTGTGGTTCATCTCGCGCAGGTGCGCGAGTTCGTGGGCCACCACGTAGTCGATGATGGGCAAGGCGAAGTGGATGAGCCGCCAGTTCAAGCGAATGGAGCCGTCGGCCGAGGCGCTGCCCCAGCGCGTCTGTGCCGACGACAGGCTCAGGCGCGTGTAGCGCACCCCCAGCCGCTGGGCAAAGTGCCCACAGCGTTCCTCGAACACGCGTCGAGCCTGTCGCTGCAACCAGCCGTGCACAGCGTCGCGGATTTGTGCGGCGCTGGCCTGCTGAGGCAAGCCCACATGCAAGGTCAGGCGCGGCACCCCGGGCAGCGCATCGGCATCGGTGTGGAGCACCGCCCCCGTGGCCCGCGGATCGAGCACCACGATGACCGTCTCGCCCAGGAAAGGCAGGCTCGCCCCGTCGCGCCACTCCACTTTGGCCTGTTGAAGCCGGGCATTGCGCTCGTTCTGCTCGGCCAGCTTGCGCAACACCCAGCGAGCCTTCTCGCGCAGCGCCGCTTCGATCTCGCCCACGCTCACCCAACGCGGGGCACTCACCGTCAACCCCTCGGGGCCCACGACGAAGCCGATCGTTCGGCGTTTGGCGCGTCGCAAGGCATAGGCCACCCGATGACCGTCGAGCACCAGCTCGTGGGTCGAACGCGGATGGGCGAAAGCCACCGGCGGCAAGCTGCGGCCGACCTCCGGGCGGCTCGGTGTCGCCGGCGCGGCCACCGTCGCGCTCGACGGCGACTCACCGGAAAACAGCGACAGTTGCTGCGGCTCGCGCGAACCTGAGGCCGGACGTACCATGGACCGGCAGTATAGGTTCAGGCCCTCTGTGGTGCGCCAGAGGCGGTGGCGCCTTCGGGATAGGCCTCGGGATCGAGCCGACGCATCTCGGCCTCGATCCAGGCTTCCACCTGGCGCATCAAGTCCTCCGGATCACGCCCCTGCGAGTCGATCGGCGGGCCGATGGACACATCGATGATCCCCGGCGTGAGCAGGAAAGACTTGCGCGGCCAACAGCGTGCCGAGGTCACGGCAATGGGCACCACCGGCACGCCGGTGGCCACCGCCAAGCGAGTGCCCCCGGTCTTGTAGGCGCCCTGCTGCCCCCTGGGCGTGCGTGTGCCTTCGGGGAACATGATGACCCAATGCCCAGACTCCATGAAGCGCCGGCCCTGCTCGGCCACTTTGGCCCAGGCCTCGGATCGTTTGCTGCGATCGATGTGCACCATGTCCAAGCGCCCCAAGGCCCAGCCGAAAAACGGCACCCACAACAACTCGCGCTTGAACACGAAGCTCAGCGGTCGGGGCATCAACGAGGGGAAGGCCAGCGTCTCCCAGGCCGATTGGTGCTTGGGCAGCAAGATCGCCGGGCCTTGCGGCAAATGATGCCACCCCTGCACGCGCCAGCGCACCCCGGCGATCCAGCGGGCCGCCCAGATCACCAGGCGGGTCCATCCCACGCAGGCCCAGTACAGAGGGCGCCCGCGCACGAAGACCGACATCACCAACACCGCCACGGCCCAAGGCACCACGGTGAGGATCACCCACCCCAAAAACAACACGGACCTCAACACTCGCATCGGTTCCTACCTCGGTGATTGCAAACGGACATGTCTCGGCTGCCGCTTCGCGCCGCCGTGGCGACGGCCCGAGCCGCCCTTGCCCGGCGCGGGCCGCCTGGGCACGCTCGGGGCCTCAAGTCAGCGAGCCGAAGTCGGTCGCACCAGCGCTCTCCCCCGACTCCTCGCGCTCGCGTTGCACGAGATGAGCGGCCAAGGCCTCCAAGTTCTGATGCACCCGCGTGCCAGGCACTTGGGCCGCCAAGGCCGCCACCTGCTCATCGCTGAGCCCCTCGCAGCGGCCCGTGCGCAGCAGATGCGGCTCACAGCCGACGGCATGCGCGGCCTGCAAGTCACGCACCGTGTCACCGGCCACGACGATTTCTTGCAAAGGCACGCCGAAGCGTTCACTGATGCGCAGGAGCAGCCCCGGGGCCGGCTTGCGGCAGTCGCAACCGTCCTCGGGGGTGTGCGGGCAGATGAACACCGCGTCGATGCGCCCGCCATGACGGGCCAACAGCTCGTTCATCCGCTGGTGCACGGCATTCAGGCCGGCCATGTCGAGCAACCCCGTGCCCAGCCCCGGTTGGTTGGTGGCCACCACCACATGCCAGCCGGCATGGTTCAGCCGAGCCACGGCATCCAGCGCGCCGGGCAGCGGTTCCCATTCCTCAGGCTGGGCCACATGCTCGGTGCGGTAACGGTTGAGCACGCCGTCGCGGCCGAGCACGACGAGCTTGAGCTGGCGTTCCACGGGACGCGGTGCGGGCATGGACAGCTCCTCAGGCCGCCGCCAGACGCGACAGATCGGCCACGCGGTTCATCGCCGCATGCAGCAGCGCCAGCAAACCCAGACGGTTGGCACGCAATGCCGCGTCCTCGGCATTGACCATCACTTGGTCGAAGAAAGTATCCACCGGATCCTTCAGCGCGGCCAGCGCCTGCAACGAGCCGGTGTAATCGCCTTGCTCGAAGGCCGCGTCGGCTTGCGGCCGCACGGCCTGCAAGGCCTCGTGCAGCCCGGCTTCGGCCGGCTCGCGCAACAAGCTCACATCCACCTTCGGCTCGATCGCTGCATCGGCCTTCTTCAAGATGTTGCCCACCCGCTTGTTGGCCGCGGCCAGCGCCTGCGCCTCGGGCAAGCCAACGAAGGCGCGCACGGCCGCCAGGCGCCGCGGCACCTCGCCCAAGCGGCCAGGCCGCAAGGCCAGCACCGCCTCGACCTCCTGCGCGGTGTAGCCCTGCTCGCGCAAGGAGACGGCCAACCGGTCGTAAATGAAGTCCAGCAAGGCCCCGCGCGGATCGTGGATGCGCGATCCAAACACCGGCACCGCAGCGGCCACCAGATCGGGCAATTGCAAAGGCAGGTTCTTCTCGATCAGCAAACGCACCACGCCCAGCGCATGTCGGCGCAGCGCAAACGGGTCTTTGTCGCCGCTGGGCAACTGGCCGATGCCAAACAGGCCCACCAGCGTCTCCAGCTTGTCGGCCAAGGCCAGCACCGTGCCGATGTGATTGCGCGGCAAGGCATCCCCGGCAAACCGCGGCTTGTAGTGGTCTTCGATGGCAAGGGCCACGCCATCGTGCAGCCCCTCATGGCGCGCGTAATAGCCGCCCATGATGCCCTGCAGCTCTGGAAACTCGCCCACCATGTCGGTGAGCAGATCGGCCTTGGCCAAGCGAGCCGCCTGCTGCACCTGGCTGTCCAGCCCATCGAACTCGTCCTTGGCCTCGGCGGTGGACGGCACGGTGGCCTGACGCAGCTGGTCGACGATGGCATGGGCAATGGCCTGCACACGCTGCGTGCGCTCGCCCTGGCTGCCCAGCTTGCCGTGATAGACCACCTTGTCCAGACCCGGCACGCGCGACTCCAAGGTCTTCTTGCGGTCTTGGTCGTAGAAGAACTTGGCATCGGCCAGGCGCGGACGCACCACCCGTTCGTTGCCGCCAATCACCGCACTGGGGTCTTCGGGGCTGATGTTGCTCACCACGAGGAAGCGGTTGGTCAGCCGGCCCTGGGCGTCCAGCAAGGGGAAGTACTTCTGATTGGCCTTCATCGTGAGGATGAGGCATTCTTGCGGCACCTCGAGGAACTCCGGCTCGAACTGGCCCACCAGCACATTGGGGCGTTCCACCAGGGCCGTGACTTCGTCGAGCAGCGCCTCGTCGTCCACCGGGCGCACACCGCCGCCGAGCCGGGCGGCCGCTTCGCCGAGCTGGCGCACGATCTCGGCGCGACGCGCCTCGAAACTGGCGATCACCGCCCCGTCGTGGCGCATTTGCTCCGGGTAGCTGTCGGCTTCGCGGATCACCACCGGATCGACGCGGGCCTCGAAACGGTGACCCCGGGTCTGACGGCCAGCCTTCAAGCCCAGGGCCTGCACGGGCACCACGTCGCTGCCCCACAACGCCACCAGGGCGTGCGCCGGACGCACGAAATGCACGCTCGTCCATCCATCGGCGAGCTGGTAGCTCATCAGTTTGGGAATGGGCAGCTTGGCAATGGCCTCGTCCAGGGCCTTTTGCAAGCCCTCGGCCAGCGCCACACCGGGCACCACACTGTCATGGAACAGCACCTCGGCCTTGCCATCATGCACCCGCTGGAGCCGATCGACCACGCTGGCGTCCAGCCCCAAAGACTCGAGCTTTTTCAGCAGGGCCGGTGTGGGCCGGCCCTCGGCGGTCAGCCCCACGGACACCGGCATCAGCTTGCGCTGCACCGGACGGTCGGCCGCCCGCTCGGCCACCGCCTCCACCCGCACCGCCAGGCGTCGCGGCGTGGCAAACGGGGTGGGCACCACGGCCGCATCCACCAGACCCTGGGCCTTGAGGCTGTCGGTCAACACGGTGGCGAAGGCCTCGCCCAGTTTCTTCAGCGCCTTCGGAGGCAGCTCCTCCACGAAGAGCTCGACCAGCAAATTTTTCTTCGTCGTCATCTCAGGCAGCCTTTTTCTCCAGCTGAGCCAGCACCTCTTGGGCCCATTGACGCGGCGCCAACGGGAAGCCCAAGCGGGCGCGGCTGTCGAGATAGCTCTGCGCCACGGCACGGGCGAGATTGCGGATGCGGCCGATGTACGCAGCGCGCTCGGTCACGCTGATGGCCCCGCGCGCATCGAGCAGGTTGAACGTGTGCGCCGCCTTGAGCACCTGCTCATACGCCGGCAGGGCCAGCTGCTGGGCCATCAGGTGCTGCGCCTGGCGCTCATGCGCCGCAAAGGCGGTGAGCAAGAACTCCACGTCGCTGTGCTCGAAGTTGTAGGCCGACTGCTCTTGTTCGTTTTGCAGGTAGACATCGCCATAGGTCAGACCGTCGGTCCAGACGAGCTTGTAGACGTTGTCCACGCCCTGCAGGTACATCGCCAAGCGCTCCAGGCCATAGGTGATCTCACCGGTCAGGGGCTTGCAGTCGATGCCACCGACTTGCTGGAAGTAGGTGAACTGCGTGACCTCCATGCCATTGAGCCACACCTCCCAGCCCAGCCCCCAGGCGCCCAGCGTGGGGTTTTCCCAGTCGTCCTCGACGAAGCGGACGTCGTTCTTTTTCAAGTCGAAGCCCAGGGCCTCGAGCGAGCCCAGGTACAGCTCCAAGATGTTCTGCGGGGCCGGCTTGAGCACCACTTGGTACTGATAGTAGTGTTGCAAGCGGTTGGGGTTCTCGCCATAGCGCCCATCCTTGGGGCGTCGGCTGGGCTGCACATAGGCAGCTTTCCAGGGCTCGGGGCCAATGGCGCGCAAGAAGGTGGCCGTGTGGCTGGTGCCAGCGCCCACCTCCATGTCATAGGGCTGCAGCAGGGCGCAGCCCTGGGCGGCCCAGTAGTCATGCAGGCGCGCGATGAGTTGCTGGAAGGTCAGCATGGTCTGAACGATCGATGTGCGGGCATGGGGCCGCGTGCATGGCGCATCGGCCCCGGCGAAACGAACCCTTGATTCTAGGCGGCCGCCCGGGATGTCCCGGCGCGCCACACCGCCAGCCCCCACAGCCCGGCGGCCAAGACGACCCAAGGCCACAGGCCCAGGGCCGCCACCCAGCGGGCGTAAGGCGTGCTGCCCAAGCGCCCCTCGACCTCGCCCACCAACACCCCGCGAACATGCGGGGCCAGCGCATGCGTCACCCGCCCGCGATGGTCGATGATGGCCGTGGCCCCGGTGTTGGTGGCACGCACCAGCGGCCGCTGGAATTCCAATGCGCGCAGCCGCGAGATCTGCAAATGCTGATCGACCGCCTGCGTCGGGCCGAACCAAGCAATGTTGCTGACGTTGGCAATGGCCGTGGCCTGCTCTGGGCCCACGAAATTGGCCGCCAGCTCCTCGCCGAACAAGTCCTCGTAGCAGATGGTGGGGCGAATGCGCTGGCCATCGAACACGAAAGGCCGGCTGTGGCGTCCGCGGGTGAAGTCGCCCAGCGGCATGTTCATCATGTCCACGAACCAACGAAACCCTGGCGGCACGAACTCGCCAAAAGGCACCAGGTGGATCTTGTCGTAGCGATACATCGGCTGGCCCGGCGCCAGTCCGGCCACCGAGTTGGTATAGCCCTCGGTGAAGTCGCCCAGCGGCACCCCAATCAGCGCTGCCACCGACCCCTGCGTGAAATGCGCTTGCAGGGCCTGCCAGTAGCCCTCGGGCTGTTGTGCAGGCAGCAAAGGGATGGCCGTCTCGGGGGCCACCACCAGCGCGGTGCGTGCAGCCACCAGTTCGCGCCCCAGCCATTCGAGAGCGGCGGGCAAGTGCTCGGCCGAAAATTTTTCGTCCTGGGCCACGTTGGGCTGCAGCAGCGTGACCTCGAATCGACCGGCCGGCCGGGTGAAATCCGCTGGCGCCAACGCCGCGGCCAAGACCAGCAGCAGCGGCATGCCCGCCGCCGCGAGCCGGCCCCACACCGGGCGGCGCGCGCCGACCAGCGCCACGGCCAGGGCCGCCGCCAACCAAGCCGCCACGAAGCCCATGCCATAGACCCCGACCCACGGCGCCAAGGCCGCCAGCGGCCCATCGCTGTGGGCATACCCGGAGGCCAGCCAGGGAAACCCGGTGAACAGCACCCCGCGGGCCAGCTCGGCCAGCAGCCAACCCGCGGCAAACAGCAGGGCGTCTGCGACCGGGCGCCCGCTGCGCCAGCGCGCCACCGCCGCCATGGCCACCCCCAAATACAGCGCCAAGGCCGCCGCCAAGGCCGCCACGGCCAAGGCCGACAACCAAGCCGGCAAGCCGCCATAGCGGTGCATGCTGATGAACAGCCACCACACGCCACCGGCCAACCAGGAAAAGCCGAAGCACCAGCCCCACCAGGCGGCACGGCGCGCGCTGGGCGCACGCATCACCCCCCAGGCCAAGACCGCCGTGGCCAGCAGCTGCACAGCCCAGCCCTGGCGTGGCGCGAAAGCCTGGGCATGGGCCCAACCGGCCAGCAGCGCAACCAGCGCGCCCAATGACGCCGACATCAGGCCTCGGACGCCGCAGCGGCCTGCGGCGCCTCGGGGCTGCGCGTCACCTTGAACCAGCGCACCGCACCGGACCGGGTGAGCATCACCGAAAACCGCAGGCCGCCGATATCGACCACTTCGCCACGCCGTGGCACATGGCCCAGCTCATGGGCCACCAAACCGCCGATGGTGTCGAACTCGTCCTCGGGCAGCTGGGTGCCGAAAGCCTCGTTGACGGTTTCGATGTCGGCATCGCCGGCCACACGCTGGCTGCCGTCGGCCAGGGTGTAGATGCCGTTGTGCGCGTCTTCCTCGTCGAATTCATCCTCGATTTCGCCGACGATTTCCTCCAGCACGTCTTCGATCGTGATCAGGCCGGCGATCTTGCCAAATTCGTCCACCACCAGCGCCAAATGATTGCGGTTGGAGCGAAAGTCGCGCAGCAGCTCGTTCAAGCGTTTGGATTCCGGCACGAAGACGGCCGGACGCAACAGCGTGCGCAGCTTGAGCTCGGGGGCGCGCTGCAGCTTGAGCAAGTCCTTGGCCAGCAAGATGCCGATGATGTTCTGGCGATCGCCTTCGAATACCGGAAAGCGCGAGTGCGCCGTCTCGATCACGGTGCTCAGCAGCTCCTCGTAGGGCGCGTTGATGTCCAGCACATCCATGCGCGCAGCGGCCACCATCACGTCGCCGGCGGTCATGTCGGCCATGCGCAACACCCCTTCGAGCATGAGCCGCGACTCGGGTTCGATCAGCTCGCGGTCTTCGGCCTCGGCCAGGGTCTCGTACAGTTCGTCCTTGGAGTCCGGGCCCGGCGAGAGCAACTCGACCAGGCGTTCGAAAAAATTGCGCTTGTCGCCCGTGGGGCGTCCGCAGCGTCGAGGGTGAGGGTCGGGCATCGCTTGCGCGAAAAGTTCAGATCACGCCGAAGGATACCCCAGCCCCGTGACAAGCCGCATCCAGACCGGCCAAAGGCTTGACAAGGCCGATACACTCAGCCCAAGCCTTGAAATCTGGGCCTGCCCCCTCACATAGGGGCACGCTCTTGTCGCGAAGGATTCCATCATGAGCCTCATTCCCGCCACCATCCTCACCGGCTTCCTGGGCAGCGGCAAAACCACGCTGCTCAAGCGCGTGCTGCACGAAGCCCACGGCCAGAAGATCGCCGTGATCGAAAACGAGTTCGGCGAGGAAAACATCGACAACGACATCCTGGTGGCCGACACGCAGGAGCAGATCATCCAGATGAGCAATGGCTGCATCTGCTGCACCATCCGAGAAGATCTGCGCTCCACCTTGTCGGACCTGGCGGCCAAGCGCCGCCGGGGCGAGCTGCAATTCGACCGGGTGGTGATCGAGACCACCGGCCTGGCCGATCCCGGCCCCGTCGCCCAGACCTTCTTCATGGACGACGAGATCGCCGAGAGCTATCTGCTGGACTCCATTCTCACCCTGGTGGACGCCAAGCATGCCCCGCAGCAGCTCGACACCCGCCAGGAGGCCCGCCGCCAAGTGGGCTTTGCCGACCAGATCTTCATCAGCAAGACCGATCTGGTCGAACCCGAGGCCGTGGAGGCACTGGCCCACCGCCTCAAGCACATGAACCCCCGCGCGCCGCAGCGCCGCGTCCACTTCGGCGAGGTTCCCATTGCCGAAGTCTTCGACCTGCGCGGCTTCAACCTCAACGCCAAGCTCGAGATCGATCCGGACTTCCTGAAGGAAGACGATCACGACCATCACCACGACCATGATCACGACCATGACCATGGCGAACACTGCAATCACCCGCACCACCACCATCACGACGATGACGTGAAGTCTTTCGTCTTCCGCTCGGACCGGCCCTTCCACCCGGCCAAGTTGGAAGACTTTCTCGGTGCGATCGTGCAGATTTACGGCCCGCGCATGCTGCGTTACAAGGGCGTGCTGCACATGCAAGGCACCGACCGCAAAGTGATCTTCCAGGGCGTGCACCAGCTCATGGGCAGCGACCTGGGCCCGAAGTGGGCCGAGGGCGAGCCTCGCACCAGCAAGATGGTGTTCATCGGGCTGGATCTGCCGCAAGACATCTTCCGTCAAGGCTTGGAACAATGTCTCGTCTGACCCACGTGCGCGCCTGGCGCGGGAAAACTCCCACGCACGACGGCGCCAGATCGCTACAATCCGCGGCGCCCTTGGGGAGTCCCCGGGGCCGAAAGGTCTCTGGAGCGGCCGCGTCCCAGGGTTCTTTTTCCCCGATGACAACGAGAGCAGGTATATAACTGCCATAGCGAGGAGATGGAACGTGAGCAAAACCCAGGCCCAGCGAGCCCCTGCAGCCAAAACGGCGGCCAAGAAGACCGCGGCCCCGGCTCGCGCCGAGGCTGCCCCGGCCGCCAAGAAGACCAGCCCCACGGCCGCCCCAGCCAAGGTGGCGGCCAAGAAGGCCCAGGCGAGTCCTGCGCGCGGCCCGCGAGCGAGCGCATCGGCCGCTGCCGACTCGGCCAAGACCGCCGCCGCACCGAAGACAGCGCCCCAGCGGCCTGAGCCCCCGGCCAGCGTGGCGGTGCCGGCCGCCGAGCCCGCCGCTCCCAGCCCCAGCCCGGCCAAGGCCTTTTCCCAGGCTTCCTCCGGGCCAGCGTCCCATTCAGCCACCATGAACAAGTCCAACGACGTCCTCGACGCCCCCCGCACCAGCCTCACCTCGCCCGACCCCAAGCTCGCCGAAGCTTGGAAGACCAAGGCCGGCAAAGACCTCACCGATGCCGAGGTGCTGGCCATGCCCGAGTCGGAATACATGAATGAAAAGCAGCTCGAGTTCTTCCGCCACAAGCTGCTGGCGCTCAAGGAAGACCTGCTGAGCAATGCCGGGGAAACCACCGAGCACCTGCGCGAAGACACCTCGATCGTGCCCGACCCGGCCGACCGGGCGACCATCGAGGAAGAGCACGCCCTGGAGCTGCGCACCCGCGACCGTGAACGCAAGCTGCTGAAGAAAATCGCCCAGGCCCTGGCCCGTATCGACTCCGGGGAATACGGTTATTGTGACGAAACTGGCGAACCCATCGGCCTGGGCCGCCTGATCGCGCGGCCAACCGCTACACTGTCTCTCGAAGCCCAGCAGCGCCGCGAGCTGAAACAAAAGATGTTCGGAGACTGAACGGCTCCGTGCCCCCTGGTCATGCCGGATTCCAAGGACAACGCCCCCAGTTTTATCCGCAAGGTCGTGCGGTTCGTCACCAATCCGACGACCGATTGGGCCGAGCTGAGCCAGCCTTCGACCGAATCGCGGGAAAGCGAATATGCCAAGTCCGAGCTGAAGGCCATGATCGAGCGCAAGCGGCGCAACGATTTCGTGCGCAAGCGTGAATTCGACATGCTGCGCAAGGTGCGCCGCGAAGGCCTTACCGATGCCAACGCAGGCCTGCTCGATGCCTCCTCGAACCTCGACGAGGTGGACCTGCGTGGCGTGCAGGCACGTTCCGACGTGGTCGAAGTCAAGGCCAAGATCGACGAAATCGAGCAACAGATGGTCGGCGAAGCCATCGGCACGCGGCGCTCGGCATCGTTCTACAACGCGCCGACCCAGCCTGTGGCGCTGGATGGACCCTCGACCCGCTCGCTGCGGGCCGAACCCGCCGACGGGCCCAGCGGTGCCGGCGCCTTCGTCGGTGTGGCGGCCGAGCCGCCCGCGGTGGTCGTGGACGCGGCCCAAGCGCCACCGACCCCAGCCCCTTCTGCCGCCGCGGCGGTGCCCCCCGCGCCGGCGATGCTGGGCGAGGGCTTTGCGGTGGAAGTCAACGAGGTGGTCCACGATCCCGAGCTCGACGAGGCGGTGATCGCCTTCGCCAATGCCGACTTCGACGCCTGCGAGCAGGCCTTGGCCGCCATGGTCAGGCCCGGGGCCAGCCGCGCGCAGCATGCCGACACCTGGATGGTGCTGTTCGATCTGTACCGCGCCACCGGCCAGCAGGCCAAGTTCGAAAGCCTGGCGCTGGACTATGCCCAGCAATTCGGCTGGTCGGCCCCGCAGTGGTTCTCGTTGCCGCGCATGGTGGCCGAAGCCGCCGCCGAAGAAGCGCCCAAGGCGGGCACGGCCCGCTTGGAAGGCCCCATCGGCTGGACCTGCCCCGCAGAGCTCGATGTCGAGGCCGTCGCCCGACTGCGCTCGCAAAGCCTGCAAATGCCCCTGCCCTGGGTGCTGGACTGGAGCCCGCTGCGCCGCGTGGACGCCGAGGCCGCCGCCCAGTTGAGCGAGCTGTTGCGCCACTGGGCGCGCGAGCCGCTGGAAATGCACTGGCTGGGCGGCGAGCACTTGCTGCACGTGCTGGGCGATGCCGCCCCCACCGGCGTTCGCGATGCGGACCCGGCCCTGTGGCTGCTGCGGCTGGATGTGTTGCGCTTGGTGAACCGCCCCGACCAGTTCGACGAAGTGGCCATCGACTACTGCGTCACCTATGAGGTCTCGCCCCCGTCCTGGGAGTCCGCGCGCTGCGTGGTCAAGCTCGGCAGCACGGAGGCCCGGCCATCGGCGTCGGCGGCCCCGTTGTCGGTGGTCAGTGACGTGTCCACCAGCTTCGTCGAATCCCAAGTCGCCGACGAAGCGCTCGTGCAAATGGCCTCGCTGGAATTGTCGGGCCAGCTGGTGGGCGACATCTCCGAAACACTCTCGAGCCTGGAGAGCCGCCTGGGCAAGGCCTCGATCGTCAATGTTTCATGCAGCCGCCTCATTCGGGTGGACTTCATCGCCGCTGGCGACCTGCTCAACTGGGTGCTCAACCGTCGCAACGAAAATCGCCACATCGTCTTCGACGACACCCATCGGCTGGTGGCGCTGTTTTTCGGTGCGATGGGCATCACCGAACACGCCCGAGTCAAGGTGCGCAACATCTGAGCCGGCGCGCCGCGCCGCCACGGCTGCCCCTGCGAAGGGGCATTCGAGGCATTTGATCCACCGTGCGCCCCGTGCTTGAATCTTCACTCTCTCACCCCATCTGAGCCCGTTCATGGAATCCTTTCACGGCACCACCATCGTCAGCGTGCGCCGCGGCCACCAAGTGGCCCTGGGCGGCGACGGCCAGGTCACGCTGGGCCACATCGTCGTCAAGGCCTCCGCCCGTAAAGTGCGCAAGCTCTACCGCGACCAAGTGTTGGCGGGCTTTGCCGGCGCCACGGCCGACGCCTTCACGCTGTTCGAGCGCTTCGAGGCCAAACTCGAAAAGCACCAAGGGCATCTGGTGCGTGCGGCCATCGAGCTCACCAAGGATTGGCGCACCGACCGCGTGTTGCGCCGCCTGGAAGCCATGCTGGCGGTGGCCGACCGGCACAGCTCACTGATCATCACCGGCAATGGCGACGTGCTCGAGCCCGAACACGGCATCATCGCCATCGGTTCAGGCGGGGCCTATGCGCAGGCCGCCGCCCGCGCACTGCTCGAACACACCGAGCTGAGCGCCTCCGACATCGTCAAGAAGTCGCTCGACATCGCCGGCGACCTGTGCATCTACACCAATCACCACCACTGCATCGAGGTGCTGGAATGAGTGCCATGACGCCCCAGGAGATCGTCTCCGAACTCGACCGCCACATCATCGGTCAGCACAAAGCCAAGCGCTCAGTGGCCATTGCCCTGCGCAACCGCTGGCGCCGCCAGCAGGTGGACGAAAAGCTGCGCCCCGAAATCACCCCCAAGAACATCTTGATGATCGGCCCCACCGGGGTGGGCAAAACCGAGATCGCGCGCCGCTTGGCCCGGCTGGCCGATGCCCCCTTCATCAAGGTGGAGGCCACCAAGTTCACCGAAGTGGGCTATGTGGGCAAAGACGTGGACTCCATCATCCGCGACCTGGTGGACATGTCAGTGAAGCAAACGCGCGAAGCCGAGATGCGCAAACTGCGCTCGCGCGCCGAAGACGCCGCCGAAGAGCGCATCCTGGACGTGCTGGTGCCTGCCCCGCGCAGCGACTTCGGCCTCGGCGCATCCACCAGCAGCGACAGCCCTGCCCGCCAGACCATGCGCAAGCGCCTGCGCGAAGGGCAGCTCGATGACAAGGAAATCGAAATCGAAGTGGCCGACCCGCGCCCCACGCTGGAGATCATGGGCCCGCCCGGCATGGAGGAGATGACCGAACAGTTGCGCGGCCTGTTTTCTCAGTTCGGTGCGGGCAAACGCAAAACCCGCAAGCTCAAAATTGCCGAAGCGATGAAGCTCTTGGTGGACGAAGAAGCCGCCAAGCTGATCAATGAGGACGACATCCGCGCCCGGGCCGTGGCCAATGCCGAGCAAAACGGCATCGTCTTCATCGACGAAATCGACAAAGTGGCTTCGCGCTCGGACGTGGGCGGCGCCGATGTCTCGCGCCAGGGCGTGCAACGGGACCTGCTGCCGCTGGTCGAAGGCACCACCGTCAACACCAAGTACGGCATGGTCAAGACCGACCACATCCTGTTCATCGCCTCGGGGGCTTTCCACCTCAGCAAGCCCAGCGACCTCATCCCCGAGCTGCAAGGGCGCTTTCCGATCCGTGTCGAGCTCGAACCGCTGTCGGTGCAGGACTTCGAGGCCATCCTCACCCAAACCCATGCCAGTCTGACGCGGCAATACCAGGCCTTGCTCGCCACCGAAGGCGTGAACCTGGAATTCACGCCCGAGGGCATTCGTCGCATCGCCCAAATCGCCTACGAAGTGAACGACCGCACCGAAAACATCGGCGCGCGCCGCCTGTCCACCGTGCTGGAAAAACTGCTCGACGAGGTCTCGTTCGAGGCCAGCCGGCTCGAAGGCCAGACCGTCACCATCGACGCGGCCTACGTGGATGCGCGCTTGGGCGAGTTGGCCAAGGACGAAGACTTGTCGCGCTACATCCTCTGAGCCCGGCAGGCTTAGAGGGCCCGTTTGGCCTGCGCGCGGCGCTGCGCAATGTGCAGCAGGCCATCGAAGATCAGCGTCTCGACCAGCTCGAATGTCTGGCCCAGATAAGGCGCCATCTTCCATCCCGCCCCCCCGGTGAGCCAACATGAAGGCGGCTCGCCGCAACGTTCAGCCAAGTTGCGGTACATCCGATCGATCGCCCCGGCGATCGCAAACGTGCCCCCGGTGGTCAGTGCATCGCTGGTGTTGGTGGGGAAGTCGCACACCTCGCCGGTGGGCACGCGCAGGCCGGCCGTGCCACTTTCCAAGGCGCGCAACATGATGCCGTGCCCCGGCAAAATGAGCCCTCCGAGGAAGTGGCCGCTCGCATCCAGGGCATCGACCGTCACGGCCGTGCCCACCATCACCACCAAGGCCGGACGTGGCCGCCCCCGGTTGAGCAAGTGCCAGCGTGCGCCGATCATGGCCACCCACCGATCGGCCCCCAAACGTGAGGGGTGGTCGTAGCCATTGGTCACGTCGTCCTCTTGACTACTAGCGACCACCCACACCGGCGCAAAGTCCCACAGTTCCTCGATTTGTTCTTCGACACGGCGACGCACCGCATCGCTGGCCACGCAGCAGCCGATCATCGCCTGCGGGGCCGGCAGGTCTTTCCACTCGTCTTCGGCCAAGGTGTCGATGTTCTCGATGAACACCGCCCCATGCGCCAGCAAACGCGCACCAGGCTGCATGGCGTCGTAGACGGCCCACTTCAGGCGCGTGTTGCCGATGTCGATGGCAAGAAAGCTCATGGGGTGGCATTATGGGTGCGATGGGCGCCCAGCGCCCATCCCCCGCCAGGAGATGTCATGCCCCTGCCCCGCTTCCCGGCCCTGACCGATCCGCGCTTCGAAGGCTGGCATTTCGATCAAGCCGATGGCCGCGAAAGGCTCGCCCCGGTGCGCTTGGATCGGCTCCCCCCCGAGGCCAAGCCCTTCAGCAGTGGATCCAAAGACGAGGATCGGGCACGCCTGGACGCCTTGAGCCAAGAACTCGACACGCTGCAAGAGCTTTTTCATGCCGACGGGCGCTATAAGCTGTTGGTGGTGCTGCAGGGCATGGACACCAGCGGCAAAGACGGCACGATACGCAGCGTGTTTGGCCGCATGAGTCCGCTGGGCGTGCACGCCGTGGCCTTCAAAGCGCCCACCCGCACCGAACTCGCCTACGACCACCTCTGGCGCGTGCATCAGCGTGTGCCTGGCGCCGGCCAGATCGTGATCTTCAATCGCAGTCACTACGAAGACGTGCTGGTGCCGGTGGTCGAAGGCTGGATCGATGCAAGCCAGACTCAGCGCCGCTACCGGCAGCTGTGCGACTTCGAGCGCCTGTTGTTCGAGACCGGCACGATCATCGTCAAGTGCATGCTGCACCTCTCGAAAGACGAGCAAAAGCGCCGCTTGCAAGCCCGTCTGGACGACCCGCGCAAGCTCTGGAAGTTCGACCCGCAGGACTTGCGCGCCCGCGCCCGCTGGGTCGAGTACCAGCATGCCTACGAAGCCGCCCTGGCGGCCACCGCCACCCCCTGGGCGCCGTGGACCGTCATTGCGGCCGACTCCAAAACCCATCGCAATCTGATGGTCGCCACGCTGATCCGTGAGGTGCTCATGAGCCTGGAGCTGCGCTACCCGCGCCCCGACTTCGACCCCAAGCGCCTGCGCATCGACTGAAACCCTAGGGTTAACCATAGGCTGGCCGCATCAGGGGGCCGGAACGCCGCACTTTGATGGCATGATTGACGTTGACGTAAACGTCAATTTGCCCTCCCTCTCACGAGGCCGTACCGAGATGACCGATCTTTCTGCCGAATACCGGGCCCTGGCCGCGTACCGCCCCAAGCACAAAGTGCGTTTCGTCACCGCTGCCTCGCTGTTCGACGGCCATGACGCCTCGATCAACATCATGCGCCGCATCCTGATGAGCATGGGCGCCGAGGTGATCCATCTGGGGCACAACCGCTCGGTGGACGAAGTGGTGACCGCCGCCTTGCAAGAAGATGCTCACGGCATCGCCGTCAGCTCCTACCAAGGCGGTCATGTCGAATACTTCAAGTACATGGTGGACCTGCTGCGCCAGCGGGGTGGCGAGCACATCCAGGTCTTTGGCGGCGGTGGCGGCGTCATCGTGCCGGCCGAAATCCGCGAATTGCAGGACTACGGCGTGGCCCGCATCTACAGCCCCGAAGATGGCCAGCGCATGGGGCTGCAGGGCATGATCGGCGAAATGCTGATGCGCGCCGACCAGGATCTCTCGGTGCATGCCCCACGAGAACTGTCGGCGCTGCAGGGGCATGACGATGCCGCCTGGCGGGCGCTGGCACGGCTCATCACCGCGCTGGAGGCCGAGGCAGCGCCTGCTGGGCTGCGCGAGGCGTTGCACCAGTGCGCCGCGCAGGCGCGCATTCCCGTGCTGGGCATCACCGGCACGGGCGGCGCGGGCAAGTCCAGCCTCACCGACGAGCTGATTCGTCGCTTGCGCCTGGACCAAGACGATGCGCTGCGCATCGCCGTCATCAGCATCGACCCCAGCCGACGCAAGAGTGGCGGCGCCCTGCTGGGCGACCGCATCCGCATGAACGCCATCGGCCCTTGGCAACAGGGGCCGCGCGTGTACATGCGCAGCCTGGCCACGCGAGAGGCTGGCAGCGAGATCAGCCAAGCCTTGCCCGACGTGATCGCCGCCTGCAAAGCCGCCGGCTTCGACTTGATCATCGTCGAGACCTCCGGCATCGGTCAGGGCGACGCGGCCATCGTGCCGCACGTGGACGTACCGCTGTACGTGATGACGCCCGAGTTCGGCGCCGCCAGCCAGCTCGAAAAAATCGACATGCTCGACTTCGCCGAATTCGTGGCGATCAACAAATTCGACCGCAAGGGCGCGTTGGACGCCTTGCGCGACGTGGCCAAGCAAGTGCAGCGCAACCGCGAGGCCTTCGGTCAGCGGCCCGAAGACATGCCGGTGTTCGGCACCATGGCCAGCCGTTTCAACGACGATGGCGTCACCGCGTTGTACCAGGCGCTGCGGCCGCGCTTGGCCGAATTGGGCTTGCCGGTCAAGGAAGGGCGGCTGCCGGCGGTGCGCACGCGCCACAGCACCCACCAGAACCCCATCGTGCCGCCGGCACGCTCGCGCTACCTGGCCGAAATCGCCGACACGGTGCGCGGCTACAAGGCGCGGGTGCGTCGCCAGGCCGCGCTGGCGCGCGAAATCCAGCAGCTGCGTGAATCGGCCCGCATGCTCAAAGAGGCCATTCCCGAAAAGCACAAGGCCGTGGCCGCCCTGCTCGAACAGGCCGAGCTGCGAGAAGCTCAGCTCGAGCCGGCCGCACGCAAGCTGCTGGCCCAATGGCCACAGATGCAGCAAGCCTACGCGGGTGACGAGTACGTCGTGAAGATCCGCGACAAAGAGATCCGCACCTCGCTCGTGCACACCACGCTGTCGGGCAACAAAATCCGCAAAGTCGTGCTGCCCAAGTACGAAGACCACGGCGAGCTGCTCAAGTGGCTGATGCTGGAAAACGTCCCCGGCTCGTTCCCCTACACGGCTGGCGTGTTCGCCTTCAAACGCGAAGGCGAAGACCCCACCCGCATGTTCGCCGGCGAAGGCGACCCGGCGCGCACCAACCGGCGCTTCAAGCTGCTGTCCGAGGGCATGCCGGCCAAGCGGCTGTCCACCGCCTTCGACTCGGTCACGCTCTACGGTGCCGACCCCGACCCGCGCCCGGACATCTACGGCAAGGTCGGCAACTCGGGGGTGAGCATCGCCACGCTGGACGACATGAAAGTGCTCTACAGCGGCTTCGACCTGTGCCACCCGAGCACCTCGGTGTCGATGACCATCAACGGCCCGGCGCCCACGATCTTGGCGATGTTCTTCAACACCGCCATCGACCAGCAACTCGACAAATTCCGCGCCGACAACGGCCGCGAGCCCACCGACGACGAAGCCCAGAAGATCCGCCAGTGGGTGCTGGAAAACGTGCGCGGCACCGTGCAGGCCGACATCCTCAAAGAAGACCAGGGCCAAAACACCTGCATCTTCTCCACCGAGTTCAGCCTGAAGGTCATGGGCGACATCCAGGAGTACTTCGTGCACCACAAGGTGCGCAACTTCTACTCGGTGTCGATTTCCGGCTACCACATCGCCGAGGCCGGAGCCAACCCGATCAGCCAGCTGGCCTTCACGCTGGCCAATGGCTTCACCTATGTGGAGGCCTACTTGGCGCGCGGCATGCACATCGACGATTTCGCGCCCAATCTGTCCTTCTTCTTCAGCAATGGCATGGACCCGGAATACACCGTGCTGGGCCGCGTGGCGCGCCGCATCTGGGCCGTGGCGATGAAGGAAAAATACGGCGCCAACGAGCGCAGCCAAAAGCTCAAATACCACATCCAAACCAGCGGCCGCTCGCTGCACGCGCAGGAAATCGCCTTCAACGACATCCGCACCACGCTGCAGGCGCTCATTGCCATCTACGACAACTGCAACAGCCTGCACACCAACGCCTACGACGAGGCCATCACCACGCCTACCGAGGAATCGGTGCGCCGCGCCATGGCCATCCAGCTCATCATCAACCGCGAGTGGGGGCTGGCCAAGAACGAAAACCCCAACCAGGGCGCCTTCATCATCGAGGAACTCACCGAGCTGGTGGAAGAAGCGGTGCTGGCCGAGTTCGAGAAAATCGCCGAACGCGGCGGCGTGCTGGGCGCCATGGAAACCGGCTACCAACGCAGCAAGATCCAGGAAGAATCGCTGCACTACGAAATGCTCAAGCACACCGGCGAATTGCCCATCATCGGGGTGAACACCTTCCGCAACCCGCATGGCGATCCCATCCCCGAATCGCTGGAGCTGGCGCGCTCCACCGAAGAAGAAAAGCAGTCGCAACTGCGGCGCTTGCAAGACTTCCACGCCCGCCATGCCCACGAAGCCCCGGCCATGCTGCAGCGCCTCAAGCAAGCCGTGATCGACAACCGCAATGTCTTCGAAGTGCTGATGGATGCCGTGCGTTGCTGCTCGCTGGGCCAGATCACCCAAGCGCTGTTCGAGGTGGGCGGGCAGTACCGGCGCAACATGTGAGCCGCTGGCCGCTCGATCCCCTTGCTGCGGGGTTGCCGGCCGGCGCGGCGGCTTCACAATGGCTGGCGTGATGCTTGCTGCGCTTCGAGTCCCCGTGGGGTGGCTGGCCCTGGCCGCTGGGCCGGCGCTGGCTGGGGTGGATCCAGCCACCGGCCGCTGGACGCCGGGCATTGGCGACCCCACCGTGATGGGCTGGCTGACCGTGCTGGCCTACCTGGGCGCGGCCGCGCTGGCCTGGGTGAACCTGCAAGCAGCCCGCCGCACCCGCATGCCCTGGCGCTATTGGGCGGCCCTGGCAGCGCTGATGAGCCTGCTGGCGCTCAACAAGCAACTGGATCTGCAAACCTGGTTCACCCAGTTCGGGCGCGACCTGGCCCTGGCCCAAGGCTGGTACGAACAGCGCCGCCTCGTGCAAGTCGGCTTCATCGCCGCGTTGGCCGGCGCAGCCACCGTCGTCGCGGTGCTGCAATGGCGCCAATGGCGCCACCTCTGGCAAGGCTATCGCCTCAGCGCCGTGGGCGTGACCCTGCTGCTGACCTTCATCGTGATGCGCGCGGCCACCTTCCATCACATCGACCAATGGCTGGGCTGGGGTTGGGGCGGCTTGGAGCTCAATCACCTGCTCGAACTGAGCGCCATTGCCTTGATTGCCGCCGGCGCCTGGCAATGGCGCCGCTTCCATCGCAAAACGGTGCGTGAGTTCTTCCTACGCCATCTCGGGCTGAAGCGCTGATGAGGGCGCTCAAGGCGTCAGTGAGCGGAACACCTGCCGCTGCAAGCCTTGCAAATCGAGCACCCGCACCCCGCCATACTCGATGCGGATCAGGCCCTGGGCTTGCAACACGTGCAGCGCCTCGTTGACCCGCTGGCGCGACAAGCCCACCAGCGCCCCCAACTCCTGCTGGGTGATGCGCAACAAGCTGCCCACGCCGGGATACAGCACCGGGTGAAACAAGGCCGCCAAGCTGCGCGCCACCCGAGCGTCCGGATCGTTCATGCGGTCGATCTCACGCGCGGCGATGAACTGGCCCAAGCGCTCGTTGAGCTGGCGCATCACGAAACGGTTGAACGGGATGCTGTTGTCCAGCAGCCAGTGGAAGGTCTCGATGTCCAGCCCGGCCACCAAACTCGCCCGCAAGGCCTGCACGTTGTACCGATAGGGCTCGCGCTTGAGCAGCGTCCCCTCACCGAACCACGCGCCCGGCGGCAGCCCGGTGAAGGTGATCGGCGTGCCGGCCGAAGAATCGTTGCTCATCTACAGCAGACCGTCGATCACGCCGAACCAGTACGTCGGCGCTCGTCCGATGCGGCACACCAGCTCCCCCGGCTCGGCCCGCACCACCTGGATGCGAGCGGCCGCCAAACGGCGCTCATGCTCATCCAAGTGCGCCAGCCAGGGCACATCGGCCAATTCGGCCTCGCTGGGCGCGCGAGCGCGGCGCAACAAAGCGCCAGTCGGTGGCAAATCCTGGGCCACGGCAGCACACACGGGTTATTCCCCACGGGGGCGACCCTAGGATTGTCGTCGTAACGACAACCTGGCGTCAAACTTGTTCCTAGCATCGTCCACATGCGATGAGCCGGCCAGCGCCGGCCCCACCAGGAGACGACGGTGCACACCACCTTTCCGAAACTCATGCTCGAGCACGCGGCTCGCCGGCCGCAAGCGCCGGCCCTGCGTGAGAAGGAATACGGCATCTGGCAGACCACGACCTGGGCCGAACTGGCCACGCTGGTACGTCATCTGGCCGGCGGCTTGGCGCAGGCCGGTCTGCGACGCGGCCAACACCTGGTGGTGGTCGGCGAAAACCGCCCGCGCCTGTATGCCACGATGCTGGCGGCGCAATCCTTGGGCGCCATTCCCGTGCCGCTGTACCAGGACGCAGTGGCCGCCGAGTTCGTCTTCCCGCTCAACAATGCCGAGGTCGGTTTTGCCGTCGTGGAAGACCAGGAACAAGTCGACAAGCTGTTGGAGATCCGTGCCCAGTGTCCCCAGCTGGCGCGCATCTGGTTTGACGACCCGCGCGGCTTGCGCAACTACCGAGAACCCGGCCTGGACAGCCTGGATGCCCTGATCGAGGCCGGCCGCGCCTTCGATGCACAGCACCCGGGGTTCTTCCAGTCTGAAGTCGACAAAGCCCGGCCCGAGGACGTGGCCGCGATGTTCTTCACCTCCGGCACCACCGGCAACCCCAAAGGCGTGGTGCACACCCACCATGCGCTGATCGACCGGGCCTTGGCCGGTGCGAAATTCGACCGCCTCACCGAGCGCGAAGAAGTGCTGGCCTATCTGCCGCCGGCTTGGATCGGGCAAAACTGCTTCAGCTACGCGCAGTGGCTCGTCTGCGGCTATGTGGTCAACTGTCCCGAGTCGGCCTCCACCGTGATGATCGACCTCAAGGAGATCGGCCCCACCTACTACTTCGCCCCCCCGCGCATCTTCGAGGGCCTGCTGACCAATGTGATGATCCGCATGGAAGATGCCGGGCGCTTCAAGCGCTGGCTCTTCCACCACTTCATGGCCGTGGCGCGACGCGTCGGGCCGGCGCGCATGGACGGCAAGCCGCTGTCGCTGACACAGCGTCTGGCCTATGCCTTGGGTGACCTGCTCATCTACGGCCCGCTGCGCAACAACCTGGGCATGAGCCGCATCCGCGTGGCCTACACCGCGGGCGAGGCCATCGGCCCGGACCTTTTCACCTTTTACCGATCCATCGGCATCAACCTCAAGCAGCTCTACGGCTCCACCGAAACCGCGGTGTTCGTCTGCCTGCAACCCGATCACGAGGTCAAGGCCGACACCGTGGGCGTGCCCATCGAGGGCGTGGAAATCAAGCTCGATGCCAACGGCGAAATCCTCATCCGCTCGCCTGGTCTGCTCAAGGAGTACTACAAAAACCCGCAGGCCACCGCCGAGGTCAAGACCGCCGACGGCTGGTACCGCAGCGGCGACGCCGGCTTCCTCGACGCCAGCGGGCATCTGAAGATCATCGACCGTGCCAAAGACGTCGGCCGCATGGCCGACGGCTCGATGTTCGCCCCCAAGTACATCGAGAACAAACTCAAGTTCTTCCCCCACATCAAGGAGGCCGTGGCCTTTGGCGACAAGCGCGACAAGGTCTGCGCCTTCATCAACATCGACTTCGAAGCCGTGGGCAACTGGGCCGAGAAGCGCAACCTGCCCTATGCCGGGTACACCGACCTGGCCGGCAAGCCCGAGGTCTACGAGCTCATCCGCGAGTGCGTCCAGAAGGTCAATGCCGATCTCGCGCAAGACGAAAAACTCGCCGGCAGCCAGATCAGCCGCTTCCTCATCTTGCACAAAGAGCTCGACGCCGATGATGGCGAGCTCACCCGCACACGCAAAGTGCGCCGCGGCTACATCGCCGACAAATACGCCATCTTGGTCGATGCGCTGTACAGCGGCAAGACCTCGCAGTACATCGAAACCCAGGTCAAGTTCGAAGATGGCCGCACCGGCGTGGTCAGCGCCGAGCTGCGCATCGTCGATACCCAGACCTACCCACCTGTGAAAAGGGCCGCCTGATGACCACTGCCACTGCCCTGCGCGCCGCCCTGCCCGTGGGCGACGCCCCGCTCGCCGTCAACGATGCCGCCGCGCCGACCAGCGCCCGCAAGATCGGCGACGTGATCCTCGAAGTGCGCAACATCTCGCTGAGCTTTGGCGGCGTCAAAGCGCTCACCGACATCAGCTTCGACGTGCGCGAGCACGAGATCCGCGCCATCATCGGCCCCAACGGCGCGGGCAAAAGCTCGATGCTCAACTGCATCAATGGCGTCTACCAGCCCCAGCAAGGCTCGATCGTCTTCCGCGGCAAGACCTTCAAACACATGAACTCGCGCCAGGTGGCCGAAATGGGCGTGGCGCGCACCTTCCAAAACCTGGCCTTGTTCAAAGGCATGAGCGTGCTGGACAACATCATGACCGGGCGCAACCTGCGCATCAAGAGCAACCTCTTCCTGCAAGCCCTGCGCTGGGGCCCAGCCGAGCGCGAGGAAATCCGACACCGCGAGTTCGTCGAGCGCATCATCGATTTCCTGGAAATCCAGGCCTACCGCAAGACCCCCGTAGGCCGCCTGCCCTATGGCCTGCAAAAACGCGTGGACCTGGGCCGTGCGCTGGCCATGGAACCCCAAGTGCTGCTGCTGGACGAGCCCATGGCCGGCATGAACGTCGAGGAAAAGCAGGACATGTGCCGCTTCATCCTCGACGTGAACGATGAGTTCGGCACCACCATCGTGCTGATCGAGCACGACATGGGCGTGGTGATGGACATCTCCGACCGTGTCGTGGTGCTCGACTATGGCAAGAAGATCGGCGACGGCACGCCCGACGAAGTGCGCCGCAACGAAGACGTGATCCGCGCCTACCTGGGCACCAGCCACTGAGGACTCTTGCGATGGGATTCTTCCTCGAAACCCTGTTCGGCGGCCTGATGGCCGGCATGCTGTACTCGCTCATCGCGCTGGGCTTCGTGCTCATCTTCAAAGCCTCTGGCGTGTTCAACTTCGCCCAAGGCGCGATGGTGCTCTTTGCCGCACTGGCCATGGCGCGCTTTTCCGAGTGGATTCCGCACTGGACCGGCATCGAAAGCCGCCTCTGGGCCAACGTGGGCGCCTTCATCCTGGCCATGGCGGTGATGGTGATCGTTGCGTGGCTCATCGAAAAACTCGTGCTGCGCAAGCTCGTCAACCAAGAGGGCATCACCCTGCTGATGGCCACGCTGGGCATCACCTACTTCCTCGATGGCGCGGGCCAAACCCTGTTCGGCTCGGACATCTACAAGATCGACGTGGGCCTGCCCAAAGATCCGCTGTTCCTGTTGGAGAACACCTTCGAAGGTGGCGTGCTCATCGGCAAGGAAGACCTCTACGCCGCGGGCATCGCGGCGGCCTTGGTGATCGCCCTGACCCTCTTCTTTCAGAAAACCGGCACCGGCCGCGCGCTGCGCGCAGTGGCCGACGACCATCAAGCCGCGCAGTCCATCGGCATTCCGCTGGGCCGCATCTGGGTCATCGTCTGGAGCGTGGCCGGCTTCGTGGCGCTGGTGGCCGGGATCATCTGGGGCAGCAAGCTGGGCGTGCAGTTCTCGCTGTCGCTGGTGGCGCTCAAGGCCCTGCCCGTGGTGATTCTGGGCGGCCTCACCTCGGTGCCCGGCGCCATCATCGGCGGGCTGATCATCGGTGTGGGCGAGAAGTTGTCCGAAGTCTACCTCGGCCCCATGCTGGGCGGCGGCATCGAAATCTGGTTCGCCTACGTGCTGGCACTGATCTTCCTGCTGTTCCGGCCCCAAGGGCTGTTCGGCGAGAAGATCATCGACCGCGTCTGAGCCACAAGGAGAACTCCATGCTCTACCGTGAGAACGGCCAGTTCAAAACCAGCTACGCGGCCGACCTGGCCATCTTCCCGATCCGGCAAGACCGCATCGCCATCGGTCTGTTGTTGGTGGTTGCGGCGATCGTGGTTCCGGCTGTGGCCTCAGAGTACCTCTTGCGCGCGATCCTCATCCCCTTCCTGATCCTGTCGCTGGCCGCACTGGGCCTGAACATCCTGGTGGGCTACTGCGGCCAAATCTCGTTGGGCACCGGCGCCTTCATGGCCGTCGGCGCCTATGCCGCCTACAACTTCCACGTCCGCATCGAAGGCATGCCGCTCATCGCCTCGCTGTTGATGGGGGGCGTCTGCGCCACCGCCGTGGGCGTGCTCTTTGGCATTCCCTCGCTGCGCATCAAAGGCCTGTACCTGGCCGTGGCCACCCTGGCCGCGCAGTTCTTCGCCGACTGGGCCTTTCTGCGCATCCAGTGGTTCACCAACCACTCGGCCTCCGGTTCGGTGTCGGTCTCCAACCTCGAAGTGCTGGGCTGGGGCATCGACACCCCGATGGAGAAGTACCTCTTCTGCCTGGTCTTCGTCGTGGTGTTCGCGCTGCTGGCCAAAAACCTCGTGCGCAGCGCCATCGGACGCGAATGGATGGCCATCCGCGACATGGACGTGGCCGCCAGCGTCATCGGCATCCGTCCGGTGTATGCCAAGCTGACGGCCTTTGCGGTGAGCTCCTTCATCGTGGGCGTGGCCGGCGCGCTGTGGGGCTTCATCCACCTGGGATCCTGGGAGCCGGCCGCCTTCGGCATCGACCGCTCCTTCCAGCTGCTGTTCATGATCATCATCGGCGGGCTGGGCTCCATCATGGGCAGCTTCTTCGGTGCGGCCTTCATCGTGATACTGCCCATCCTGCTCAACCAGGTGCCACTGTGGCTCGGAGTGCCCATCTCCACGGCCCTGGCCTCGCACCTGGAGTTCATGATCTTCGGCGCGCTCATCGTCTTCTTCCTGATCGTCGAACCGCACGGTCTGGCCCGGCTGTGGTCCATCGGCAAGGAAAAGCTGCGCCTATGGCCCTTCCCGCACTGAGTCCTCCCGGACACTTCCTTTCACGACGAGCATCCCGACGCACCCCGCGTGCATCCACCCCAAAGGAGACAAGCATGAAACTCAAATCGCTCGCTCTGGCCGCCACGCTGTCAGCCGCCGGCACTGCGGCTCTGGTCACCGCCACCGCGGCCCAGGCCCAGGCCCAGGAACAATTCTTCCCCGTACTCGTGTATCGTACGGGCGCCTACGCCCCCAATGGCGTGCCGTTTGCCAATGGCTATGTGGACTACCTCAAGCTCGTCAACGCCAAGGGGGGCATCAACGGCGTGAAGATCAGCTGGGAGGAATGCGAAACCGGCTACGCCACCGACCGCGGTGTGGAATGCTACGAACGACTGAAGGGCAAGAACGGCGGGGCCACCGTGTTCCAGCCGCTGTCCACCGGCATCACCTTCGCGCTGACTGAAAAAGCCCCCGTGGACAAAATCCCGCTGATCACGGCTGGCTACGGCCGCTCCGAATCGGCCGACGGCGGCGTCTTCAAGTGGAACTTCCCGCTGCTGGGCACCTACTGGGTGGCGGCCGACATCCTGGTGCAACACGTGGGCAAGCAACTGGGCGGCCTGGACAAGCTGCGCGGCAAGAAGATCGCGCTCGTCTATCACGACAGCCCCTACGGCAAGGAGCCCATCCCGCTGCTGCAGGAACGCTCCAAAATGCACGGCTTCGAGCTCACGACCATCCCCGTCACCCATCCGGGCGTGGAGCAGAAGGCCGCCTGGCTGCAAATTCGCCAACAGCGGCCAGACTATGTGTTCCTGTGGGGCTGGGGCGTGATGAACTCCACCGCCATCAAGGAAGCCGTGGCCACCGGCTACCCGCGCAACAAGATCTACGGCGTGTGGTGGGCGGCGGCCGAGCCCGATGTGAAGGATGTCGGCGACGCCGCCAAGGGCTACAGCGGCCTGGCCATGCAGCATGGCGCCGAGCCCAATGCCAAAATCGTCAAGGACATCCTGTCCCTGGTGCACGACAAAGGCCAGGGCACCGGCCCGCGCGAGGAAGTGGGCTCGGTGCTGTACATGCGCGGCCTCATTTCGGCCATGCTCGCCGTCGAAGGCGTCAAACGCGCCCAGGAAAAATACGGCCGCGGCAAAGTCATGACCGGCGAGCAAGTGCGCTGGGGCCTGGAAAACCTCGCCCTCGACCAGAAAAAGCTCGACGCCTTGGGATTTGCCGGCGTGATGCGGCCGGTCAGCACCTCGTGCTTTGACCACATGGGATCGGCCTGGGCACGCATCCACACCTGGGACGGCACCAAGTGGAACTTCACCTCGGACTGGTACCAGGCCGACGAGCAAATCCTCAAACCGATGGTCAAAGCCGCGGCCGACAAATACGCCGCCGAGAAAAAGCTCCAGCGCCGCACGCCTGCGGATTGCCAGGGCTGAGACTGGCTTGCCCCGCAGCGGCTCATGCCGGTGCGGGGCACGCACTCGACAAGGACAAGTTCCATGGCAACACCGCTACTCGAGGTCAACGGCATCGAGGTCATCTACAACCACGTGATCCTCGTGCTCAAGGGCGTGTCCCTGCAGGTGCCCGAAGGCCGCATCGTGGCCCTGCTGGGCGGCAACGGCGCCGGCAAAACCACCACGTTGCGCGCCGTCAGCAATCTGCTGGCCGGTGAACGCGGCGAAGTCACCAAAGGCTCGATCACACTGCGCGGCGAACGCATCGAAAAACTCACCACCGCCGACATGGTCGAGCGCGGCGTCATTCAAGTGATGGAAGGCCGGCACTGCTTCGGCCACCTCACCATCGAAGAAAACCTCCTGACCGGCGCCTACACCCGCAAAGATGGCAAAGCCGCCATCCAAGCCACCCTGGAAAAAGTCTATGCCTACTTCCCACGCCTGAAGACACGCCGCCACTCGCAAGCCGCCTACACCTCCGGCGGCGAACAGCAAATGTGCGCCATCGGCCGCGCCTTGATGGCCAACCCCAAAATGGTGCTGCTCGACGAGCCCTCGATGGGCCTGGCGCCACAGATCGTCGAAGAAGTGTTCGAGATCGTGAAAGACCTCAACACCAAAGAAGGCACCACCTTCCTGCTGGCCGAGCAAAACACCCACATGGCGCTGCGCTATGCCGACTACGGCTACATCCTCGAAAACGGCCGCGTCGTGATGGACGGCGAGGCCCGCGCGTTGGCCGAGAACGAAGACGTCAAAGAGTTCTACCTCGGCATGGGCGGCGGTGATCGCAAAAGCTTCCGCGACGTGAAAAGCTACAAACGCCGCAAACGCTGGCTGGCCTGACACCCATGAGCACCGACGACTTCTTTGCTGCACCGCCGTTCAAGCCCGAAGCGGCGCTGATGCAACTCAAACGCAGCCTGCGCGAGCTGCGGCCGCTGGTCGAGCGTGGCGAGCACTTCGAACTGCAAGGCCTCACCGTTTTGCAACTATCCGCCCTCGGCGACCACCTGCAAGTGCGCATCGTCAAGCAACCGGCGCGCAGCCCCGAATGGGAGACGCGCCAACTGAGCAACGCCGCCCAGGTGCGCCACTTCCTCGACGAAGTCAAGCGCCGCTTGGCCCGCTGGAGTGAGGAATGAGCGCCCCCCAAGAGCACTTCGATGCGCTGGAAACCCGCGATCCGGCCCAGCGCGAAGCCGACTTGATGGCCATGCTGCCCCGCCAAGTGGCCCATGCCCAGGCGCGCTCGCCCGCCTATGCCCACATCCTCGAAGGCATCGATGCCCGCGCCATCACCAGCCGCCAAGCTCTCGCCCAACTGCCGGTGACTCGCAAGCATGAACTGCTCGAACGCCAAAAAGCCCAGCGCAGCCTGGATGCCTTCGGTGGCTTTTCGACCATCGGCTGGCGCGGCATGGCCGGCGGTGCCGGCGCGCGCCGGGTCTTCCAATCGCCCGGCCCCATTTACGAACCCGAAGGCCAAGCCACCGACTACTGGCGCATGGCCCGCGCACTCTATGCCGCCGGATTCCGGCGCGGCGACCTGGTGCACTGCAGCTTCAGCTACCACCTCACGCCGGCCGGCTCCATGGTGGAAACCGGCGCCCACGCCCTGGGCTGCACCGTCTTCCCCGGCGGGGTGGGCAACACCGAGCTCCAACTCCAGGCCATGGCCGAACTGCGCCCCCACGGCTACGCCGGCACCCCCAGCTTTCTCAAAATTCTGCTCGATCGAGCGCGCGACACCGGCCTGAGCCTGACCGGCTTGCGCAAAGCGCTCGTCTCCGGCGAAGCCTTTCCCGCCGCCTTGCGCGACCACCTGCGCGAACAAGGCATCGACGCCTACCAGTGCTATGCCACGGCCGACCTGGGGCTCATTGCCTATGAAACTGCCGCGCGCGAAGGCCTGGTGCTCGACGAAAGCCTCATCGTCGAAATCGTGCGCCCCGGCACCGGCGAACCCGTGCCCGACGGAGAAGTGGGAGAAGTGGTCGTCACCACCCTCAACCCCGACTATCCGCTCATCCGCTTCGGCACCGGAGACCTCTCGGCCGTGCTACCCGGGCCCTGCCCCACCGGACGCACCAACACCCGGCTGCGCGGCTGGTTGGGTCGCGCCGATCAAACCACCAAAGTGCGCGGCATGTTCGTGCACCCCGGCCAAGTGGCCGAAATCGCCCGCCGCCACCCCGAACTCGGGCGCGTGCGCCTCGTCGTCGAAGGCGAAATGGCCCAAGACCGCATGCGACTGCACGTCGAATGCGCCCAACCCACCGAAGACCTGGCCCAGCGCGTGGCCGACTCGATCCGCGACATCACCAAACTGCGCGCCGAAGTCATCCTGCTGCCCCCCGGCAGCCTGCCCAACGACGGCAAACTCATCGAAGACGCCCGGCGCTACGACTGACCACCCACACCACAGCCCCCCACCCTCGGCAGGGCTTACGTAGTTTCCGACATGCCAAAGCCCCTCGTGCCGCCTAGCATCATGGCGTAGTACGATTCGGCGCCATTTGCAACTTCAGGAGAACACGCCATGAAACGCCTGTTGCTCGCCGCCACCGCGGCCCTTGCCATCAGCGGCGTTGCTGCCCAAGACTTCCCCGGCAGCAAGCCCGTCACCTTCGTGGTGCCCTTTGCCGCTGGCGGCCCCACTGACAAAGTCGCGCGCGACCTGGCCGAAGCCATGCGCAAACCCCTGGGCGGCAACATCATCGTCGAAAACGTGGCCGGCGCCGGCGGCACCCTGGGCGGCACTCGTGTGGCCAAAGCCAACCCCGACGGCCACACCCTGCTCCTGTGGCACATCGGCATTTCCACTTCCCCGGCCCTGTACCGCAACCTCCAATTCAAGCCGTTGGAAGACTTCGAATACCTGGGCCTCATCAACGAAGTGCCCATGACCCTGCTGGGCCGCCCCAACCTGCCGGCCAACAACTATGCCGAGCTGATCAAGTGGATCAATGACAACAAAGGCAAAGTCAACCTCGCGCACGCCGGCCTGGGGGCTGCCTCACACCTGTGCGGCTTGCTGTTCCAATCGCAACTCAAAGCCGACATGACCACCGTGCCCTATAAAGGCACCGGCCCGGCCATGACCGACCTCATCGGTGGCCAAGTCGACATCATGTGCGACCAGACCACCAACACCACGCCGCAAATCGCCGCAGGCAAAGTCAAAGCCTATGCCGTCACCACCCTGCAACGGCTGAACACGCCCGAGCTGCGCAACCTGCCCACGCTGGACGAATCCGGACTGAAAGGCTTCAACGTCACCATCTGGCACGGCCTGTACGCCCCCAAAGGCACGCCCAAGCCCGTGCTGGACAAGCTCAACGCCGCCCTCAAAGAAGCGCTGAAAGATCCTGAATTCATCAAGCGCCAAGCCGCCCTGGGCGCCATGGTGGTCACCGACGCCCGCACCAATCCGGCCGAGCACAAGAAATTCGTCGAGGCCGAAATCAACAAATGGGGCCCGGTCATCAAGGCCGCAGGCCAGTACGCCGACTAAGCCTTCTGGCGCTTCCCCCTTTTACCCCTTGGAAACACGGCCCGCAACGACGGGCCGTTTTCACATCCTAACCGCCCCCTCACCCACGCCGCCGCAGCCCGAGGCTCGATGCCCACCGGCGTGGGCTCACCGCTTCGTTCGAGCCGACTCCCAGCGAGCCTCATCTCGCGCATGAATCTCAAAACGGCGGGCGATGAAAACCGGGCCGATCTTCGAACGCCAGCGCACCAGCGCATAGCCCTCGAACACCTCGGTGGTTTGGTATCCCGCTGGCCTGCGCCCGCAAAACAACCACAACTGCCCGCGCTTGGGCGCCGTCGCCTTGAACGACTCCCACTGCGCATGCCGACGCCCAAACGGCAGCCGAGGTGCGCCGCCCAAGGGATCGATCACCATCTCGGCGGCCTCGATTTCGGCCAAACTGACCGGGCGGACCAAATGCTCCTGCTGCACCACGAACTCGTCCGCATCCCGCAACCTGCGGGCCGTCTTGCGGCGGCCATACCACCCCTTGATCCCCCAATACACCGCCAAAGGCCAAGCCACCACCACCAGCACGGCGGCCAACACTGGCAACACCCACACCCGCACCAAGCGCCACCGCCTATCCTGACTGCGCGGATCATTCAATGCCTCCAAGGCTTGGGCCAACTCAGGCCGACGCCGCCACAACGGCTGACGAAAGTGTGAGCCCAACACCAGCAGCAAGCTCACCAGGCCCACTGCGAAATACGCATAGACATAAATCACCATGGCCTAACCCCACTTGACGGCCGCAGCGCCCCACATACAGACCGATCCCGTCATTCGTAAACATCCTCCGGCTGATGGTGAACGACCCACTCCTCCACCACGACGCCACGATCCACCCTCAAAAACCGCTCACGTTCCTGGATCAACTCGTACCGATGGCGAGCAAAGCCCAACACTTCCCCCTCAGGCGCTTCCAGCACGCCGCTATACCAATGAGCGAACACGCGCTCGGGATACCCCGGAAACAAGCTTTCCAACGTGACCGGCCCACCGTCGGCGCGCCCCTCGATCCCCACGAGATACAACCAACGATCTCGCACATCCCAAGAGCCGACATACCCCCGCCACAGCGACGTGCTGGGGATACAAAACTTCGGGCGCTGGCCAGTCAATGAAAAATACTTTTCAAGAGGCTGAGTACGCAAAGAGGATTCGACACCCTCATTTGTAAATATCTCACGACGCTGCGCAGTCATGATCCCACTCCGATCGGCCGGCAAAACAAACAGCGTGGATATTTGAATTCCTTCATCACCACCTGATCGAGCTCAGAAGGCAGCCACTCCCGTCTACTCACCATCGGGGAGTCACGAGCTGCCAGCTTCAATCCCCTCGTGATCGGGGAAGTGATCGAAACACAGCCAGGCCGGCGATCATGTTTCCGCAATTGGTCTTAATCCCCTCGTGATCGGGGAAGTGATCGAAACCGCATTTTTCCGCTACGAAGTAGCGGATTGCGGTCTTAATCCCCTCGTGATCGGGGAAGTGATCGAAACTGCGAGCCATCGACTCGCGCATCAGCGCCGAGCGTCTTAATCCCCTCGTGATCGGGGAAGTGATCGAAACGGCGCAGGGCCGCAAAACGGGCCGCCCTGCGGGTCTTAATCCCCTCGTGATCGGGGAAGTGATCGAAACCTTATCTGGCTATCCCTGATGCGGACGCTGTGGTCTTAATCCCCTCGTGATCGGGGAAGTGATCGAAACCAGAGGAGGTGGCGTGAGCTACCTCATCCCAGGTCTTAATCCCCTCGTGATCGGGGAAGTGTTCGAAACGGTGGACAATGCCATCGCCAAAGCGAAAGAGTCTTAATCCCCTCGTGATCGGGGAAGTGATCGAAACGCCATCGGCTGGCCGAGCGCGAGGCCTCGATGTCTTAATCCCCTCGTGATCGGGGAAGTGATCGAAACCTCGACCCCCGCGATGGGGTCCATGAATTCATGTCTTAATCCCCTCGTGATCGGGGAAGTGATCGAAACCCTTCCAGGAGGATACAGGGTATCCCCCATTCGGTCTTAATCCCCTCGTGATCGGGGAAGTGATCGAAACCGGCTTGCCAACTCAATTCCGCGCGCCGGCTTGTCTTAATCCCCTCGTGATCGGGGAAGTGATCGAAACAGAAGATGGCGGCAATTGCTTCACCGTATGGGGTCTTAATCCCCTCGTGATCGGGGAAGTGATCGAAACTTTTGCGGTAGGTCTATCGACCGCGCAGAAAGGTCTTAATCCCCTCGTGATCGGGGAAGTGATCGAAACTTCAACATGGCGCGTAACAAGCTGCACAAAGAGGTCTTAATCCCCTCATGATCGGGGAAGTGATCGAAACCAAGGGTGAAAGCTCACGTGACGGGGCAAATCGGTCTTAATCCCCTCGTGATCGGGGAAGTGATCGAAACCATCCTTGATGAGCAAGGGTTCGCGCGACGACGTCTTAATCCCCTCGTGATCGGGGAAGTGATCGAAACCGCTCCCCACTGTACAGCGGTACGTCGCGGCAAGGTCTTAATCCCCTTGTGATCGGGGAAGTGATCGAAACCCACGACATTTTTGACGAAGTGTACAAGTATTAGTCTTAATCCCCTCGTGATCGGGGAAGTGATCGAAACCGTCATGACTGGCAAGCCGCGAAAACGCGGCTGTCTTAATCCCCTCGTGATCGGGGAAGTGATCGAAACACAGTGGTGGGTGGGTCTATATGACCCGGTCATGGGTCTTAATCCCCTCGTGATCGGGGAAGTGATCGAAACTGTCACTGTTGGAGAAGCTAACAGAAGAACGCAGTCTTAATCCCCTCGTGATCGGGGAAGTGATCGAAACGGTTATACCGGCGACGATGCCGACAAGGCGAGGGTCTTAATCCCCTCGTGATCGGGGAAGTGATCGAAACCGAACAATCCGCGAAAAACGAGCCGAAGAAAGAGTCTTAATCCCCTCGTGATCGGGGAAGTGATCGAAACACTTGTCCAGCGAGAAGTTGTTCGGTAGTTGCCGTCTTAATCCCCTCGTGATCGGGGAAGTGATCGAAACTCGACCCCCGGGTCGATGAATTCATCATCACTGTGTCTTAATCCCCTCGTGATCGGGGAAGTGATCGAAACGGCCGGGCCAGGTCATACACGGAGGCCCTGCGTCTTAATCCCCTCGTGATCGGGGAAGTGATCGAAACTTGTTCGGTAGTTGCCCGCGGGCAATATACCGTCTTAATCCCCTCGTGATCGGGGAAGTGATCGAAACCGAATGGTATCACGAGTCACTCATCGAAAACCGTCTTAATCCCCTCGTGATCGGGGAAGTGATCGAAACCCAGTATCACGTCGCGTACAGTGGTGGGTGGGTCTTAATCCCCTCGTGATCGGGGAAGTGATCGAAACACTGCCCCATCCGCATGTGGGCGATCGCTTCTTTGTCTTAATCCCCTCGTGATCGGGGAAGTGATCGAAACAAGTACGAGGAAGACGCAGCGCCATTGAAAGAGGTCTTAATCCCCTCGTGATCGGGGAAGTGATCGAAACCCCAAATCGCCGCTCGCAGTAACAACGCCGTCAAGTCTTAATCCCCTCGTGATCGGGGAAGTGATCGAAACTTCCGTATCGCGTACATAGACGATATGGAAAGGGTCTTAATCCCCTCGTGATCGGGGAAGTGATCGAAACCGCGTAGCATGCGCGCGCATTCGTTGCTTGCGTCTTAATCCCCTCGTGATCGGGGAAGTGATCGAAACCGGACTGCGACGTGAAAGCGCTGGACAAGTGTCTTAATCCCCTCGTGATCGGGGAAGTGATCGAAACCACTTCCTTTTTCGTACTGGGACAAGGGGTCCCCGTCTTAATCCCCTCGTGATCGGGGAAGTGATCGAAACCGAAACATGATGTATTTAGGTGGCTGCGAGCCGTCTTAATCCCCTCGTGATCGGGGAAGTGATCGAAACCTGGAAATCACCCTCGAGTTCTTATCGAGGGAGTCTTAATCCCCTCGTGATCGGGGAAGTGATCGAAACTCGTTTGTGTTCCATGTCATGCGAATGCATGACGTCTTAATCCCCTCGTGATCGGGGAAGTGATCGAAACCGGCGCGAGACTTAGTTTCGGCCGTGTCGGCCAGTCTTAATCCCCTCGTGATCGGGGAAGTGATCGAAACACTGCCGCGGTGGACCTGTGCGAAGTCGTATGGTCTTAATCCCCTCGTGATCGGGGAAGTGATCGAAACACAGCCCGCAAGCTGCTGAAAGAGCAAACCAAGCGGTCTTAATCCCCTCGTGATCGGGGAAGTGATCGAAACCGACGCCACGCTTCAACAGCGTGGCGTCGATACGTCTTAATCCCCTCGTGATCGGGGAAGTGATCGAAACTCGCCGCCAAAATCGAAAATGAAGTGCGCAAAGTCTTAATCCCCTCGTGATCGGGGAAGTGATCGAAACCGTTGGCCGATCGAAATCCGAGCGCACTTACGTCGTCTTAATCCCCTCGTGATCGGGGAAGTGATCGAAACGTGGTAGGTCCACCGACCGCGCGGAAAGAGTCTTAATCCCCTCGTGATCGGGGAAGTGATCGAAACATGTGGGTTGCGCGAGCACGTTCGCTTTCGCTCGGTCTTAATCCCCTCGTGATCGGGGAAGTGATCGAAACCACTCCTCGTGTCCGGGTGATCGAGTTGCGCCGTCTTAATCCCCTCGTGATCGGGGAAGTGATCGAAACCCCATAGACGCTCCAATGCCGCCAGAGAGGCGGTCTTAATCCCCTCGTGATCGGGGAAGTGATCGAAACTGTGTGGTGTTGTTACACGGATTCCGTGTATCTGTCTTAATCCCCTCGTGATCGGGGAAGTGATCGAAACGCGCGCGTATGCTACGCGCGCGCGAAACCTCAGTCTTAATCCCCTCGTGATCGGGGAAGTGATCGAAACAATTCTTAGCCACAACTGCGGAAGTCGATTACGTCTTAATCCCCTCGTGATCGGGGAAGTGATCGAAACAGCTGCTGCTGCGGTTGACCTGTGCGAAACTGTGTCTTAATCCCCTCGTGATCGGGGAAGTGATCGAAACCCGCGTGTTTTCGTGTTAACGACAATAGCCGGAGTCTTAATCCCCTCGTGATCGGGGAAGTGATCGAAACGGCTGAAGGTAAAAAATGAACTACGTTAAGTTT
>NZ_BCWK01000017.1:0-56160 GCF_001592165.1 Caldimonas taiwanensis NBRC 104434
TGCCGCGATGGCGGCCGGGCGCGGTAGCGCCCGAGAGGGGACGGGGAGCACTCATGTCGCGCAGCGACGTGATGGGCTCACCCGAACCCCCCGATAGCGGCCGGGCGCTAGACTGTCGGCCCCAATGCCGTCTTCTGCCCCGTCTTCGTGTCTGCCCCGACCGCCCTGATCGATTTCATCGCGCCGACCGATGGCGCCTCACGCGAGCGTCTGGCTTTCTATGAGCCGCTGACCGTGCTCCAGGCGAACCGGCTGGAGCAGGTACGGGACGTGTTGCAACAGGTCCATGCCCAAGCTCGGCAGGGGCGATGGTGTGTGGGCTTCGTTGCGTACGAGGCGGCGCCGGCCTTCGATGCCGCGATGGCCGTGCATCGGCCGCAAGATGGGCCGTTGGCCTGGTTCGGCGTGTTCGACCAGGCGCGTCCTTGGCCGGATGGGCCGCTGTGGCCATATGAGCCGCTGTCGTGGACCGCAGGCATCGACCGCGCCGAATTCGACCGGGCAGTGGCCCGCATCCACGCAGCCATCGCCGATGGCGAGGTCTACCAAATCAACTTCACTGCGCCTTGGCATAGCGCTTTTCATGGCGAGCCCTTGGGCTTGTTCCAGGCCTTGTTGCGGGCCCAGCCCGATGGCTATGCCGCTTACATCGATACCGGCGCCCAGCAGGTGCTGTCGGTATCGCCTGAATTGTTTTTCGACTGGCGCGATGGCTGCTTGCTTTGCCGGCCGATGAAGGGCACCGCCGCGCGTGAGGCGGATCCACAGGCCGACGCGCGCCGCGCCGCCCATTTGCGCAGCAGCGAGAAAGAGCGTGCCGAGAACTTGATGATCGTCGATCTGATCCGCAACGATCTGTCGCGTCTGGCCGAGCCGGGCAGCGTCCAGGTGCCCCGTCTGTTCCAGGTGCAGGCGCTGCCTACCGTTTGGCAGATGACTTCGGATGTGACCGCGCGCACCCGAGCGGGGGTGGGGCTGGAGGACGTTTTCCAGGCGCTGTTCCCCTGCGGCTCGGTCACCGGGGCGCCCAAACTGCGGGCCATGCACTGGATCGCACGGCTCGAGCGCGGCCCGCGTGGCGTCTACTGCGGCGCCGTGGGTGTGGTGCGCCCGGGCGGCTCGGCCACTTTCAATGTGCCCATCCGTACCGTGAGTTTGGCCGCTGGCCAAGCCCGTTGCGGCATTGGCAGCGGCATCACGGCCGATGCCGATGCCGCGGGCGAGTGGGCGGAATGGCGCAGCAAGCAGGCCTTTCTCGTGCGGGCCCAATCGGCTTTCGAGCTGCTGGAGACCCTGCGGCTGGAGTCTGGCCAGGTGGTCCACCGCGCTGAACATCTGGCGCGCATGGCCGCCGCGGCGCGGCACTTTGGCTTTGTTTGGCAGATCGATGCCGCCGAGCGGGCGCTGGACCGGCTGGTGGCTGAGCATCCGCACGGTTTGTGGCGGGTGCGACTGCTGGCCAGGGCCGACGGGGGTTGCCGCGCCGAGGCGTTCGAACTGCACGAGCTGGCCAGCCCGGTGCGGGTTCGGCTGGCCGAGCGTCCCTTCGAGGCGGCTGGCAGCGAATTCGTGCGCTTCAAGACCACCCGGCGTGCGCACTATGAAGCCTTCGCGCCGGTGGATGCGGCGGTTTTCGACACCTTGCTGTGGAACGAGGCGGGGGAGCTCACCGAATTCACCCGCGGCAATGTTGCGGTGAAACTGGATGGCCGTTGGGTGACGCCTCCTCTGGCCTGCGGGCTGTTGGGGGGGATCGGCCGGGCCGTGGCCCTGCGTGAAGGCCGTCTGGTCGAGCAAGTGGTCCACCGGGACGCTCTGGCGCGGGCGCAAGGGCTGGCCTTCCTCAACAGCTTGCGCGGCTGGCTGGATGCCGAGTTGATCTCCTGAAAAGACGACACCCCGCCCAAGCGGGGTGCCGATTCAGGCCGGGGGCCGGACGTCGATCACTTGTGCGTCAGGATCCACTGCACCAGTGTCTTGGCTTCGGCTTCGCTGACGGAGGAATTGGCCGGCATGGCCACTTGGCCCCAGACCCCCACACCGCCTTTGATGACCTTCTGGGCCAGTTTGTCGACGGCGTCTTTTTGTCCAGCGTATTTGGCCGCGATGTCCTTGAAGGACGGGCCAAGTATCTTTTTGTCCGCGGCGTGGCAAGCCACACAGGCCTTTTGCTGGGCCAGCTGGGGGCTGGCCAGGACGGGGGCACTCAGGCAGGCAAGGGCCGCAAGGGCGAGGAAAGGCTTCATGTCGTGATTCCTGCGATCGTGGGGTTGATTGACAGTCGCAACCATGCATTCTAGGCTTTTCGCCCGGTGCCTGGGTGGGCCTTCGAGCCGATGGCCCCGGCGGCTTCACGGAGTCTTGGCATGTATTTCGTCGTCTTGGGTGTCTTGCTGATCGTGCTGAAGCTGGCCGAGTTCGGCGCCGTGGCCCAATGGTCGTGGTGGGTCGTCTTGTCGCCGTTTGCGCTGGCGGTGGTGTGGTGGGCTTGGGCCGACGCTTCGGGGTACACCAAGCGCCGGCAAATGGACAAGCTGGAAGAAAAAAAGAAAGAGCGGCGCAAGAAGAACTTGGCCGCCCTGGGGCAAGAGCCGCGCAAGCGCAGGCTCTGAGGCGATCACTCGAATTTGTCCAGCACCGCGCCTGAACTGGCGCTGCTGGCCAGCTTGGCGAACTTGGCCAGCACGCCGCGGGTGTAGCGCGGCGCTGGCGGCGTCCAGGCGGCGCGGCGACGGGCCAATTCTTCGTCGCTGACATGCAAGTGCAGGCTCAGCGTGTGGGCGTCGATGGTGATCAAGTCGCCCTCGCGCACCAAGGCGATCGCGCCGCCCTCGGCGGCTTCCGGGGCGACATGGCCGACCACCATGCCCCAGGTGCCGCCGGAGAAGCGCCCGTCGGTGATCAAGCCCACCGATTCGCCCAGACCTTGGCCGATCAGCGCACTGGTGGGTGCCAGCATTTCGGGCATGCCCGGTCCTCCCTTGGGGCCGAGATAGCGCAGCACCATCACGTCGCCGGGCTTGATTTGGTTGTCCATGATGGCCGCCAGGGCCGACTGTTCGTCGTCGAACACCCGGGCCGGGCCGGTGATCTTCGGGTTTTTCAAGCCGGTGATCTTGGCCACGCTGCCTTCGGGGGCCAGATTGCCCTTCAGGATCGCCAAATGACCTTGGGCATAGATGGGCTGGCTGACCGGCCGGATCACGTCTTGATGCGGGGAAAGGTCGGGCACGTCGGCCAGGTTCTCGGCCACCGTCTTGCCCGTGATGGTCATGCACTCACCATGCAGCAAGCCGGCTTTGAGCAGTTCCTTCATCACCGCCGGGATGCCTCCGGCGCGGTGCAGGTCGATGGCCAGGTACTTGCCGCTCGGTTTCAGATCGCACAGCACGGGAATCTTCTTGCGCATGCGCTCGAAGTCGTCGATGGTCCAATCCACGCCGGCGGCATGCGCAATGGCCAGGTAATGCAGCACGGCATTGGTCGAGCCGCCGGTGGCCATGATCACCGCCACGGCGTTCTCGATCGCTTTTTTCGTGACGATGTCGCGCGGTTTCAAGTCTTTCTTGACGGCTTCCACCAGCACGGCGGCAGCCTTTTTCACGTTCTCCACCACCTCGTCCTCGACATTGGCCATCGTGGACGAGTAGGGCAGGCTCATGCCCAAGGCTTCGAAGGACGAGCTCATCGTGTTGGCGGTGTACATCCCGCCGCAGGAGCCGCTGCCGGGAATCGCGCGACGCTCGATCTCGCAGAAGTCTTCCTTGCTCAGTTTGCCCGCGGTGAACTGGCCCACGGCCTCGAAGACGCTGACGATGTTGAGATCCTGACCTTTGTATTTGCCCGGCAGGATCGTGCCACCGTAGATGTAAATGCTGGGCACGTTGGCGCGCAGCATGCCCATCATGCCGCCGGGCATGTTCTTGTCACAGCCGCCGATGACCATCACGCCATCCATCCATTGGCCGCCCACGCAGGTCTCCACGCAATCGGAGATCACCTCGCGTGACACCAGCGAATACTTCATGCCCTCGGTGCCCATGGCCATGCCGTCGCTGATCGTGGGCGTGCCAAACACCTGCGGGTTGGCGCCGGCGGCTTTCAGACCTTCGACCGCCGCGTCGGCCAAGCGTTGCAGGCCGGAATTGCACGGGGTGATGGTGGAGTGGCCGTTGGCCACGCCGATCATGGGTTTGCCAAAGTCTTCTTCTTTGTAGCCCATGCCGTAGTACATCGAACGGTTGGGCGCACGGGCGATGCCCTCGGTGATGTTCTTCGAGCGGCGGTTGTAGCTCATGGCTCGTCCTAGCAATGCAGTCGTGGGGAAGCAGGCCTCGCAGGGCCGTCGGCCGCACAGTATGCAGCGCTATCAAAATCGATTCCAATATATCTTTCAAACCATTTTGATTCGTTCTAAATATCAATGCTGGAGTTGCGTCACCTCCGTCAATTCGTGGCCGTGGCCGAGGAGCTGCACTTCGGCCGCGCCGCCGCGCGCTTGCACATGACCCAGCCACCGTTGACGATGGGCATTCGGCAACTCGAGTCGCTGTTGGGCGCGCCCTTGTTCCATCGCACGCGGCGTTCGGTGCTGCTGAGTCCTGCCGGGCACGCCCTGTTGCCCGAAGCGCGCCGCCTGCTGGCACAGGCCGAGCAGCTCGGGCCCATGGCGCGCGCTGCTGCGGCCGGCACGCTTGGGCGGCTGCGCCTGGGTTTCGTCTCCACCATCGGCTACGGCCCGCTGCCGGGCTGGCTCAAGACGTTTCGCGAATCCCATCCCGGCGTGGAGTTGGCGTTGCGTGAGGCCACCCTCGATGTGCAGTTGGCAGCCTTCGAGGCCGGCGAGATCGATGCCGGCTTCGTGCTGCATGCTCCGGGTGAGCGACTGGCAGGATTTGGCGCCGTGCGGGTGCAGGGCGAGCCGCTGGTGCTGGCCCTGCCGGGCGACCATCGACTGACGGCTCATCCGAGCTTGAAGGCAGCGCAGGTGTTGGACGAGCCGCTGGTGATCTTCCCACGCGCCATCAGCCCGTCGCTATATGATGCGATGCTCGCGTTTTATCGCGACCGGCAGCGTGCTCCGCGTATCGCCCAGGAAGCCATTCAAATGCAGACGATCGTGAACTTGGTTTCTGCGGGCATCGGTGTGGCTTGGGTGCCTGAGACGGTCACGCGGCTGCAGCGTCCCGGGGTCGTCTACCGCACCGTCGAAGATGCGGGCCTGGCCTGCGAGACCAGCTTGGTGTGGCGGCTTCCGCAGCCCCCGGTCGTGAGCCGCTTCGTCGATCATGTGATGGCTTCAGTGCCATCGTTCGAGAAGGAAAAGCTCTGATGCTCGTGCATCCCCAGTTCGACCCCGTGGCCCTGCACATCGGGCCGGTGGCCATCCATTGGTATGGCCTGACCTATCTCGTGGCTTTCGGTCTGTTCCTTTGGTTGGCTTCGATCCGGGTCGGCCGTTCGCCCTATGCAGACGCCGGCTGGACGCGCCGGGATGTCGAGGACTTGCTGTTCTATGGGGTGCTCGGTGTGATCATCGGGGGCCGTCTGGGTTACGTCTTCTTCTACAAGCCCGGCTACTACATGGTCCACCCGCTGGAGATCATTGCCGTGTGGAAGGGCGGCATGTCCTTTCATGGTGGACTGATTGGGGTCTTGTTGGCCGTGGCCTTGTTTGCTTGGCAGCGCCAGCGTCCCTTTCTCGAAGTGACCGACCTGATTGCGCCTTGCGTGCCCACCGGCTTGGCTTCGGGCCGCTTGGGCAATTTCATCAATGGTGAACTCTGGGGGCGTGAGGCCGACCCGTCCTTGCCCTGGGCCATGGTGTTTCCGCAGTCGGGCACCGCGATCCCCCGCCATCCTTCGCCCTTGTATCAGTTTGCTTTGGAGGGATTGTTGCTGTTCGTGGTGCTGTGGTGGTATGCCCGCAAGCCGCGTGCCATGGGGCAGGTCTCGGGGGCCTTCTTGGTGGGATACGGGGTGCTGCGCTTCCTGGCCGAGTATTTCCGTGAGCCCGACAGCTTCCTCGGACTGCTGGCGCTCAACCTCAGCATGGGCCAGTGGCTGTGTGTGCCGATGGTGGTCGCTGGCGCCGTGCTGTGGTGGTGGGCCGGGCGCCGACAAGACGTGGCGGGCCCCCGGCCGACGCCGGCGCGCTGAGTCAGGCGGCCAGCTTTTCTTTTCGTCCATGCCGGGTGTAGAGAAAGTCCAGCACCGCCTTGCGGCACGCCATGTAGCGCGCGTCCTCGGCCAGTGAGACACGGTCGCGAGGACGCGGCAGGTCCACCCGCACGATGTCACCAATGGTGGCCGCCGGCCCGTTGGTCATCATCACGATGCGGTCGGACAACAACACGGCCTCGTCCACGTCGTGGGTCACCATCACCACGGTGCTGTGGGTGCGCGCCACGATCTTGAGCAACTCGTCTTGCAAGTGAGCCCGGGTGAGGGCGTCCAGCGCCCCGAATGGTTCATCCATCAGCAGCACCTTGGGCTCCATCGCCAGGGCCCGGGCAATGCCTATGCGCTGCTTCATGCCCCCGGATATCTCGTGCGGCCGCTTGGTGGCGGCATGGCCCATGCCCACGAGCTCCAGCGCCGCCTGGGTGCGCGCCTTGAGCTGGGCTTTGGACTCCTTGGCTGCGAACACACGGTCCACCGCGAGATAGACATTGTCAAAGCAAGTCAGCCAAGGCAGCAGCGAGTGATTTTGGAACACCACGGCGCGTTCCGGGCCGGGCTCACGGATTTCTCGGTTGTCGCACAGCAGCACCCCGGCCGTGGGCTTGAGCAGTCCGGCAATCAGGTTCAGCAGCGTGGATTTGCCGCAGCCGGAGTGCCCGATGAGACTGACGAACTCCCCGCGCTGAACGGTCAGATGGATGTCGCGCAGCGCATGGAATGGCCCCTGGCGGGTCTGAAACACCATCTCGGCGGCCTGGACTTGAATGAAATGGGTAGACATGATCGAACCTTGATTAGTCGGTGTAGCTGAAGCGTTTGGCCACGGTGACGAGGGTGTGCTCCAGCACCAAGCCCACGATGCCGATCACGAAAATCGCCACCAGGATGTGCTGCACATTGAGGTTGTTCCACTCATCCCATATCCAAAAGCCGATGCCCACGCCTCCGGTGAGCATTTCCGCGGCCACGATCACCAACCATGCCGTGCCCACGGACAGACGCACGCCGGTCAGGAGATAGGGCAAGACCGAAGGCAACAAGATCTTCGTGATCACCTTCCATTCGGACAGATTGAGCACGCGGGCGACGTTCAGATAGTCTTGCGGCACCCGCTGCACGCCCACGGCGGTATTGATGATCATCGGCCAGATCGAGCAGATGAAGATCGTCCAGATCGCCGCCGGGTGCGCGGCCTTGAACACCAACAACCCAATGGGCAGCCACGCCAGCGGCGAGACCGGGCGCAGCAGGCTGATGACGGGAGAGACCATTCGGTGGACGAAGGCGAAGCGGCCGATGAGGAACCCCAAAGGAATGCCCACTGCGGCGGCCAGGCCGAAGCCCACGCCCACCCGGGCCAGGGAGTTCAACACGTTCCAGCCGATGCCTTGGTCATTGGGGCCGTGGTGATAAAACGGGTCGGAAAACAAGGCCACCGCCGCTTGCCACGTCTGTGCTGGCGTCGGAAAGCCCGAGCCCCCGGTGGTGGCCAAAGCCCACAGGCCGATCAACAAGGCCATGCCCAGCATCGGGGCCAGCCATGCCGCGGCGGCGGCGCGCACATCGATCCTGGGGCCTGGGCCACGGGACGTCGAGGGGAGGCGAGCGGCCGTTTGGGTCCGACTCGGTGCGGCTTGAGTCTGGGCGGCTTGAGTCTGGGCTGTGGGGGCCTGACCTACCGAGGAATGGAACACTGCACTGACCATGATGGGACTCCTGAGGCTGCGCGTTCACACTTTGATCTTGAAACCATCGGCATAGGCGGCTGGGTTTTTGCCATCCCACACCACCCCGTCGATCAACTTGCTGGTGCGCATCACGTCTTTGGGGATGCTCACGTTCAGGGCCGATGCCGCTTGCTTGTACAGATCGATGCGGTTGATCTGTTTGGCCACTTCCAAATAGTTCGGATGTTCCTTGAGCAGCCCCCAGCGCTTGTGCTGGGTCAGGAACCACATGCCATCGCTCAAGTAGGGGAAGTTCACCGCTCCGTCGTTGAAGAACTTCATGTGGTTGGGGTCGTCCCAGGTCTTGCCCAGGCCGTTTTGATAGCGCCCCAGGATGCGCTGATTGATCACATCCACGCTGGTGTTGATATAAGCCTTCTGCGCCACGACCTCGGCCATCTTGAGCTTGTTTTGCAAACCGGCGTCGATCCAGCGGCTGCCCTCCAGCATGGCCATCACCACGGCGCGGGCCGTGTTGGGATATTGCTTGACGAAGTCGGCCGTCGTGCCCAAGACCTTTTCCGGATGATCTTTCCAGATGTCTTGCGTGGTGGCGGCCGAAAAGCCAATGCCGTCCATGATGGCGCGATGGTTCCAAGGCTCGCCCACGCAAAAGCCATCCATGTTGCCAACACGCATGTTGGCCACCATTTGCGGCGGCGGTACGGTGATCACCTTGGCGTCTTTGAAGGGATGAATGCCTGCGCTGGCCAGCCAGTAATACAGCCACATCGCGTGCGTGCCGGTGGGGAAGGTTTGCGCAAAGGTGTATTCACGTGTCTTGCGCCGAATCAGGTCGGCCAATTGCGCGACGTGGGTGACGCCTTCGTCGGCCAGCTTTTTCGACAAGGTCAGCCCCTGACCGTTGTTGTTGATGGTCATCAGCACGGCCATGTCTTTTTTGGGCCCGGCAATCCCCAAGTGCACACCGTAGACCAGGCCGTACAGCACATGCGCCATGTCGAGTTCACCGTTGACCAGCTTGTCCCGCACGCCCGCCCAAGAGGCTTCTTTGCTGGGGATGATCTTGATGCCGTACTTCTTGTCGAATCCCAGCACCGAGGCCATCACCACCGAGGCGCAATCGGTCAGCGGGATGAAGCCGATTCTCACCTCCTCTTTCTCGGGCTTGTCTGAGCCTTGGGCCCATACGGCCGTTTGCAGTCCGGGCACCATGCCAGTGGCGCCGGCGGCGGCCGTGGTTTTGAGCAGGGTCCGGCGGCTCAGGCGGGCCTTGAGCAGATCGTGGGCTTTCATGCGTCGCGTCCTTGATTTCATCGAAGCACCAAACAGAAAAGGCGTCCTCACGCGGTCTGATGACAGACCGGTGGGGACGCCTTCGTCCTAGGGGCCGGTGCATCCTCCTCGATGCCGCCGGGCCACGACCGCGGGTCGCCATTGACCCGGGCACAGGAGGCTATGCATGAACCGTGCCAGCGGTGGCCTCGGGGAGGCGGTGAACCGGCCGGCATTCCTGCCCTGGCACGGTGCAAGCACCGCAGACGGCAGGCCTTGAGGGATGGTGCGGCGCACAATGATCGCGCACGATGGGGCGGGCAGGGGCCCGACCCCGAACACCCTCAAGCCAGCAAGTCGTGGGCGTCGATCAGCCGCTGGGCCAACTCGGCCAGCCGCAAGCCTTTGTCCATCGACATCTTGCGCAGTCGTGCATAGGCCTGGGCTTCCGTGCAGCCCAGGCGCTCCATCAAGATGCCCTTGGCCCGATCGACCTGCTTGCGCTCATGCAACTGGTTGCGTGCGTCGGCCAGTTCTCGCCGCAAACCTTCCTCGTGATGAAAGCGGGCCATCGCCACTTCCAGCACTGGCTTGACCCGCTCCGGTGCAAGCCCGGCCACGACATAGGCGCTGACGCCCGCGGCGATGGCGTCGCGCACATGGGAGGTGTCTTCATCGTCGGTGAACAGCACGATAGGCCGGCGCGCATCGCGCGTGGCCATGACCACGTGTTCCAGCGTGTCGCGTGCCTCGCTCTCGGCATCGACGATGATCATGTCCGGTTGGATCTGGGCCACCCGCTCGGGCAGATAGGCATCGGCCGGCAGCACGGCCACGATGTTGCAGCCGGCCTCCAGCAAACCGATGCGCAGGCGGCGCGAGCGCTCGGCATGCCAGCCCGCGAGGGCATCGTCAGGGTCCGGGCTGAGCGTTTCTGGTGCAACGATGAGAATGCGTAGTGCAGCAGACGGGCTCATGCCCGTCGAGGATGCAAATATCGGGCCATGCCAAGGCTTTGCACTCAAACGCGCAGCGCGCGGCGCAGCCAGGCGAGCGACCGCGAGGCCATGCCCGCGCCCAAAGGAGGACGCGGCTGGGTGCGCTCCACCAGCACGCCGCGGGTGTCGAGCTGCGCAAGGAAATGCTGAACCGCGTCGCGGCCCAACCCACTGGCGCGTACCAGCAAACTCAACGGGACGAAACCCTGGGACATTTGGTGCAGCATCCGCTGATAGGCGGTGCGCTGGTATGCCGGGGGCAATTCGGGCCAGCCCGAGAGCTTGTATTCCTTCATGTTCCCAAACGACTTTGCAACGGTCGAACGCCGTTTCCCTACTTCGCGCAAACGGGTGACAAGACTAACCGCCCGTGCGTTTTTCTGAAAGTGATTTCGACGCAGTGTGGTGCATTCCCTAGGTCCAAGTTGTGACAAAGCGCAAACGGTTTCGGCGAATTTGTAACAGCGTCGCGCGCAAGGCTCTTGCCATCCGGGCCGACCCTAGGGCGCTACACTGGCCGGATGTTGGTTCTTGGCATCGAGTCTTCCTGTGACGAAACTGGCGTGGCCGTGGTGCGCGCCGAGGCGGGCCGGGTGGCGCCCCGCTTGCTGGCCCATGCGCTGCACAGCCAGATCGACATGCACCAAGCCTACGGCGGCGTGGTGCCCGAGCTGGCTTCACGAGACCATATCCGGCGCGTGCTGCCACTGACGCGGCAAGTGCTGGCCGAGGCCGGCTGCCGCCTGGACGACATCGACACCATCGCTTACACGCGCGGTCCGGGCTTGGCTGGCGCCTTGCTGGTGGGTGCCGGGCTGGCGTGCGCACTGGGGATGGCACTGGATCGGCCGGTGGTCGGGGTGCATCACCTCGAGGGGCACTTGCTCTCGCCCTTCCTGTCGGCCGATCCGCCGGAGTTTCCCTTCGTCGCCCTGCTGGTGTCTGGCGGCCACACCCAGTTGATGCGGGTGGATGATGTGGGCTGCTACACCCTGCTGGGGGAGACCATCGATGATGCGGCCGGCGAAGCCTTCGACAAGTCGGCCAAGTTGCTGGGGCTGGGATACCCCGGCGGTCCGGCGCTGGCGCGGCTGGCCGAGCATGGCCACCCCGAGGCCTTTGCATTGCCGCGCCCCTTGCTGCACAGCGGCAACCTCGACTTCTCTTTTGCCGGTTTGAAGACCGCCGTGTGGACCCAGGTGCGCAAACTCGGGCCGTCCATGAGCGATCCAGACCGGGCGAACCTGGCGGCTTCGACGCAGGCCGCCATCGTGGATGTGTTGGTGCACAAGTCGTTGGCGGCCTTGCAACAAACCGGGCTGCGACGTCTGGTCGTGGCCGGTGGGGTTGGGGCCAACCGGCGGCTGCGCGAGCGGCTGAACGCCCAGGCGCAGCGCCGCGGCTGGCGGGTGCACTATCCTGAGCTGCACTTGTGCACGGACAATGGCGCCATGATTGCCTTGGCCGCTGCCATGCGTCTGCAACGTGAGCCCGAGCGTGCCCGGCGCGACTACGCCTTCGACGTGGCCCCCCGTTGGGACCTGGCCAGCGCCTGAGCCAGCCGTCGTCGGCGCGGCCCGGCGTGCTGGCACAATCCGGGCCCGGTTCCTGTCTCGATCGATGTCCACGCCTGCGGCCCATGAAAAACCGTGTCTTGAAGTCTGTGCTTGCCGTGTTGGTGGCCACGTGGTGCGGCAGCTGGCCTGCGGCGGCTCAGCCCAGGCCCGAGCCGGTGCGTTTGGCGCTCATCGAAGGCTTGTCGGGCCCCTTCGCCAATGCCGGGGAGGCCGTGTTTCGCAATCTTGCCTGGGCGGCCGAGCGGATCAATGCCCGCGGCGGCGTCCAACTGCCCGAGGGCGCGCGGCCGCTGCAGATCGTGCGCCTGGACAGCAAGGGCCAAACCGAAGAAGCCCTGTCGATGCTGCGCTCGGCGATCGACCAGCGCATTGCCTTCGTGGCGCAGGGCAACAGCTCGGCCACGGCGGCCGCACTGATCGACGCCATCGACAAGCACAATGAGCGCGACCCTCAGCGCCGCGTGCTGTTCTTGAACTATGCCGCCGTCGAGCCCAGCCTGACCAATGAGCGCTGCAGTTTCTGGCACTTTCGTTTCGATGCCCATGCCGACATGCGCCTGGCCGCGCTGATGGACGTGCTCGCCGAAGACCGTTCGGTCCACAGCGTCTACCTCATCGGCCAGGACTACAGCTTCGGGCAGCATGTCGTGCGCAAAAGCCGCGAGATGCTGGCCAAGCGCCGGCCCGACCTGAACATCGTCGGCGAAGAATTGCACCCGATGGGCCGCATCAAGGATTTCCTGCCCTACGTGGCCAAGATCAAGGCTTCGGGCGCGCAGGCCGTGGTGACCGGCAACTGGGGCAACGACTTGACGCTGATGATCAAGGCGGCGCGCGAGGTGGGCCTGCAGGCCAAGTTCTACACCTTCTACGGCAATGCCCTGGGGGTCCCGGCGGCCATCGGCGAGGCCGGCGTGGGCCGTGTCCTGGCGGTGGCTGAATGGCATCCGAATGCGGGCGGCGCGGCCTCTGACCGCTTTTATGCCTCGTTCCGCGAACGCTTTCCCCGAGCCGCTGACGACTACCTGCACATGCGCATGCAGGCCATGGTCGAGATGCTGGTGGCTGCCGTCGAGCGCGCGGGCACGACCGATCCCTTGGCCGTGGCCCGGGCTCTGGAGGGCGCGCGCTTCGATGGGGCGGCCCTCGGCGGGGTCCATCAGGGCTACATGCGTGCTGCCGATCACCAGTTCATCCAGCCCTTGTACGTCAGCCTGATGCAAAAGGCCGGTGGCCCAGGCGTGCGCTTCGACAACGAGGGCTCTGGCTACGGATTTGCCACCGTGCGCCATCTGAGCGCCGCAAGCACCGAGCCGCCTCATCAGTGCCAGATGCGCCGACCCTGAGCCCGGCACCGAGCCATCGTGTACAATGCTCAAGTTTTGCAGCTCGAAACTGCAGGACGAGGCACGGCGCGGGGAGGTTTCACCCGCGACCGCAAGTGAACACGAAACCGTCCCTTCCGGCAGCCACGCTTTTCGCGTGCCGGCGGAGGCGGTCGATTCCAAGGAACGATATGTCGATCGCAGATCTGAACAAGGCCGAGATCATCAAGGCCCACGCCCGCGGCGCTGCCGACACCGGGTCTCCCGAGGTGCAGGTGGCTTTGCTGACCGCCCGCATTAATGAACTCACCCCGCATTTCCAGCTCCACAAGAAGGACCATCACGGTCGCCGTGGTTTGCTGAAGATGGTCAACCGCCGCAAGCGTCTGCTGGCCTATTTGAAAGACAAGGATGCCGAGCGCTACACGGCGTTGATCCAGAAACTGGGTCTGCGCAAGTAAGCGCCCGAGGATGACCGAGAGCCTGTCTGGCGTCCCCAGCACAGGCTCTTTGTTTTTTTGTCGGAGTCCGCGCCACTGCAATGGAGTTGCTGTGTCATTCCAAGGCGCCTGCGGGGCAGGCGCCCTGGAATGGCACTCCGCTCCGGTGACGAGGCTCCAGGCTTCGCGCGCGGCCACATGCGCGTCGATCACCGGAGATATCCATGAGTATGTTCAACAAAGTCACCAAGACCTTCCAATGGGGGCAGCACACCGTCACGATGGAGACGGGCGAGATCGCTCGTCAAGCCACCGGTGCGGTGCTGGTCAACATGGACGACACCGTCGTGCTGGCCACGGTGGTGGCGGCCAAGAATGCCAAGCCTGGCCAGGACTTCTTCCCCCTGACCGTCGATTACATCGAAAAGACCTATGCTGCTGGCAAGATCCCGGGCAGCTTCTTCAAGCGGGAGGGCCGGCCCAGCGAGTACGAAACCCTGACCTCTCGCCTGATCGACCGACCCATTCGTCCGCTCTTTCCCGAGGGCTTCTTCAACGAGGTGCAGGTCGTCGTGCACGTGCTCTCGCTCAATCCCGAGGTCGAGCCGGACATTCCTGCGATGATTGCCACCAGCGCTGCGTTGGCCGTCTCGGGCATCCCCTTCAACGGTCCGATCGGCGCGGCGCGCGTGGGGTATATCAACGGTGAGTATGTGCTCAATCCGGGCAAGACCCAGCTGGCGCAGTCCCGTTTGGACCTGGTGGTGGCCGGTACCGAGGCGGCCGTCTTGATGGTCGAGTCCGAGGCCGACCAGTTGCCCGAAGATGTCATGCTTGGCGCCGTCGTCTTCGGCCACGAGCAGGGCAAGGTGGCGATCGAAGCGATCCATGAGCTCGTGCGTGAGGGGGGCAAGCCTGAATGGGACTGGCAGCCGCCCCCCAAAGACGAGGCTTTCATCGCCAAGGTCACTGCCCTGGCTGAAGACAAACTGCGCGCGGCCTACCAAATTCGCTCCAAGCAGGCCCGCACCCAGGCTTGCCGGGAAGCCTATGCCGCCGTCAAGGAGGCGCTCAGCGCCGAAGGCCTCGAATTCGACGAGGTCAAAGTCGATGGGCTGCTCTTCGACATCGAGGCGCGCATCGTGCGCAGCCAGATCCTGGCCGGAGAGCCGCGCATCGACGGTCGCGACACGCGCACCGTGCGCCCGATCGAGATCCGCACCGGCGTGCTGCCGCGCACCCATGGCTCGGCCCTGTTCACCCGCGGCGAAACCCAGGCGCTGGTCGTGGCCACCCTCGGCACCGATCGCGATGCGCAAAAGATCGATGCGCTGACCGGTGAGTTCACCGACCGGTTCATGCTGCATTACAACATGCCACCGTTTGCCACCGGGGAAACCGGCCGTGTGGGCAGCCCCAAGCGTCGCGAGATCGGCCACGGCCGTCTGGCCAAGCGGGCGTTGGTGGCCGTGCTGCCCTCCAAAGACGAATTTGCCTACTCGATGCGCGTGGTCTCCGAGATCACCGAGTCCAATGGCTCGTCCTCCATGGCCTCCGTGTGTGGTGGCTGCTTGGCGCTGATGGATGCCGGTGTTCCCCTGAAGGCCCATGTGGCCGGCATTGCCATGGGCCTGATCAAAGAGGGCAACCGCTTTGCGGTGCTCACCGACATCCTGGGCGACGAGGACCACCTCGGCGACATGGACTTCAAGGTCGCCGGCACGACCGAAGGCGTCACGGCCTTGCAGATGGACATCAAGATCCAGGGCATCACCAAAGAGATCATGCAAGTCGCGCTGGCCCAGGCCAAGGAGGCGCGCATGCACATCCTCAGCAAGATGGTTGAGGCCGTCGGTGGCGCCAAGGCCGAGGTGTCGCAGTTCGCTCCGCGTCTGTACACCATGAAGATCAATCCGGAGAAGATCCGCGACGTGATCGGCAAGGGAGGGGCCACGATCCGCGCTCTGACCGAGGAAACCGGCACCCAGATCGACATCGCCGAAGACGGCACGATCACCATTGCCTCCACCGATGGCGCGCGCGCCGAGGAGGCCCGACGCCGCATCGAGGAGATCACTGCCGAAGTCGAAGTCGGCAAGATCTACGAAGGCCCCGTCACCAAGTTGCTGGAATTCGGTGCCCTGGTCAATTTGCTGCCCGGCAAAGACGGCTTGCTGCACATCAGCCAGATCGCTCACGAGCGTGTCAACAAGGTCAGCGACTACCTGCAAGAGGGCCAGATCGTGCGTGTCAAAGTGCTCGAAACCGACGACAAGGGGCGCGTGAAGCTGTCGATGAAGGCCTTGACCGAACGGGCGCCCGCGGCCGAACGTGACGCTCAGGAGCAGCAGCAACAACAGCAGCAACAGTGAGCCAGAGCAGGCCACGGGACGAGACCTCATGAAAGCGGTCGAGATCGTTGAATACGGCGCACCCGAGGTGTTGCGCCTGACCGAGCGCCCCGATCCAGTGCCGGGGCCTGGTGAGGTGCTGATTCGTGTCAGCGCCTCGGGGGTCAACCGGCCCGATGTCTTGCAGCGCAAGGGCCTCTATCCCGTGCCGCCGGGGGCTTCGGACATCCCGGGGCTCGAGGTGGCTGGCCAGATCGTGGCCGGAGATGCACAGGCGTTGGCCGAAGCCGGCTTTCGGCTGGGCGATCGGGTCTGCGCCTTGGTTCAGGGCGGCGGCTATGCGCAGCTGTGCGTGGCGCCAGTGGCTCAATGCTTGCCGGTGCCGCCGGGGTGGTCCGATGTCGAGGCCGCGGGACTGCCCGAGACCTTCTACACCGTGTGGTCCAACGTCTTTCAGCGCGGCCGCCTCCAGGCAGGCGAGACGCTGCTCGTGCAGGGGGGTAGCAGCGGCATCGGCGTGACGGCCATCCAGCTGGCCAAGGCCTTCGGCGCGACCGTCATCGCCACGGCAGGCTCCGATGAGAAATGCGAGGCTTGCTGCCGGCTCGGGGCCGACCACGCGATCAACTACCGTCGCGAGGACTTCGCCGAGCGTACCCGTGAGCTGACCGGCGGGCGTGGCGCCGATGTCATCCTCGACATGGTGGCCGGTGACTACCTGCCGCGCGAAATCAGCTGCCTGGCCGACGACGGCCGCCTGGTCATCATTGCCTTGCAGCGGGGGTCCAAGGCTGAGCTCGACCTGGGGGCGTTGATGCGTCGGCGCCTGACGGTGACGGGCTCGACACTGCGTCCTCGCTCGGTGGCCTTCAAAGCCCAGATCGCGCGTGAACTGCGCCAGCAGGTGTGGCCTTTGCTCGCCTCGCGACGCATCGTGCCGGTCGTCTTTCGATGCTTCGAGCCGCAGGAGGCGGCCCAGGCGCACGCACTGATGGAGTCCAATCAGCACATTGGCAAGCTGATTCTGCAGTGGCGCCCTGCGGACCCCGCGTCCCCTTAAAATTCGCAGCTTTTTGCGCGGAGTGCTTCGTCCATGCGACGCAAACTCGTCATCGGCAACTGGAAGATGCACGGCAGCCTGGCCTCCAACGCCGAGCTGCTGGCCGGCTTGCGTGCGGCCGAGCCTTTCGGATGCGATACGGCGGTGTGCCCCCCATATCCCTATCTGGCGGCTTGTGTGCTGGCCTTGCAGGGCAGCCGCATCGCCTTGGGTGCGCAGGATTGCTCGGCCCACGAGCAGGGCGCCTACACCGGCGAAGTGTCCGCGGCCATGCTCGCCGACCTGGGCTGCCGCTACGTGATCGTCGGCCATTCCGAGCGTCGCAGCCTGCATGGCGAGACCGACGCACTGGTGGCCGACAAGGCGAAGATGGCCCTTGCCAAGGGCCTGATCCCGGTGGTGTGCGTGGGCGAGACTTTGGCCGAGCGCCAGGCCGGGCAGACCGAGTCGGTCGTCAAGCGTCAGCTGTCGGCCGTGATTCACGCCTTGGGTTCTTGCACACCGCAAATCGTGGTGGCTTACGAGCCCGTGTGGGCCATCGGTACCGGCCAGACCGCCACCCCTGAGCAGGCGCAGGCCGTGCACGCCGTGTTGCGTGCGCAGCTTGCGGCGGCCACGCCGCATGCCCAGAGCATGCGCATTCTCTACGGGGGCAGCGTCAAACCCGACAATGCCGCTGCCTTGTTCCAGCAGCCCGACATCGACGGCGGGCTCATCGGTGGCGCCTCGCTGAAGGCCGCCGACTTCATCGCCATCTGCCGCGCGGCCCAATGAGGCGAGCGGCTCCTGAATCACCGGAGAACACTGATGCAGTTCATGATGACCCTGATCCTCGTGGTGCAGTTGCTGGCTGCGCTGGCCATGATCGGGTTGGTGCTGATCCAACACGGCAAGGGTGCCGACATGGGGGCCTCATTCGGCAGCGGAGCCTCGGGCAGCTTGTTCGGAGCCAGCGGCAGCGCCAACTTCTTGTCGCGGACCACCGCGGTGTGTGCCACGGTCTTCTTTGCCTGCACGCTGGCCTTGGCCTATCTCTCCACGCCCGAGATCCGGGGGGCGACTGCACCCGGCGCCAGTGTGCTCGACCAGCCCGCCAACCCGGCGGCCGCACAAATTCCGGCGGCGCCCGAGGCCGCGTCGGCCCCTTCGGCTGGGCAGCCGGCTTCGGCGGCTGGAGCCGCGCAGATTCCAGCCTCGGGGCAGTGAGGCCGAAGCAGGGGGGACCTCCGGGAGGGGAGCCTGCCAGTGGGCCTGCAGCCAGAGCGCCGCGGGTTGGGTCGATGCGCCGATGACGTGGCGGCAAACCGCGCAAAGCGGTCTTAAAAATCGCTCAGGACGCTTGGAGAAAACCCTGCATTTCGGGTTAGAATTTATGTCTGTGCAGTGAGCGGCGCCCCTCAGATTTTGCGGCCGCTTACGGGACCCAACCCAACGATTGGTGCATGTCGCAGGCTTGGCCTGCGAAAGTGTTCCGGGCCGACGTGGTGGAATTGGTAGACACGCTATCTTGAGGGGGTAGTGGCGAAAGCTGTGCGAGTTCGAGTCTCGCCGTCGGCACCATTGAAATGCATCTTCGGCGGAGTCTTCATCCGGTGCTTCGCCGACCCTGAGGCCGGTCCATCGAGGCGGGTGCAGGGAAATCGGGCGTGCTGAAGCAGCGGTTGACCGCTGAGGACAGCGCGCCTTATTTTTGCCGCTTGCGGCAAGGCCGGACGACGCAGACATGGCGCAGCCAGGACCCACGAAACGATGAGCCAAGCGACGCAACGCCTATGATCCTCGACCAGTATCTCCCCGTCCTTTTGTTCATTCTGGTCGGCGTCGCGGTGGGCGTGGCGCCGCAGCTGCTTGGGTTGCTCCTCGGGCCGCGAAGGCCCGATCCCGAGAAGAATTCCCCGTACGAGTGTGGCTTCGAGGCTTTCGAAGACGCGCGCATGAAGTTCGATGTGCGCTACTACCTCGTGGCCATTCTGTTCATTCTCTTCGACCTCGAAATCGCCTTCCTCTTCCCCTGGGCCGTGGCCTTGCACGAGATCGGGCCGGCGGGCTTCTGGGCCATGATGGTTTTCCTGTCCATTCTCGTGGTGGGCTTTGTGTACGAGTGGAAGAAGGGCGCCCTGGATTGGGAATGACCAAGGAGTGCAGTCATGAGTATCGAAGGCGTTCTCAAGGAAGGTTTCATCACCACGACGGTGGACAAGCTGGTCAACTGGTCCAAGACCGGCTCGTTGTGGCCCATGACCTTTGGGTTGGCTTGTTGTGCGGTGGAGATGATGCACGCCGGTGCGTCGCGCTATGACATCGACCGATTCGGCATGTTGTTTCGCCCCAGCCCGCGCCAGTCCGACCTGATGATCGTGGCGGGTACCTTGTGCAACAAGATGGCGCCGGCGCTGCGCAAGGTCTATGACCAGATGGCCGAGCCGCGCTGGGTGATCAGCATGGGTTCGTGTGCCAACGGGGGTGGTTATTACCACTACAGCTACTCGGTCGTGCGCGGTTGCGACCGCATCGTGCCGGTCGATGTCTATGTGCCGGGCTGTCCGCCCACGGCCGAGGCCTTGCTCTACGGCATCTTGCAGCTGCAGTCCAAGATCCGTCGCGAAAACACCATTGCCCGTTGAAGAGACGCCCATGACCCGACTCGACACTTTGCAAAGCGCGCTCGAGGCCCGTCTGGGCGGCCAGATCCGTTCGCTGCGGCGTGAGCGCGGCGAGCTCACTGTCGAGGTGGCTGCAGCCGACTACCTCGGTGTGTGCCGCATCCTGCGCGACGACGAGACTTTGCGCTTCGAGCAGCTCATCGACTTGTGTGGCGTGGACTACAGCACCTATGGCGACGGCCGTCATGACGGGCCGCGCTTCGCGGTGGTGTGCCACCTGTTGTCGATCACGCACAACTGGCGCTTGCGTGTGCGCACCTTCTGCCCCGATGACGACTTGCCCATGGTGGCTTCGGTCAACGAAATCTGGAATTCGGCCAACTGGTACGAGCGCGAGGCCTTCGATTTGTTTGGCATCGTCTTCGAAGGGCATCTGGACTTGCGCCGTATCCTGACCGATTACGGCTTCATCGGGCATCCGTTCCGGAAAGATTTCCCCACCACGGGCCATGTCGAGATGCGCTACGACCCCGAGCAGCGGCGCGTCATCTACCAGCCGGTGACGATCGAGCCGCGCGAAATCACGCCGCGCGTGATCCGCGAAGAGCGCTACGGCGGCTTGCACTGAGCCCGAGGCAACCATGGCTGACATCAAGAACTACACGCTCAACTTTGGCCCACAGCACCCTGCCGCCCACGGCGTGTTGCGCCTGGTGCTGGAACTCGACGGAGAGGTCATTCAGCGCGCCGATCCCCACATTGGGCTGCTGCATCGAGCCACCGAGAAACTGGCCGAGAGCAAGACCTACATCCAGTCCTTGCCCTACATGGACCGTCTCGATTACGTGTCCATGATGTGCAATGAGCATGCTTACTGTCTGGCCATCGAGAAGCTGTTGGGCATCCAGGTGCCCGAGCGTGCGCAATACATCCGCGTCATGTTTGCCGAGATCACCCGGCTGCTGAACCACTTGTTGTGGCTGGGCGCTCATGGGCTGGACTGCGGTGCGATGAACATGCTCATCTACTGCTTCCGCGAGCGGGAAGATCTTTTCGACATGTACGAGGCGGTCTCGGGGGCGCGCATGCACGCGGCCTATTTCCGCCCTGGCGGGGTCTACCGCGACCTGCCCGACCGCATGCCGCAGTACAAGCCTTCCAAGATTCGCAGCGCCAAGGCGGTGGCCAAGCTCAACGAGAACCGGCAAGGCTCGCTGCTGGACTTCATCGAGGACTTCACCCGCCGCTTCCCGAAGCATGTGGACGAATACGAGACGCTGCTGACGGACAACCGGATTTGGAAGCAGCGCACGGTGGGCATCGGCGTGGTCAGCCCGGAGCGTGCGCTCAACCTCGGCTTCACCGGTCCGATGCTGCGCGGCTCGGGCGTCGCTTGGGATCTGCGCAAGATGCAGCCCTATGACGTGTACGACCGCATGGAGTTCGACGTGCCGGTGGGCACCAATGGTGACTGCTACGACCGCTACCTGGTGCGCGTGGAGGAGATGCGGCAGTCCAATCGCATCATCCAGCAATGCGTGGAGTGGCTGCGCAAAAACCCGGGGCCGGTCATCACCGACAACCACAAGGTGGCACCGCCGTCGCGTGTGCAGATGAAGTCCAGCATGGAAGAGCTGATCCATCACTTCAAGCTCTTCACCGAGGGATTCCATGTGCCCGAGGGCGAAGCCTATGCCGCCGTCGAGCATCCCAAGGGTGAGTTCGGCATCTACATCATCAGCGATGGTGCCAACAAGCCCTATCGCCTGAAGATCCGTGCCCCGGGATTTGCCCACCTGGCCGCGATGGATGAAATGTCCCGCGGGCACATGATTGCCGATGCCGTGGCCGTGATCGGCACCATGGACATCGTGTTCGGAGAGATTGACCGATGAGCGCCCAAGCCAAGCAGGTCCAGCCGATGCAGTTCGAGCCGGCCACGCTGGAGCGTTTTGCCCGCGAGGTGGCGAAGTACCCGCCCGATCAGAAGCAGTCGGCCGTGATGGCGTGTCTGGCCATCGTGCAGCAGGAGCAAGGTTGGGTGTCGGCCGAGGCCGAGTTGGGCGTGGCCCAGTACCTCGGCATGCCCCCGGTGGCGGTGCGTGAGGTCACCACCTTCTACAACATGTACAACCAGCAGCCGGTGGGCAAGTTCAAGCTCAACGTCTGCACCAACCTGCCGTGTCAGTTGCGCGGCGGGCTGGCCGCTGCCGAGTATTTGGCCCAACGTCTGGGCATCGAGATCGGAGGCACCACGCCCGATGGGCGGATCACCCTGCAGGAATGCGAGTGCCTCGGAGCGTGCGCCGATGCGCCGGTGATGCTGGTCAATGATCGCCAGATGTGCAGTTTCATGAGCAACGAGCGACTCGATGCGCTGCTGGCCGAGCTGGAGTCGGCCGCCAAGCAAGGGGTGAAGTGATGGCCCTCGACCTGTCCAAGTTCCAGGCCACCGGCCTTGAGACCTGTTTCCACGGTCGCCACATCCAGCCGCAGATCTATGCCGGATTGGACGGCCGCAACTGGCGCCTGAAGGATTACGAGGCTCGTGGCGGCTACCAAGCGCTGCGCAAGGTGCTGGGCGTGGACGGTGGGGCAGGCATGACGCCGGACCAGGTGATTGCCGAAGTGAAGGCCTCGGCCTTGCGCGGCCGTGGCGGCGCAGGCTTCCCCACGGGGCTCAAGTGGAGCTTCATGCCCCGCCAGTTCCCTGGGCAAAAGTACCTCGTGTGCAACTCCGACGAAGGCGAGCCGGGCACCTGCAAGGATCGTGACATCCTGCGCTACAACCCGCACATCGTGATCGAAGGCATGGCCATTGCCGCCTATGCGATGGGCATCAGCGTCGGCTACAACTACATCCACGGCGAGATTTTCGAGGTCTACGAGCGTTTCGAGGAAGCGATCGAAGAAGCGCGTGCGGCCGGCTATCTGGGCGACAACATCTTGGGCAGCGGTTTCTCGTTCCAGCTGCATGCCCACCATGGGTTTGGGGCCTACATCTGCGGGGAAGAGACCGCGTTGCTGGAATCCCTGGAAGGCAAGAAGGGTCAGCCGCGGTTCAAGCCGCCATTCCCGGCGAGCTACGGTTTGTACGGCAAGCCCACCACGATCAACAACACCGAGACCTTCGCGGCGGTGCCCTGGATCATTCGCCACGGGGGCGATGCCTACCTTCAGGTAGGCAAGCCCAACAATGGTGGCACCAAGATCTTCTCGGTGGTGGGGGATGTCGAGCGTCCGGGCAACTACGAGATCCCGATGGGCACGCCGTTTGCCACCTTGTTGGAACTGGCCGGCGGGGTGCGTCAGGGGCGCCGGCTCAAGGCCGTGATTCCGGGCGGCTCCTCGGCGCCGGTGCTGCCTGCATCCATCATGATGGAATGCACGATGGACTATGACTCCATCGCCAAGGCCGGCTCGATGCTGGGATCGGGGGCGGTCATCGTGATGGACGAGACGCGCTGCATGGTCAAGTCGCTGCTGCGACTGTCGTACTTCTACATGCACGAGTCCTGCGGACAGTGCACGCCGTGCCGCGAGGGCACGGGTTGGTTGTGGCGCATGGTCCACCGCATCGAGCATGGCAAGGGCCGCCCCGAAGACCTCGAATTGCTGAACTCGGTGGCCGACAACATCCAGGGCCGCACCATTTGCGCCTTGGGCGATGCGGCGGCGATGCCCGTGCGGGCCATGATCAAGCACTTCCGCGACGAGTTCGCCCACCACATCGAACACAAGACCTGCCAGGTTCCGGCCTACGTTTGAGGCTTGCAGCATATGGTTGAAATCGAACTGGACGGCCGCAAGGTCGAGGTGCCCGAAGGCAGCATGGTGATGCATGCGGCCGAGAAGGCCGGTACCTACATCCCGCACTTCTGCTACCACAAGAAGCTGTCGATCGCGGCCAACTGCCGCATGTGCCTGGTCGATGTCGAGAAGGCGCCCAAGCCCATGCCCGCCTGTGCCACGCCGGTGACGCAGGGCATGGTCGTGCGTACCAAGAGCGACAAGGCGATCAAGGCCCAGCAGGCGGTGATGGAGTTCTTGCTCATCAACCATCCGCTGGACTGCCCGATTTGCGATCAGGGCGGCGAATGCCAGCTTCAAGACCTGGCCGTGGGCTACGGCGGCTCGTCCTCCCGCTACCAGGAGGAAAAGCGTGTGGTCTTCCACAAGGAGGTCGGCCCGCTGATCTCGATGGAGGAAATGAGCCGCTGCATTCACTGCACCCGCTGCGTGCGCTTCGGTCAAGAGATCGCCGGCGTCATGGAGCTGGGCATGCTGCATCGCGGCGAGCATTCCGAGATCACCACTTTCGTGGGACAGACGGTCGATTCCGAGTTGTCGGGCAACATGATCGACATCTGCCCGGTCGGAGCGCTGACGAGCAAGCCCTTCCGTTACAAGGCGCGCACCTGGGAGCTGTCGCGCCGTAAGAGCGTCAGTCCGCACGACTCCACCGGGGCGAACCTGATCGTGCAGGTCAAGAACAACAAGGTCATGCGTGTCGTGCCCCTCGAAAACGAGGAGGTCAACGAATGCTGGATCGCCGACCGTGACCGCTTCTCCTACGAGGCTTTGAACGTCGAAGACCGCCTGACCGTTCCGATGATCAAGCAAGGCGGCCAATGGCGCGAGGTCGATTGGCAGACCGCACTCGAGTATGTGGCCAACGGTCTCAAGCAGATCCGCCAGCAGCATGGTGCGCAAGCCATCGGCGCCTTGGGCAGTCCCCATGCCACCGCCGAGGAGCTGTACCTGCTGGGGCAGTTGATGCGAGGCCTGGGCAGCCAGAACGTCGACCATCGATTGCGGCATGCCGACTTCACGGCGCCGCCTGCCGGCCAAGCGCGTTGGTTGGGGTGCTCCATTGCCTCGCTGTCACAGTTGGAGGCCGCGCTGATCGTCGGGTCGTTCCTGCGCAAAGATCATCCCCTGTTGGCGCAGCGCTTGCGTCAGGCGGCGCGGCGTGGGGCGCGCATCCACAGCCTGCATGCGCTGCGCGATGACTGGCTGATGCCCATGGCCTCCAGCCTGACGGCAGCGCCTTCGGCCTGGGTGCAGGCCCTGGCGTCGGTGGCTGCAGCGATTGCGGCCGAGCGGGGCGTGGAAGCCCCGGTGCAAGTCGCAGTCGATGAGGAGGCCGTCGCGATTGGCCGCTCCCTGCTCTCAGGACAACGCAAGGCCGTGCTGTTGGGTAACGCCGCGGTGCAGCATCCGCAGGCCTCGGAGTTGCTCGCGCTGGCCCACTGGATCGCTGCCCACACGGGTGCGACCTGCGGCGTGTTGGGCGAGGCCGCCAATAGCGTGGGTGCGCAGCTCGTAGGGGCCCTGCCTGGGCCGGGCGGGCTGGATGTGGCAGGCATGTTCGCGCAGCCGCTCAAGGCTTACGTGCTGCTGCACGTCGAGCCCTCGCTCGATGTGGCCGATCCGTTGCGTGCGACGCGGGCTTTGCAAGGCGCCGACATGGTCGTGGCGCTCACCCCGTTCAAGTCGGCCGCATCGGCGCATGCGGACGTGATGTTGCCCATCGCCCCCTTTACCGAGACGGCCGGCACCTTCGTCAACACTGAAGGTCGTGCGCAAAGTTTCTATGGTGTGGTCAAGCCCTTGGGCGAGACTCGCCCGGCGTGGAAGGTGCTGCGGGTGCTGGGCACGATGCTCGAGCTGCCTGGTTTTGCCTTCGAGACCGCCGAAGAAGTGCGGGCCCTGGCTTTGGGTGACGTGACGACGCTGTCTGCGCGGCTGAACAACGAGGTGCAGGTGACGGTGCGTCCGACGGCGGGCTCGGCCGGCCTGGAGCGCATCGCCGACGTACCCATTTACAGCAGCGACATGCTGGTGCGACGCGCGCCCGCGCTGCAGCGCACGCGCGATGCGCAAGGCCCGGTGGTGAGCGTCGGACTTGCCACCTGGGAGCGTTTGGGGTTGCAGGACGGCGATCGCGTGCGTGTGCAAGTCGGTGGTGGTGTGGCCACCTTGCCGGTGCGTTGTGATGCGAGCTTGGCGGCCAATGTCGTGCGCGTGGCTGCGGGGCATGCCCACACCGCCGAACTGGGGCCGATGTTTGCGGCCGTTGAACTGAGCAAGGCGTGATCGAGGACGCTGCAAATGCTTGAGACCCTCTCTCAATACGGCCAGGCCCAGCTCGGTGGTGCGTGGCCCGTGGTCTGGACCCTGATCAAGATCGTGGCCTTGGTGGTGCCACTGATGATTTGCGTGGCCTACCTCACCTTGTGGGAGCGCAAGGCCATCGGCTGGACCCAGGTGCGCCCTGGACCCAACCGGGTCGGACCCGCTGGCTTGTTGCAGCCCATTGCCGATGCGGTCAAGCTGATCTTCAAGGAGATCATCACACCCACGGCGGCCAACAAGGGTTTGTATTACCTGGCGCCGGTGATGACCATCATGCCCGCCTTGGCGGCTTGGGCGGTGATTCCCTTTGGTCCGGAGGTGGCGCTGGCCAACATCAACGCCGGCCTGCTGTTCTTGATGGCGATCACATCGCTGGAGGTCTACGGCATCATCATCGCGGGTTGGGCTTCCAATTCGAAGTATGCGTTCTTGGGCGCCATGCGCGCGTCGGCGCAGATGGTGTCGTACGAGATCGCCATGGGCTTTGCCTTCGTCGTGGTCCTCATGGTGGCCGGCAGCCTGAACATCACCGACATCGTGCTCAGCCAGGACAAGGGCTATTTCGCCGATTTGGGTCTCAACTTTTTGTCGTGGAACTGGCTGCCGCTGCTGCCCATCTGTGTCGTCTACTTCATTTCCGGATTGGCAGAGACCAATCGCCATCCTTTCGACGTGGTCGAAGGTGAATCGGAAATCGTCGCCGGACACATGATCGAGTACTCCGGCATGTCCTTCGCGATGTTCTTCCTGGCCGAGTACGCCAACATGATCCTGGTGTCGGCCCTGGCGGCACTGATGTTCTTTGGCGGCTGGCTGCCGCCACTGGACAGTGCGCTGTTCAACTGGATCCCGGGTTGGATCTGGTTGGGGCTGAAGACCTTCGTGCTGGTCACCATTTTCCTGTGGGTGCGCGCCACGTTCCCCCGGTTCCGCTACGACCAGATCATGCGCCTGGGCTGGAAGGTGTTCATCCCCGTGACCTTGGTGTGGCTGGTGGTGGTGGGTCTGTGGATCCAATCGCCCTGGAACATCTGGCACTGAACCGGAAGTCTGACGAGGTCCCACGATGTCTGCTGTAGCTTCCCTCAAGGGGTTCATCAACAGCTTCATGCTCACGGAGCTGATCAAGGGCCTGGCCCTGACGGGGCGGCATTTCCTCTCGCCGCACATCACCGTGCAGTTTCCGGAGGAAAAAACCCCCTTGTCACCCCGCTTCCGGGGCTTGCATGCCTTGCGCCGCTATGAGAACGGTGAGGAGCGCTGCATCGCTTGCAAGCTGTGTGAGGCGGTGTGCCCAGCCATGGCCATCACCATCGAGTCCGAGGTGCGTGAGGACGGTTCGCGCCGCACGACCCGCTACGACATCGATTTGACCAAGTGCATCTTCTGCGGCTTCTGTGAAGAGAGCTGCCCGGTCGATTCCATCGTCGAGACGCACATCTTCGAGTATCACGGCGAAAAGCGCGGTGACCTCTACTTCACCAAAGACATGTTGTTGGCCGTGGGCGACCGTTACGAAAAAGAAATCGCGGCCAACAAGGAGGCGGACGCGAAGTACCGGTGATTCCGGCCCTTCGGGCCCTGCCAGTGCCGAGGCACGCCGGGCCACTGGCCAACCGAGAACAAAGATATGGATACCCTAAGCGCGCTTTTCTACGTGTTCTCAGCAGTGTTGCTGTTCGCGTCATTTCGCGTCATCACGGCGCGAAGCACGGTGCATGCCGCGCTGTACCTCGTGCTGGCGTTTTTCAACGCTGCCGGCGTGTGGATGCTGCTGCAGGCCGAGTTCCTTGCCATCGCCTTGGTGCTGGTCTACGTCGGTGCGGTGATGGTGCTGTTCCTGTTCGTCGTGATGATGCTCGATATCAACGTCGATGCTTTGCGGCAGAACTTCTGGAAGCACTTTCCAATTGCGGGTCTGGTGGGGGTGTTGATTGCCTTGGAGATGGCTTTGGTGCTGATGACGGGCTTTACGCCAGCCAGCCCTCCGCAGCTCAGCCCCGAGCAGCTGCAGATGGGCAACACCAAGCTGCTGGGCATCGAGATGTACACGCACTATCTCTATCCGTTGCAAGTGGCCGCCGTGCTTTTGCTGGTGGCCATCGTCGCGGCGATTGCCCTGACGCTGCGCCGGCGCAAGGATTCTCGCTATGTGAACCCGGCCGACCAGATCCGCGTGACCAAAGCACAGCGCCTGCGCGTGCTGCGCATCGATCCGGTCGTCGACAAGCCGGCTGCGGCAACCGCCCCAGGCGGTGAACAGCCCACCACTGGAGGCAAGGCATGAGCATCACGCTGGGACATTACCTGACGCTCGGGGGCATTCTGTTCGCGATGTCGGTCATTGGCATCTTCATGAACCGGCGCAATTTGATCGTTCTGCTGATGGCCATCGAGCTGATGCTGTTGGCCGTCAACCTGAACTTCGTGGCTTTTTCGCATTATTTGGGCGACCTGGCCGGCCAGGTGTTCGTCTTCTTCATCCTGACCGTGGCTGCGGCCGAGTCGGCCATTGGTTTGGCCATTCTGGTCGTGTTGTTCCGCAACCGCTCGACCATCAATGTGGACGAACTCGACGCCCTCAAGGGTTGACGCAGCACAGGACACCACAAGATGTCGCAACTCTCACAGAACATGCTGGTGGCGGTGCCTTTGGCGCCGTTGGCCGGAGCCATCATCGCGGGTTTGTTCGGTCGTTACGTCGGCCGTCGCGGTGCTCACTTCTTCACCATCCTTGGGGTGCTGATCTCGTTCATCCTGTCGGCCATGGTGCTCAAGGCCGTGGCGGTGGACGGGGCGCGCTTCAATGCCACCGTGTACGAGTGGATGGTGTTGGGCGATTTGAAGATGGAGGTGGGCTTTCTCATCGATGGCCTGTCGGCCATGATGATGTGCGTCGTGACCTTCGTGTCCTTGATGGTGCATATCTACACCATCGGGTACATGGAGGAAGACCCGGGCTATCAGCGTTTCTTTGCGTACATCTCGCTGTTCACCTTCGCAATGTTGATGCTCGTGATGAGCAACAACTTCCTCCAGCTGTTCTTTGGCTGGGAAGCGGTGGGGCTGGTGTCGTATCTGTTGATCGGCTTCTGGTACAAGAAACCGACGGCCATCTTCGCCAACTTGAAGGCCTTCTTGGTCAACCGGGTGGGCGACTTTGGCTTCATTCTCGGGATCGGCCTCATCGCGGCGTTTGCCGGCACGCTCAATTACACCGAAGCTTTTGGCAAAGCCGGCGAGCTGGCTCGTTTGAGCTTCCCGGGCACCGAGTGGATGCTGATCACGGTGATTTGCATCTGTTTGTTCATCGGTGCGATGGGTAAATCGGCCCAGTTTCCGCTGCATGTGTGGCTGCCGGACTCGATGGAAGGCCCTACGCCGATCTCGGCGCTGATTCATGCCGCGACCATGGTGACGGCTGGCATCTTCATGGTGGCGCGCATGTCGCCGCTGTTCGAGTTGTCGGACACGGCCTTGAACTTCGTGCTGGTGATTGGGGCCATCACGGCGCTGTTCATGGGGTTGCTGGGCATCATCCAGAACGACATCAAACGCGTGGTGGCCTATTCCACGTTGTCGCAGCTGGGCTACATGACCGTGGCGCTGGGCGTGTCGGCTTATTCGGTCGCGGTGTTCCACCTGATGACGCACGCGTTCTTCAAGGCCTTGCTGTTCCTGGCCGCTGGGTCGGTGATCATCGGCATGCACCACGATCAGGACATCCGCAACATGGGCGGCCTGCGCAAGTACATGCCCATCACCTGGATCACTTCGCTGTTGGGCTCCTTGGCGCTGATCGGTACGCCGCTGTTCTCGGGTTTTTATTCGAAGGACAGCATCATCCTGGCCGTGCAGGCCAGCACCTTGCCGGGGGCTGGCTTTGCCAGCTTCGCCGTGGTGGCCGGTGTGTTCATCACTGCGTTTTATTCGTTCCGGATGTATTTCCTGGTGTTTCATGGCCCGGAGCGCTTCCACGACAAACCTCATCCCTCAGCGGATGACCATGGCCACCATGACGATGCACACGGCCATCATGAGCCGCATGAGTCGCCCTGGGTGGTGACCGCGCCACTGCTGCTGTTGGCCGTGCCGTCAGTGGTGATCGGCTTCATGACCATTGGTCCGATGCTCTTTGGCGACTTCCTCAAAGACGCCATCTTCGTCGATACCCAGGCCCATCCCGCGATGAAGGTGTTGGCCGAGGAGTTTCATGGTGCAGCGGCGATGGCTTTGCACGGGTTGCAGACGCTTCCGTTCTGGCTGGCGTTGGCGGGGGTTGTGACGGCTTATGTCTTCTACCTAGTCAAACCCGAGATTCCAGCGGCGCTGCGCGCTCGCCTGGGGTGGCTGGTGCGCATCATGGAGAACAAGTACTACATGGATTGGATCAACGAGAAGGTCGTCGCCGCAGGCGCGCGATTGCTGGGCCGCGGTTTGTGGAAGGGGGGCGATGTGGGTTTGATCGACGGCCTGTTCGTCAATGGTTCGGCCAAACTGGTGGGCTGGACCGCCTCGGTGGTGCGTCTGGTGCAGTCGGGCTACATCTACCACTATGCCTTGGTGATGATCGTCGGCGTGATCGCGCTGATCACCTGGCAGTTGTGGCCTCACCTGCAGTCCTTCCTGGTTCGTTGAGCGAGGTGGTCTGAACATGAGTCTGCTGAGCCTCGCGATTTGGACGCCCATTCTCTTTGGCGTCATCTTGCTGACCCTGGGGCGCGATGAGCATGCCAACGCGGTACGCTGGATCGCTCTGGCCGGGGCTGTGTTGAGCTTTTTCGTCACCGTCCCGCTGATCGCCGGCTTCGACACCAGCACTTCGGCGATGCAGTTCGTCGAACACGTGACCTGGATCGAGCGCTTCAATGTCCATTACCACCTGGGCGTGGATGGCTTGTCCGTTTGGTTCGTGTTGCTGACGGCTTTCATCACCGTCGTGGTGGTGATCTCGGCCTGGGAGGTGATCACCGAACGCGTGAACCAGTACATGGGGGCCTTCCTCATCCTCTCCGGCCTGATGGTGGGGGTGTTTTCGGCCCTGGACGGACTGCTGTTCTACGTGTTTTTCGAGGCCACGCTGATTCCGATGTACATCATCATCGGCATCTGGGGCGGTCCGCGGCGGGTCTATGCCGCGTTCAAGTTCTTCCTCTATACGCTGCTGGGCTCGCTGTTGATGCTGGTGGCGCTGGCCTATCTGTACTACAAGTCGGGCGGCAGTTTCGACATCTTGAGCTGGCATCAGTTGCCGTTGCCGCTGGACGTGCAAATGTTGCTGTTTGGGGCCTTCTTCTTGGCTTTTGCGGTGAAGGTGCCGATGTGGCCGGTGCACACCTGGCTGCCCGATGCCCACGTGGAAGCCCCCACCGGTGGCTCGGTGGTGCTGGCAGCCATCATGCTCAAGCTCGGCGCGTATGGCTTCCTGCGCTTTTCTTTGCCCATCGTGCCTGATGCGGCGCGTGAGCTGGATTGGCTCATCATCAGCCTGTCGCTGATCGCCGTGCTGTACATCGGCTTGGTGGCCTTGGTGCAGCAGGACATGAAGAAGCTCGTGGCCTATTCTTCGATTGCCCACATGGGCTTCGTGACCTTGGGCTTTTTCTTGTTCAATGAGCTGGCCGTCTCGGGGGCGATCGTGCAGATGATTGCGCACGGTTTCGTCTCGGGGGCGATGTTCCTGTGCATCGGTGTGTTGTATGACCGTGTGCACTCCCGAGAAATCGCTGCCTATGGCGGGGTGGTCAACACCATGCCGAAGTTTGCCGCGTTTGCCGTGCTGTTTGCCATGGCCAACTGTGGCCTGCCGGGGACGGCTGGCTTCGTGGGCGAATGGATGGTGATCCTGGGTGCCGTGAAGAAGAACTTCTGGATCGGGCTGTTGGCGGCCACCACGCTGATTTTCGGTGCGGCGTACACGCTGTGGATGGTCAAGCGCGTGTACTTTGGCGATGTCGCGAATGACCACGTGCGTGCCTTGCAAGACTTGAACAAGCGCGAGTTCTTCATGCTGGCGCTGCTGGCCCTGGCGGTGCTTTGGATGGGCGTGTATCCCAAGCCCTTCACCGATGTGATGCATCAATCGGTGGTGGATTTGCTCAAACACGTGGCCGTGTCCAAGCTGAACTGACGGGGCGATGACCATGAACACGATGAACTGGATCGCCATCTACCCCGAAATCACCTTGCTGGTGCTGGCCAGCGCCATCCTTGTGATCGACCTGTTCGTGACGCATCCTCTGCGCCGCCTGACGTATGGCCTTGCGTTGGCCACGTTGGCCGTGGTGGGTGCGATGCAAATGGCCTATTTCTTGGGGTACTACCTGGACGGGCAGACGGTCTATGCGGCGCATGGCATGGTCGTCAATGACCCGCTGGGCAATTTGCTGAAGTTTTTTGCGACGCTGTCGGTGTTCGTGACGCTGGTCTACGGTCATCTGTACAGCGCCAAGCGCGACATGCTGCGCGGCGGGGAGTTCTTCACGCTCAGCTTGCTGGCCCTGCTAGGGATCATGGTGATGATCTCGGGCAACAACTTCCTGGTGATCTATCTCGGGCTGGAGTTGATGTCGCTGTCGCTGTATGCCTTGGTGGCTTTGCGGCGGGACGATCTCGTGGCCACCGAGGCGGCCATGAAGTATTTCGTGCTGGGCGCGTTGGCCAGCGGTTTCCTGCTGTACGGTTTGTCGATGATGTATGGGTCGACCGGATCGCTGGACATCGACGAAGTCTTCAAAGCGATCGCTGCCGGACAGGTCAACCGTCAGGTGCTGGTCTTCGGCCTGGTCTTCGTGGTGGCTGGCTTGGCGTTCAAGTTGGGTGCGGCGCCGTTCCATATGTGGGTGCCCGATGTCTACCAGGGGGCGCCCACGGCTGCGACGTTGTTGATCGCTGGCGCTCCGAAACTGGCTGCTTTCGGGATCACGGTGCGCTTGCTCATCGACGGAATGATCGCCCTGGCGGTGGACTGGCAGCAGATGTTGATCGTGCTGTCGGTGGTGTCCTTGTTGGTGGGCAACCTTGCAGCCATTGCGCAGACCAATCTCAAGCGCATGCTGGCGTATTCCACCATCGCTCAGATGGGCTTCATGCTGCTGGGCCTGACCAGCGGCGTGGTCAATGGCAATACGTTGTCCGCAGCCAATGCCTACAGTTCGGCGATGTTCTATGTGGTCACGTACGTTCTCACGACGCTGGGAACCTTTGGCCTGATTCTGCTGCTGTCGCGTGAAGGGTTCGAGGCGGAAGAGATCAAGGACTTCAAGGGGCTGAATCAGCGCAGCCCTTGGTATGCCGCAGTGATGGCCATCTTCATGTTCTCGCTGGCGGGCATTCCGCCCACGGTGGGTTTCTACGCCAAGCTGGCGGTGTTGCAGGCGCTGGTGTCGACCAACGTGGAGCTTTACATCGGCTTGGCGGTGTTTGCGGTGCTGCTGTCGCTGGTGGGAGCCTACTATTACTTGCGTGTGGTCAAGGTCATGTATTTCGATGAGGCCGAGGATCGCACGCCGATCCAGGCCAGTGCCGAGGCGCGTGCGGTGCTTTCGGTCAACGGCTTGGCGGTCTTGGTGCTGGGCGTCTTGCCCGGTGGTCTGATGGCGATGTGCGCCCAGGCCATCGTGCGCGCCTTCTCGGTCTGAGCGAGGCCGGGTTGGCGCATGGACCAGTCGGCGTCGATCTGGGTGATCGTGATTGCGGCGGCTGTTGCGGCCAACTTGCCTTTCTTCAGTGAGCGGGTCTTTTTCGTTGGGCCTGTGCAGCATCCGAAGCGTCTGGCGTGGCGGCTGCTGGAATGGCTGGTCTTGCTGGGCTTGGTGCTGGCGCTGGGCATGGGGCTGGAGGCCCGCCTGGGTCAGCGTCATGCGCAGGGCTGGGAGTTTTATGTCGTGGCTGTCTGCCTGTTCGCGACCTTGGCCTTTCCCGGCTTCGTGTGGCGCTACTTGCGGCGGCGGCATCGCTGATCCGAGGCGGACATGAGTCGACATGAAGACGATCGCTCCTTGCTCGAAACCTGCGTGGAAGGCCGTGTCGCTTACGATGGCAGCTTTCTGAAGGTCCGCAGCGACCGTGTGCGCTTGCCCGATGGGCGGCTGGCCAAGCGCGAATACGTCGTGCATCCTGGGGCCGTGATGGTGGTGCCCGTGCTCGACGATGGCCGCTTGGTGTTGGAACGCCAGTTCCGCTATCCCCTCGGGCGCGTGATGATCGAGTTCCCTGCTGGAAAGCTCGATGCGGGCGAGCCGGGTTTGCGATGCGCCATGCGTGAGCTGCGCGAGGAGACCGGCTATGTCGCTCGCCAATGGGCTCGGGCGGGCGTGTTGCACAATGCGATGGCCTATTCCACCGAGGGGATCGAGGTGTGGCTTGCGCGTGGACTGAGCCCGGGGCCGGCAAGCTTGGACGAGGGCGAGTTCGTCGAGGTGTTCACGGCCTGGCCGCAGCAGCTCGAGGCCTGGGTTCGCGATGGAACGGTCACCGATGCCAAGACGCTGATCGGTTTGCTGTGGTGGCAGCAATGGCAAGCTGGGCTTTGGTGCCCGGATTGGCAAGACGTGGATGACTCAAATCAGGCATCATCTACGCCATGAAGGTGTTCGATCTGCGCTGTGGTCATGGCCACGGCTTCGAAGGCTGGTTCGCTTCGGAGGAGGACTTTCAGTCCCAACTCGCGCGGGGCTTGTTGAGCTGTCCGCTGTGTGGGGATGCCACGGTCGAAAAATTGCCCAGTGCCCCGCGGCTGAACCTGGGCGCGGGCAGCCAACCCGAGGCGTCCGCGCCGCAGGAGGCGATGCCAACGCCGGAACAGCTTTGGCTGCGGGCGGTGCGGCATGTGCTCGAACACACGGAGGATGTGGGGGAGCGCTTCGCCGAGGAGGCGCGGCGTATCCATTACGGCGAGGTGCCTTCGCGAGGCATCCGTGGTCAGACGACGCAGGAAGATGCTCAAGCACTGCGCGAGGAGGGCATCGAGGTGCTGACCCTGCCATTGCCGGTGGGCATGAAGGGGCCGTTGCAGTAAGACGGTGCCCCTTGCGGTTGCGGCGCCCTGGGCTCAAGGACTCAGCAGCCGGCCCGGGTTGAATAGGCCCTGAGGGTCCAGGGCCCGTTTGATGGCCCGCATCAAGCCCAAGGCGACCGGTGATTTGCGTGCCGCGAGTTCGTCGCGCTTGAGCTGCCCCACGCCGTGCTCGGCCGAGATGGAGCCGCCATGCGCCGTGACGGCGTCGTAAACGATGCGATTGACGGTCTTTTCATGGGCGGCCAGGAACTCCGCGCCGGAGATGCCTGCCGGGGCCTGGACGTTGTAGTGCAGGTTGCCGTCGCCCAGGTGACCAAAATCGACCAGGCGGACTCCCGGCAGTCGGGCGGCAAGGGTCGCGTCGGTGGCCGCGACGAAGGCGGGGATGCGCGACACCGGCAGCGAGATGTCGTGTTTGATGTTGGGGCCTTCCTCGGCCTGCGCCAGTGGGATGGATTCCCGCAGATGCCACAGCGCGCGGGATTGCTCCAGGCTTTCGGCGACGACCGCGTCGCTGATGAGGCCAGCTTCATAGGCTTGCTCGAGCAGCTGCTCGAACAGCGCGCGCGCGTGGGCCTCGGATTCGTGATCGGAGGCTTCCATCAGCACCGTCCAAGGCGAAGGGGGTAGCGGTTGAGGCCGTTGCGGGAAATGGCGGCGTACGAGGTCGAGTGAGAACTGGTTCATCACCTCGAAGCCGGTGAGACTGGGGCCCAGGCGGGTCTGCGCGCACTGCAACAGACGCACGGCAGCGTCCATCGAGGGTAGGGCGGCCCATGCGGTCATGCGGGCCGCGGGCATCGGGTACAGCCGCAGGGTGGCGGCCGTGATGAGGCCCAGAGTGCCTTCGCTGCCGATGAAGAGGTCGCGCAGATCGTAGCCAGTATTGTCCTTGCGCAAGCCACTCAGGCCGTCCCAGATGTCGCCATCGGCCGTCACGACCTCCAGGCCCAGGCACAGCTCGCGAGCGTTGCCGTAACGCAACACCTGGGTGCCTCCGGCATTGGTGGCCAGGTTGCCACCGATGGTGCAACTGCCCTCGGCTGCCAGGCTCAGGGGGAACAGCAGCCCTTTTGCCGCGGCGGCTTCTTGCACGGCTTGCAGCACGCAGCCGGCCTCCACCGTCATCGTGAGGTTGGCGCTGTCGATGTCGCGAATGCGCTGCATTCTTTGCGTGCTCAGCAAGACTTGTCGGCCGCTGTCGTCGGGCACCGAGGCGCCGACCAAGCCGGTGTTGCCGCCCTGGGGTACCACGCTCACGCCGTGTCGGGCGCAGGCGCGGACCACCGCGGCGGCTTCGGCGGTGTTGGCGGGGCGAACGACGGCCAGGGCCTTGCCTCGATAGCGGCGTCGCCAGTCGAGTTCGTATGCCGAGAGGTCACCATCGGTGAGCACCTGAGAGGCGCCTACCGCTGCGCGTAAATCGTCGAGCAGACTCATAAGGGGTTCAGGCCGAGGGATGGGGGGAGGCGTTGCGCGCATGGCGTAGCCGCCAACGCACGTGCAAGGCGCAGGCGGTGAACAGCAGCAGACACAGCACGACTTCGATGGCCGCGAGCACGGCGCTGAAGCCGCGGTCGGAGGTGGCGCGCACCACGCCTTCGGTGAAGTAGATCCACACCAGCAGGCTCACCCAGCGGTAGGTGTACATGCGGTGTCTGAGCAAGCCGCTCAAGGGAAGAAGCAGGGGCAAGACCTTCAGCGCAAGCCAGGAGCCCCCGGGGCGCAGGGGGGCAAGCCACAGCTCCCACGCCAGGCCGAGCAGGATCAGGCCCGTAAGGCTGCCGACGGCCAAGGCGCGCGTGAGGTCGATGCGGTCGTGATGCTCCATCGGTGGCATCATAACGGGCATGAATGTTCCCAAGCAGCTGCCGCTGTCGGCGCGCGAGCGGCTGTCGGCGCTGGTCCATGCCTTGCAGGACTGGCCTTGGCGCGAGACCTTGCGAACGTTGGGTCAGCGTTTCCGTGAGGACCGATTGGGTCTGACCGCCGGCAGTCTGACGTTCACCACGCTGATTTCCTTGGTGCCACTGTTCACCGTGACGTTGGCGGTGTTCACGGCATTTCCGATGTTCGCCAGTTTTCAGGCGGCGTTGGAGGCTTATTTCATCAAAACCTTGGTGCCCGAGGCCATCGCCAAGCCCGTGCTGAAGGCGCTGACCCGTTTTGCAGCCAATGCCAATCGGCTGGGGACGGCGGGTTTGGTGGTGTTGGTGTTGACGGCGCTGTCGCTGATGCTGACGATCGATCGCACGCTCAATGCCATTTGGCGGGTGCGCAAGCCGCGTCCGATCGCGCAGCGGGTGCTGGTGTATTGGGCCGCGGCGACGTTGGGGCCGCTGTTGCTGGGCATGAGCCTGACGTTGACCTCGTATGCGCTGACGGCTTCGCGCGGCTGGGTCGGCCAGTTGCCTGCCGGCGTGAACCTGTTGTTCAACGCATTGGAATACCTTTTGATGGCCGTGGCGTTTGCCGGCTTGTTCCGGTATGTGCCCAATACCCATGTGCGCTGGTCACATGCGTTGGCCGGTGGGGTGTTCGTGGCCACGGGTTTGGAGCTGGCCAAGGCGTTGTTGGCTTGGTACGTGCGCAGCGTGCCGACCTACTCGGCCTTGTATGGCACGTTTGCGACGGTGCCCATTTTTTTGGTGTGGCTCTATCTGGTGTGGGTGGTGGTGTTGCTGGGAGCGGTGATTGCCGCGTATGCACCAAGTTTGCAGATGCGGGTGGTGCGCCGCCCGCCCACGCCGGGGCACCGTTTCCATTTGGCCTTGTCGGTGCTGCGCGAATTGCGCTCCAGTCGCCAGCAGGCCAGTCATGGGCTGAGCGTGGAGGCGTTGTCGCGGCGGTTGCGTGTGGATCCTTTGCAGATCGAGCCTTTGCTGGACAAGCTGCGTGCCTTGGATTGGGTGGGCCGGTTGGACGAGGAGGGCGGGGCGCGCCATGTGCTGCTGGTCGAGCCCGAGCACACGTTGGCGCAGCCCTTGGTGGCCGAGCTGCTGCTCGATCCGGCTCCCGATGTGCGTCGTTTTTGGGACAAAGCCGGCTTCGGCCGCATGACGCTGGCCGACTTGCTGGAGTGAGCCTCATCAGAACGGGATCTTGCCCGTCCAGATGTCTTTGTACATCACCCAGTCGCCCATGAAGCTGTACAGCGGGCGCTTGAAGGACGCGGGCTTGTTTTTCTCGAAGCCGAAGTGGCCGATCCACGCGAAGCCGTATCCGGCCAACAAACCGTAGAGCAAGTACAGCGGCTGGCCGGTGATGAGCAGCGCTGCCAAGCAGATCAAGGCCAAGGTGGAGCCGACGAAATGCAGCCGACGGCAGGTGCGGTTGCTGTGTTCGCTGAGATAAAAGGGGTAAAACTCGGAAAAGCTCCTGAAGCTGCGCGGGTCCACACCCTGCGCTGGCAATGGGGTGCTCATGTGGGACTCCCAGGCGAGGCCAGAAAACCTTTGAGGGCATTCAACACCCCATCGGGGTTTTCCGTCATCAGGGAATGCCCGGCGGGCAAGGTCTGGATGTGCGCGCGCAGCGCCGCCCTCAGGTTTTTCGTTGCCGCGGGTGGGGTCATTTGGTCTCGGGCGCCCAGCAGTAGCAGGGCCGGGCACTGCACGCGCTGGGCCGCTTGCAGTCCGGCGGCGTAGCGGTCGCAGATGGAGAAATCGATGTGGAAGAGGTTGGCGCCGGCGTGTTGCCGGGCATAGCGGGCTTGGGTCTGTTGCATCAGGGCCAGGTTGACCCCGTGCAACCAGGCGCCGGGCCCTGGCGCCGATGGCTTGGCCGCCAGCGTGCCGATGGAGAAGCCGTTGACCATGCGCATGGCCTGGTGCGGGTTTTTGAGCGCGGTGTCCAACAGCGCCGGCGAGACCTTCATCGGGTAGGCCGTGGCCAGTAGCGCCAGGTGGGTCGCGCGGTCGCCCAGGCGGGCGGCAGCCTCGAGCGCGACGAGCGACCCCATGCTGTGCCCCACCAGAGCCGCTCGGCTGACGCCGGCGGCCTGCAGCAGGGCCATGAGCCAGTCGGCCAGCGTCTCGACGCTGTCCAGGGCCGGTCCGGGACTGCCCCCATGCCCCGGAAGGTCCACTGCGAGCACGGCGTGGCCGTGATGGGCCAGGTAACGGGTTTGCAAGGCAAAGACGCTGTGGTCGTGCAGCGCACCATGGATGAAGACCACACAAGGCAGAGCCGGATCGAAGGGCTTGCCACCGGTGTAGACATGGGCTTGACGGCCCTGAACCGAGAGTTTCATGTGCTTGCCCCTGCTTTTTCGGCGGCCTTCAAGGCGCGACCCAGATCGTCGATCAGATCGGCCGGGTCTTCCAGGCCGATGGATAGGCGGATGGTGCCCGGTGTGATGCCGGCTCGGGCCAGTGCGGCGTCGTCCATGCGGAAATGGGTGGTGCTGGCCGGGTGGATGACCAGCGAGCGGCAGTCGCCCACATTGGCCAGGTGTGAGAACAAGCGCAGGCTTTCGATGAAGCGGCGGCCTTGCTGGCGGCGGCCTTGCTGGCGGCTGCCCCGTAGGTTGAAGCTGAAGACGGCACCGCAGCCTTTGGGCAGGAGGCGTTGGGCCAATGCATGGCCGGGGTGGGTGGGCAGTTCGGGATAGGCGACCGATTCGACCATCGGGTGCTCGGCCAGAAATTTCACCACGGCTCGGGTGTTGGCGACATGACGTTCCATGCGCATCGACAGGGTTTCGATCCCTTGCAGGATCAACCAGGCCGAATGCGGGCTGAGGCAGGCACCGAAGTCGCGTAGGCCCTCGCGGCGTGCGCGCAGCAAGAAGGCGCCCACGCTGCTTTCCTCGGTGAACACCATCTGGTGAAAGCCTTCGTAGGCTTGGGTCAGTTCGGGGAAACGCCCCGAAGCCTCCCAGTCGAAGCGCCCGCCGTCGATCAGCACGCCGCCGATGACGGTGCCATGGCCGCTGAGGAATTTGGTGGCCGAGTGCATCACCAGATCGGCGCCATGCTCGAGGGGGCGCAGCAGTGACGGTGGGGTGAAGGTGGAATCCACCAGCAGGGGCACACCGTGCTCATGGGCGATGGCGCTGACGGCGGGAATGTCCAGCACGTCCAGCCCAGGGTTGCCCAGTGTTTCACCGAAAAACAGCCGGGTGCTGGGGCGGATGGCGGCCCGCCAGGCGTCCAGGTCGCCAGCCGGGACGAAGGTCGTCTCGATGCCGAAGCGAGGCAAGGTGTAGTGCAAGAGGTTGTGCGAGCCGCCATACAGTGACGAGCTGGCGACGATGTGGGAGCCGGCGCCCATCAGCGTGGCCACCGCCAAGTGCAGCGCAGCCTGACCGCTGGCCGTGGCAATGGCTCCGACGCCGCCTTCGAGAGCGGCCATGCGCTCCTCCAGCACGGCCGTGGTGGGGTTGGAGATGCGGGAGTACACATGGCCGGCGCGCTCCATGTTGAACAGCGCAGCGGCATGATCGCAGTCGTCGAAGACGAACGAGGTGCTGAGATAAATGGGCACCGCGCGGGCGCCGGTGGTGGGGTCGGGCGCACTGCCGGCGTGCAAGGCCAGTGTGTCGAAGCCGGGGTCGGAATATCCTGGCATGATGTCTCCAAGGTCTTGGTCTGGCTCCTGGGATGATCCAGGAGAAGGCGTACTGCTCGCGCACCGGCATTGTGGGCTATATTGAAGTCCCGTTTCCGTTTCGCCGATCCGAGTCTTGCCAGAGGAGGCCACCATGAAAGTCAGTGACATCTTGCGTGTCAAGGGAGGTACGCTGTTCACGGTGTCGCCCGACGAGCGCCTGGGAGAGGCCATGAAGACCATGGCCGAGCACGACATCGGTTCGCTGGTGGTGATGGAGCACGGCGAGCTGGTGGGGATGTTGACCTTCCGTGAGTGCATCCAGGCCGTGGTGGCCAATGGGGGCTCGGTGGGTCAGACGATCGTTCGCACCGTGATGGATGCGGCGCCACTGACGTGCACCCTGGAGACCGAGATCGACGAGGTGCGTCGCATGATGCTGGGACGGCATGCCCGCTACATGCCAGTGATGAACGATCGCACCTTGATGGGCGTGATTTCGTTCTACGACGTGGCCAAAGCGGTGGTGGAAAGCCAAGACTTCGAAAACCGCATGCTCAAGGCCTATATCCGCGACTGGCCCGTGGGCGACGAGCCGGCGCAGGCCTCCTGAACGCTGCGGGGCGGGCCCTGCCCAGCCCCGGCCACCGGGGCCCAGGCGTCTTGGCGCAGCCCGCGCCGTATCGAGCGGTGCTTCGGCCCGTAAAATCGGGGGTTCTCTTCCACAGGCCGGGGCTGCCATGTTGGTGCGACTCCGGTCCCTTGATCGCTTGGGTTCCATGTCCGGCAGCACTTTCGGCCAGCTCTTTCGTGTCACCAACTTCGGCGAGTCCCACGGTCCGGCCATCGGCTGCGTGATCGACGGTTGCCCGCCTGGACTGGCCTTGTCGCCGGCTGATATCCAGCCGGATCTGGACCGTCGCCGTCCTGGCACTTCGCGTCATGTGACCCAGCGCAACGAACCCGATACGGTGGAGATCCTCTCGGGGGTGTACGAAGGGCGGACCACCGGCACGCCGATTTGCCTGCTGATCCGCAACACGGACCAACGGAGCAAGGATTACGGCAATCTCTTGCAGACCTTCCGTCCGGGGCATGCCGACTACACCTACTGGCACAAGTACGGTATCCGTGATCCGCGCGGTGGCGGGCGTTCCTCGGCGCGGCTGACCGCCCCGATGGTCGCCGCGGGGGCTGTGGCCAAGAAATGGTTGCGTCAGCAGTACGGCACCACGTTCCGTGGCTGCATGACCCAGTTGGGCGAGATCGAGATTCCGTTCGAGTCCTGGGAGCATGTGCCCCACAATCCTTTCTTCGCCCCCAATGCCAGCATGATCGAGCGGCTGGAAGCCTACATGGATGCCCTGCGCAAGGCCGGTGATTCGGTCGGCGCCCGTCTGCGTGTGGAGGCCTGCGGCGTGCCGGTGGGCTTGGGCGAGCCGTTGTTCGACAAGCTCGATGCCGACATTGCCTACGCCATGATGGGCATCAACGCGGTCAAGGGGGTGGAGATCGGTGCAGGCTTTGCCAGCGTGTCTCAGAAGGGCACCGAGCATGGGGATGAGCTCACGCCGGAGGGCTTTTTGAGCAACAACGCCGGCGGTGTGCTGGGCGGCATCAGTACCGGTCAGGATCTGGTGGTGCATTTGGCGATCAAGCCGACGAGTTCGATCCGCACGCCGCGTCGCTCGATCGACCTGCAAGGCCAACCGACCACGGTGGAGACCTTCGGGCGCCATGATCCCTGCGTGGGCATCCGTGCCACGCCGATTGCCGAGGCCATGCTGGCCCTGGTGGTGATGGATCACGCCTTGCGTCACCGCGCCCAATGTGGTGATGTGGCGGTGACCACGCCCAAGATCCCCGCCAGCGCTGCGCAGGCCTGAGCCCGTGGCGGCGGCCACCGGCGTGTCCGCGCGCCCCCAGGGCCTGTGGCGATTTGCCGCACTGGCGGCGGTCTACTTTGGCTTCATTGGCTATTTCAACCCGTATTTGCCGTTGTGGTTGAAGGAGTTGGGCTTTGGCTCGCTGGCCATCGGTGGACTGACCGCCGTCCAAAGCCTCACTCGGGTGATCGCGCCTTATAGCTGGGGGTGGCTGTCCGACCACACGGGCCGACGCACGTTGCTGATGCGCTGGGCTGCCAGCCTGGGTTTGGCCAGCAGTCTGGGCCTGTTGTGGATGCCGCAGTGGGTGCCGCCTTCGGTGAGCCTTGTCGCGGTGGTGCTCTTTTTGATGTTCTTCAACACCAGCGCGATGATGCCCATGGCCGAGGCAGCCCTGGCCCAGCGGGTGAGTACGTCGCAGGGCCTGGACCTCGCTCGCTACGGCCAGGTGCGTGTGTGGGGTTCGGTGGGCTTCATCGTCACGGTGCTGGTCTTCGGTTTCGTGTTCGAGCGTTTTGGCTTGGCTTGGTTTGCGACGGGCACGGTGGCCCTGCTGGCGGCCCTGGTGGCCGTGTGCTGGCGCTTGCCGGCTGGCGATGAGGCGTCCGCAGCCGGCAGCCCGGCGCCGGCCTTGGCCCCGGTGTTGTCGCTGCCGGCGGTGCGCTGGTTTTTCGTCTCGGTGTTCTTCATGATCCTGGCGCATGTCGCGTTGTATGCCTTTTTCTCGCTGTACCTGGACGCCCTGGGCCACAGCAAGCGTGTGGTGGGGATGCTGTGGGCCGTGTCGGTGATGGTGGAGATCGTTTGGTTTTTGTTGCAGGGGCGCTGGTTGGTGCGCTGGCCGCTGTCGTATTGGATGGTCTTGGTCTGTGGGGTGGCTGCGTTGCGCTTCGGAGCCACCGCCGCGTTCGGAACCAGCCTGGTGGTGCTGGTGGTCGCGCAGCTCAGCCATGCCTTGACGTTTGCCACCCATCACACGGTGTGCATGGCCTTCATCCATCGGCACTTTGGTGATCGCCTGCGCGGACGCGGCCAGGCCTTGTACTCGGTGCTGGGCTATGGGGTGCCAGGCGTGCTCGGGGGGGTGGTCGGCGGCGCATTGGGTGATGCGTGGGGCTGGTCCAGCGTGTTCTGGGCGGCCGCGCTGGCCGCAGGCTTGGCCACGCTGGCGGCGTGGCGGGTGGCGCAGATCGAGGGATGAGCCTCGCGCGTAGCGTGGCTGGTTTTCCCTGATGCTTCGGCGCAAAACGGGCCGCTGCTGACGGCTTGGCCGTGTAGTGTGCGTAGTCCTTACAAAAAAGTCCGATGTAACGCGGGCGTACCGGGGCTCGACCTCTGGCGCCCCCAGGCCAGGCTGCCTATGCTGCGGCTCATTCCCCAACCGAGGCCGGCGGCACCGGCCGACACCCCATCGAGCACCGCAGGAGACATCGATGCCGCAGCTTTCCCCATTGCCGCCGCGCTGGCGGCGCGCGGCCCGGCAGGGCCTGGCCGCCTTGACGCTGGCCACCACGGCCCTGGGCATCTCGACGGCCCAGGCCCAGAGTGCACCGCGCACGGCCTTCGTGCATCTGTTCGAATGGAAGTGGACCGACATCGCGCGCGAGTGCGAGACCTTCCTCGGGCCCAAGGGCTTCGCGGCGGTGCAGGTGTCGCCCCCGAACGAGCACAACTGGGTGACCAGCGGTGATGGTGCACCTTATCCGTGGTGGATGCGCTACCAGCCGGTGAGCTACAGCCTGGACCGCAGCCGCAGCGGCACGCGCGCCGAGTTCCAGGACATGGTCAACCGATGCAATGCCGTGGGCGTGGGCATCTACGTGGACGCCGTGATCAATCACATGTCCGGCGGCACGGGCGGCACCTCGAGCGCTGGGCGCAGCTGGAGCTATCACAACTACCCTGGGCTCTATGGCCCCAACGACTTCCACCAGCCGGTGTGCAGCATCACCAACTACGGGGATGCGAACAATGTGCAGCGTTGCGAGCTCTCGGGCTTGCAGGACCTGGACACTGGGAGCGCTTATGTGCGCGGCAAGATCGCCGACTATCTGGTGGATCTGGTCAACATGGGGGTCAAGGGCTTCCGGGTGGATGCGGCCAAGCACATCAGCCCGACCGACCTGGGCGCCATCATCGATGCGGTCAACAGCCGCACCGGCGCGAACCGCCCTTTCTGGTTTCTGGAGGTGATTGGCGCGGCCGGCGAGGCAGTGCAGCCGAACCAGTACTTCTCGCTCGGCGGCGGCCAGGTCACCGTGACCGAGTTCAACTATGGGAAGCAAATCTTCGGCAAGTTCGCCGGTGGCGGCCGTCTGGCCGAGCTGCGCAGCTTCGGTGAAACCTGGGGCCTGATGCCCAGCAGCAAAGCGATTGCTTTCATCGACAACCACGACAAGCAGCGGGGGCATGGCGGTGGTGGCAACTATCTGACCTACCACTATGGCTCGACCTACGACCTGGCCAACATCTTCATGCTGGCTTGGCCTTATGGCTACCCGGCGCTGATGTCCAGCTATGCCTTCAACCGCAGCACGGCCTACGACACGAGCTTCGGCCCGCCGCATTACAGCGGCGGGGCCACCCGTGGCCCCTGGGACGGTGGCGGCAGCCAGCCGGCCTGCTTCAACCAGAGCATCGGTGGCTGGGTGTGTGAGCACCGCTGGCGGGGCATCGCCAACATGGTGGCCTTCCGCAACGCCACGCTGCCCAACTGGACCGTGACCGACTGGTGGGACAACGGCAACAACCAGATCGCTTTCGGGCGGGGTGACAAGGGCTTCGTGGTGATCAACCGCGAAGACGCCGCGCTGACGCGCAACTTCAAGACCAGCCTGCCAGCCGGCCAGTACTGCGATGTCATCTCCGGGGACTTCAGCAACGGTCAGTGCACGGGCCATGTGGTGACGGTCGATGCCGGCGGCTACGTGACGCTGACGGCCGGGCCCAATGGTGCGGCGGCCATCCACGTGGGCGCCCGTCTGGACGGCGCCTCTCAGCCGCCGACGACCGCTTCGGTGACGTTCAACGCGTCGGCCGATACCTTCTGGGGACAGAACCTGTTCGTCGTGGGCAACCACAGCGCACTGGGCAACTGGTCGCCGGCGGCCGCCAGGCCGATGACTTGGATTTCCGGTTCGGGCACGCGCGGGAACTGGCGCGCGGTGCTCAATTTGCCGGCCAATACCACCTACCAATACAAGTTCATCAAGAAGGACGGGGCTGGGAACGTGGTCTGGGAGGGCGGTGGCAATCGCGTCGTGAGCACGCCGTCTGGGGGCGGATCGGTGAGCACGGGCGGCAATTGGCAGTAGCCGGCGGCGGGGGCGCTCTTCAGGCGCCCACCACCCGCAGCATCTCGTAGCAGTTGCCCAGCGTGTGATAGTCCAGCCGGCCCACCGGGGTTTTTTCTTCGCCCAGTCGGCGGTTGTCGCGGGTGAGCGTGTGGTACCAGGCGCCGTGTTCGTGGTCGATGAAATAGTCCCAGCAGTAAGACCACAGTCGGTCGTACCAGCGCCAATAAGTTTCCAGGCCGGTGCGGTGGCCCAACAGGGCGGCCGCGGTGGCGGTTTCGGACTGTACCCAGAAGGCCTTGCGGTCGTCGCATATGCTGCCGTCGGGCGCCATGCGGTTGAACAGGCCACGGGCTTCTTCGTCCCAGCCATGGGCCACGGTAAAGTCGAACAGGGCCTGGGCGCGCGGCAACAGCCAAGGGGCCGGACGCAGGCGGTCCAGGATGAGCAACAGCTTGGCCCATTCCGTTTGATGACCCAATTGGTAGCCCCAGGGACGAAAGATCTCGTCGGGCTGGTCGCGGTGGTAGGTCCAATCGGGCGTCCAGTCGGCGTGGTAGTGCTCCCAGATATGGCCGTCGGTCTGGTCGGCCAGATCCACCGTGACACGTCGGGCGATTTGCTCGGCCCGGTCGAGGTAGGTCGTGTCCCCCGTGGCTTCAAAGGCGCCCAGCAGCGCTTCGAAGACGTGCATGTTGGCGTTTTGGCCGCGGTACGACCCCCAGCGGCCATCTTCGGTCAGCTCGTCGGCATACAGCCCTTGGGATGGGTCCCAGAATAGGTCATTCAAGGTCTGCCAGGTCTGGGTCAGCCATTCGCGCGCTTGCACCACGCCGGCTTTGAGCGCATGGGCATAGGCCAGCATCACGAAGCCCAAGCCATAGGCATATTGCGCGTCATCTTCCACCATGTATTCACGTCTGCCGTCGGGGCGGTCCTCCACGCGCAGCATCCAGGCATAGCGGCCGGTGGCTGCATCGAGGTGGGCTTCGCGCAAGAAGGCCAGGCCGTGGCGAACGGCGTCTAGATAGGTCGGCGTGCGGAAATGCAAATGCGCCTGGGCGTAGTTGTAGATCAGGCGCGTGCTGTTGACGAGGTGCCGGTGTTGTGTGTCGTAAGCCGTGCCGTCGTCGAGGAAGAAGTGAAAGTACCCCCCGCGCCGATCGATGCAGCGCGGGTGGTAGAAAGCCATCGTGTGAAAGATGTGCTCTTTCAAAAAGGCAGCGGAGCGATAGAGCGGAAAGACTTGCATCATGCAAGAGTATCAGGCGATGCGCAGCTCGGTCTGTCCGTCGAAGAGGTGGCTGTGCTCGGCAGACCAGGTCAGATGGACGCGCTCGCCCACGCGTTGCGTGACCTTGCCGGGCACGCGCACCGTAAGGCGGCCCAGGGGGGTGTCCACCAAGGCGTAGGTTTCCGGCCCCGTGGGTTCGACCATGCCCAACTCACCGGGCAGACCGTGGTCTGAGAACTGCAGGGCTTCAGGGCGCAGGCCGTAACTGATGGCCTGACCGGCATGCGCCTGCAGGGCTTGCTGCTGCCCAGGAGTGAGCGCCAGACTCCATCCATGGGCCTGCAGCTCGTGGGAGCCGGTGCGCGAGGCCTCGATGAAGTTCATGGCCGGTGAGCCGATGAATTCGGCAACGAAACGGTTGGCCGGTCGGCTGTAGATGTCCTCAGGGGTGCCGAACTGCTGGACCTGGCCGTCCCTCATCACGGCGATGCGGTCTCCGAGTGTCATGGCTTCGACCTGATCGTGCGTGACGTACACGGTGGTCGTGCGGGTGCGCTGGTGCAGCAGTTTGATTTCGGCGCGCATCTCCACGCGCAGCTTGGCGTCGAGGTTGGACAGGGGTTCGTCGAAGAGAAATAGTTTGGGATTGCGCGCCAGGGCCCGGCCCATGGCCACACGCTGGCGTTGGCCGCCCGAAAGCTGGGCCGGCCTGCGGTCCAGCAGATGCTCGATTTGCAGCATCTTGGCCACGCGGGCAATCGCGGCTTGGCGCTCGGCTTTGGGCACCTTGCGCATCTCCAGGGCAAAGCCGATGTTGTCGGCCACCGTCATGTTCGGATAGAGCGCATAACTCTGGAACACCATGGCGATGTCGCGATCCTTGGGCAGGGCGTGGGTGACATCGCGATCGCCGATGTGGATGCTGCCGGAGGTCGGGTGGTCCAGTCCGGCGATCATCGCCAGCAGCGTGGACTTGCCGCAGCCCGAAGGGCCGACGAGGATCAGAAATTCGCCCGCCTCGACTTCGAGATCGATGCCTTTGAGGATTTCGATGGAATGGTAGGCCTTGCGGACTTGGCGGATGGAGAGGGCTCCCATGGGACTCAACCTTTCACGGCGCCGGCGGTGAGGCCGCGCACGAAATATTTGCCAGCGATGATGTAGACGATCAGCGTGGGCAGGGCGGCGATCATGGCGGCGGCCATGTCGACGTTGTACTCCTTGACGTTAGCGGTGGTGTTGGCCAGGTTGTTCAGGCCCACCGTGACCGGCTTGGACTCTGCGCCAGTGAACACCACGCCATAGAGGAAGTCGTTCCAGATCTGCGTGAACTGCCAGATCAGGGTGACGACCAGGATGGGCGTGGACAGCGGCAGGACGATGCGCCAGAAGATGCGCCAGAAGCCGGCACCATCGATCATGGCGGCTTTGACCAACTCGTCGGGCAGACCCACGTAGTAGTTTCGGAAGAACAGCGTGGTGGAGGGCAGGCCAGCCAGCACGTGGACGAGCACCAGGCCCCAGATGGAGGTCGACAGCCCCAGCCAGCCCAGCACTTGCGACATCGGCAGCAGCACCACCTGCATGGGCATGAACACACCAAAGAGCATCAGCCCGAACACCAGCTCGCTGCCGCGGAAGCGCCACTTGCTCAACACATAACCATTGAGAGCGCCAAGCACGGTGGAGATCAGCACGGCAGGCACCACCATCGCGATGGAGTTCATGAAGAAGGGCCGCAGCCCTCCGCAGTCGGTGCCCGTGCAGGCACTGGACCAGGCTTTGGACCAAGCGGCCAAGCTTGGGTTGGACGGCAGGTCCAGCAGGCCGCCGGCACGGATCTGGTCCATGTCCTTCAGGGAGGTGACCACCATCACATACAGCGGCGCGAGGAACAGCGCAGCGAAGACCGCCAAGGCGCCCAAGATGAGGAATCGATGCAAATGCTTCATGCGGACTTCTTCGTGCGCAGTTCGCTGTAGAGGTAGGGAACGACGATGGCTGCGACCGTGGCCAGCATGATGGTGGCCGATGCCGCTCCCAGGCCGATCTGACCACGAGTGAAGGCCATCGTGTACATGAAAGTGGCAGGCACGTCGGTGGCGAAACCAGGGCCACCGGCGGTCAGCGCCATGACCAAGTCGAAACTCTTGATTGCGATGTGTGACAGCACCAGCAATGTGCTGAAGAAGACGGGGCGCAGGCTGGGGATGAGGATGCGCCAATAGATGCGCGGCAGGCTGGCGCCGTCGAGTTGGGCGGCCTTGATGATGCTGTCGTCGATGCCGCGCAGCCCGGCCAGGAACAGGGCCATCACGAAGCCGGCCGATTGCCACACCCCGGCGATCACCACGGTGTAGATGGCCCGATCGGGGTCGATGAGCCAGTCGAAACGAAAGCTCTCGAAGCCCCATTGGTGCATCAGGTGCTCCAGGCCCAGGCCCGGATTGAGAATCCATTTCCAGGCCGTGCCGGTGACGATGAAGCTCAGCGCCATCGGATAGAGGAAGATGGTGCGCAAGGCGCCTTCGGCGCGCACCTTCTGGTCCAGCAAGATGGCCAGCAACAAGCCCAAGGCCATCGACAGGCCGATGAAGAGCACACCAAAGATGCCCAGGTTGCGCATGGCCAGCCACCAACGTTCGCTCTCGAACAAGGTGACGTACTGCTCGAGACCGACGAATTCGTAGTTGGGTAGCAGCCGTGAGGCCGACAGCGAAAGGTAGCCGTTCCAGGCGATGAAGCCGTAGATGAAGATCATCGACAGCACGAAAGAAGGCGCGAGCACCAAGCGCGGCAGCCAAGGCTGGCGCGGCCGCAAGGCAGGGGAGGAGGTCATGCGGGATCGGTGAGGAACTTCAGAGACGGCGGCCGCGGCCCCAGGGCCGCGGCCGCCGGCGCAACACACGCCGGGGACAAAGAAATCACTGCGCGCGGGCCGCCGCAGCGATACGATCCATGGCTTCTTTCGCGCTCATGCGGTCGCTGTTCCAGAACTGCGAGACCACATCCTTGATCGCGCCTTCGATGGCCGAGGGAACGGCCATGCCATGGGCGATGGAGGGCACCAAGGTGCCGGACTTGGCCGAGGCGGCGAAGTCGCGTGCCGAGAGTTTGGCGCAGTCATCGAACTTGGACAAATCCATGTTCAAGCGCACCGGGATCGACCCCTTGTTCAGATTGAACACCTCCTGGAACTCCGGCGAGACCAGGGCTGCGGCCAAGTCTTTCTGCGCCTTGACGTTGGCTTCGTTCTTGATCTTGAACATCGCGAAGCTGTCGACGTTGTAGGTAAAGGCCTGGGCCGTACCAGGGGCCGGGGCGCAGAGGAAGTCCTTGCCGGGCACTTTGCCAGCGGCGACGAACTCGCCTTTGGCCCAGTCCCCCATCAGCTGCATGCCGGCTTGGCCGTTGATGACCATCGCAGTGGCCAGGTTCCAGTCGCGTCCTGGGGCGTTGCGGTCGGTGTAGTCCTTGATGCGCTTGAAGGTGGTGAGCACCTTCTCCATGGTCGGGCTCTTGAGCGCGGTCTGGTCCAGTTGCACCAGGGCTTTCTTGTAGAAGTCCACGCCGCCCACGCCCAGAGCGACCGATTCAAAGGTGGTGAAGTCCTGCCAATTCTGGCCGCCATGGGCCACGGGGATCACACCGGCCTTCTTGAGGGCCTCGGCCGCGGCAAAGAATTCGTCCCAGGTGGTCGGCATCTTCACGCCCGCCTTGGCCAAGACCGCCGGGTTGGCCCATAGCCAGTTCACGCGATGCACGTTGACCGGTGCGGCCACATAGCTGCCTTTGTATTTCAGTCCATCGGCAATGGGCTTGGGTAGCAGGGCGTCCCAGTTGTTGGCCTTGGCCACGTCATCGATGCTGGCCAGCACGCCTTCTCGGGCCCACTCCTGAATCGACGGTCCCTTGATCTGGGCGGCTGCCGGTGCATTGCCCGACACCACACGCGATTTGAGCACCGTCATCGCCGAGTCGCCACCGCCGCCGGCCACCGCGAAATCGCGCCAAGTGTGTCCGAGCTTGAGCATTTGGCCTTTCAACGCGGTGGCGGCCTTGGCTTCGCCGCCAGAGGTCCACCAATGCAGCACTTCCACCTCACCGGCCGTCACGGCCGTGCTCAGGCCCAGGGCGGCGCAGGCCGCCCAGGCCTGCTTTGAAAGGCGCGCGAGGCGCGAGCGTGTGGATCGGGTCAGGGTCATGTCCTTGCTCCTCAGGTTGTGGGTATGCACGTCGGGGACGTGTCTGCCAATGTTAAGAAAAAATTAAAGAATTATCCATGCAGTATTAATGAGGGATTCCACGGATAGGCGCGCTGCCCCACCCCTCGCAAACGCTGATGCCAGGATCAGCGCCGCCAATTACGCTCGACAGGCGCGGGCGCGAGTGCCGTAGCCCCATGACAGGATCAATTGATTGGAGACGCTCATGAACCCCATTCGCCGACGAATCATCGTGACGGCCGGTCTGGCTCCCACGCTGGGGGGCCTGTCCTCTTTGGCTTGGGCTCAGCAGCTGTTCGAATCGATCCTGATGTTCGTGCCTGCGGCTCCCGGCGGTGGCTGGGACGGCACGGCCCGGGCCATCGAGGCGGCCTGCAAGGCCGCCGGCCTGGTGGGGAGTTTCCAGTTCGAAAACGTCGGTGGGGCCGCGGGCATGGTGGGCTTGCCGCGCTTCGTCAACCAGCGCCGAGGCCAGGGCAACGCGATGATGGTGGGCGGCTCGGTGATGGTCGGTGGGGGCATTGCCAACAAAAGCCCGGTCACGATCAAAGACGTCACCCCGCTGGCCCGATTGACCGAAGAAGCTGGCGTCATCGTGGTGCCGGCCAGCAGTCCACACAAGACCTGGAAGGACCTCGAGAACGCCCTGCGTGCCGACCCGAAGGCCGTCAGTGTGGCCGGCGGCTCTTCCGGAGGAACCGATCATTTGCTGCTGGGGCTCATCCTGCGGGCGCTGGGCAAGAACCCCCGCGAGGCGGCCTATGTGGCATTTGCCGGTGGAGGCCCGGCCACGGCGGCGGTGTTGGGCGCCCAGGTGGTGGCGGGGATCTCGGGGTATTCCGAGTTCGCCGAACACATCCGTAGCGGCCGGCTGCGGGCCCTGGCGGTGTCCGGCAGTGTGCGCATCCCGGGCGTGGACGTGCCCACGCTGAAGGAGCAGGGCCTGAACGTGACGGCCGCAAATTGGCGCGGTGTGTTCGGCGCGCCCGGGATTTCGGCATCACAGCGCCAAGCGCTGATCGATTTGTTGACCCGCATGCATGCCTCGCCGGCCTGGAAGGAGGCACTCGAGCAACGCAAATGGACCGATGTGTTCCTGGCCGGGGATGCCTTTGCGCAAATGCTGGCGGCAGACATCGCGGCCACCGAGGCCGTGATGAAAGATTTGGGCCTGGCATGACCGGACCGCTGCGCCCGCGTGCAGGCCCCATCGGCATGGGGCTGGCGTTGTTGGCGGTGGTCGGGGTGGCGTCCTGGCAGGTCGGCAGGATTCCCGAGGCCCCGGTGTTTGCGGCGGTGGGGCCAGCAGTGATGCCCCGCATCCTGGTGGCAGCGTTGGCCGTGCTGTCGGTGTTGTATCTGGCCATGAGCTTGCAGGGCCGCAGCAGCGACGTGCTGCTCGATGAACACGAGTCGCCCTTGCCGGGGCAGCACCGCCGGGTGGCCTGGCTTGTCGGCGGCTTGGCGGCTCTGCTGGGGCTCACGCCCGTGGTGGGCATCGGGCTGGCCGGTGTGCTGGCCTTCGTGGGGATCGCCCGAGCCTTCGACAGCGCGCGCTGGGGGCGAGATCTGTGCGTGGGAGGGTGTGTTTCTCTTGCGGTGTGGATCCTTTTCGACCGGTTGCTGGGTGTGTCGCTCGGCCGCTTTGCCAACTTCCTGCCCTGGCCTTGAGCGCCTCATGACCTTGGCCATTGCCTTGACTGCATGGACACCTTCGCAGCCCTGATGGGCGGCTTTGCCGCCGCGCTACAGCCCGAGATCCTGCTCTATGGGTTTTTGGGCTGTCTGCTCGGGACGATGGTGGGGGTGTTGCCCGGGATCGGGCCGGCACTGACCATCGCCTTGCTGCTGCCACTGACCTACAAGGTGCCGGCCGCGGCGATGTTCGTGATGTTTGCCGGGGTGTACTACGGCGCGATGTACGGGGGCTCGACCACGTCCATCCTGATCAACACCCCCGGGGAGTCGGCCACCGTGGTGACGGCCTTGGAGGGCTACAAGATGGCCAAGAACGGCCGCGCCGGCCCCGCGCTGGCCACGGCGGCCATCGGCAGCTTCGTGGCAGGCACCTTGGCCACCATTGCGCTGACCTTCGTGGCGCCCGGGGTGGTCGAGCTGGCCTTGCGCTTCGGGCCGGCCGAGTATTTCAGCCTGATGCTGCTGTCGCTGGTGGCCGTCTCGGCGGTGTTGGGCCGCTCGATGCTGCGTGGCCTCATCGCACTGGCGCTGGGTTTGCTGTTGGGCTTGGTGGGCATCGACCTGCAAACCGGTCAGCCAAGGTTCACCTTCGGGCAGGCCGAGCTGCTCGATGGCGTGGAGTTCACTGCCGTGGCCGTGGGCCTGTTTGCGGTGGGTGAGGCTTTGTATTTGGCCTGGCAGGGGCGAGCGGGGCAAGGCGAAGTGCTCAGGCTGCAAGGGCGGGTATGGCTGACGCGCGAGGACTGGCGGCGCAGCTTCTGGCCCTGGGTGCGTGGCGCGGGCTTTGGCTTTTCGATCGGAGCCTTGCCCGCCGGAGGCGCCGAGTTGCCGACACTGCTGTCGTATTACACCGAGAAAAAGCTCTCCAAGCACAAAGACGAATTCGGTCACGGCGCCATCGAAGGCGTGGCCGGACCGGAGGCGGCCAACAATGCCTCGGCCGCAGGCGTGCTGATGCCCTTGCTCACCCTGGGCATTCCGACATCGGCCACCGCTGCGGTCATTCTGTCGGCTTTCGAGAGCTATGGCTTGCAACCGGGACCCACACTCTTTGCTTCGCAAGGCGGCTTGGTGTGGACCTTGATTGCCAGTTTGTACATTGGCAATGTGATCCTGCTGATGCTCAACTTGCCGTTGGTGGGGCTGTGGGTGAAGCTGCTGTCGATTCCGGTGCCACTGCTCTATGCCAGCATCATCCTGATTTCCACGGTTGGGGTCTACGGGGCTGGCAACTCGCTGTTCGATGTGGCCTTGCTGTACGTCTTTGGCGTGGTCGGCTATGCGATGCGGCGCTTCGATTTCCCCGTCGCGCCTTTGGTCGTGGGGCTCATTCTGGGCCCGATGCTGGAGCAATCGATGCGTCAGGCGCTCACCATCAGTCAGGGCCAGTGGAGCACCTTCGTGACCCGGCCGATCTCGGGCTCTTTGCTGTTGATTGCCGCACTGCTGCTGGTGGTGCCTCCTCTGTGGAAGCGAGTGTCAGTCCGTCGCCATCGGTAGGCGCACCACGGCCCGCAAACCGTGCGGCTGCACGGGTTCCAGGTGGACATGGCCGGCATGGCGCTCGACGATTTCCTTGACGATCGCCAATCCCAGTCCACAGCCATGGCCGTCCTGGCTGGCGCGCACGAAACGCTCGAAGACCCGTTGGTGGGCATCGGGGCCGGCCTCGGCGGGCAGGCCCGGCCCATCGTCCTCGACCACCACTTCGGCCTGCCCGTGCACCGCGCGGGTCAGCACGGTAACGCTGGCACCTCGGCCAGCGTAGCGCACGGCATTGTCGATGAGATTGAGCAGCAGCTCACGAATCAACAACGGGTTGCCCAGGACAGGCAAAGGCTGTGCATCGCGGTCCTCCACGCCCAGATCCACTCCTGCTTGCAGGGCGCGGGGCACTTGCTCGGCGGTCACCTCGCGCACCAGCCGGTCCAGATCGAAGCGGCGACGGCCGAGCGCGGCAGCCGATTCCGGTTCGGCGCGTGCCAGCACCAGCAGCTGTCCCACCAAGTGGGCCGCACGAGTGGCGCTTTCGTGGACGCGTTGCAGCTGTGTCCGCAGAGCCGGGTCCTGGGCCTCGGCCAAGGCGAGCTCGACTTGCGACTTCAGCCCGGCCAAAGGGGTGCGCAACTGGTGAGCGGCATTGCTGATGAAGCGGCGCTGCGTGCTGACACTCTCCTGCACCTGGGCCAGCAGGCTGTTGACGGCTTGGGCCAGGGCACGCACCTCTTGGGGGGCGGCTTCGAGTTCGATGGGGGCCAAGTCGTTGGGGGCACGGTCTTCCACCACGGCCTGCAGCCGTGCCAGCGGGGCCAGGCCGGCGCGGATGCCGCCCCAAACGATCAGTGACATCAACAGGATCAAGCCCGACAGAGGCAAGACCGTATCGATCAGGATCTGTCGGGCCAGCTCCTCCCGGCTGGCTCGGCTCTTGGCCAGCTGCACCAGCATGTGCTGCGGCGAGGACTGATCGCCATAGGCAAGGTACAAGGCCGCCACACGCACCGGCACGCCATCGACCAGACCGTCGTAGAAGTAGGGGCGATCGAGTTCCAGATTGGGGATCGGCGGTGGGGGCGGCAGTGTGTTGTTGCCCAGGATGAACTGGCCCGGGGGCGTGCTGACCATGTAGTAGACGCGGTCATCCGGGTCCGTCTCCAAAATCGCCTGGGCTGCCTTGGGTAAATCGATCAGCAGTCCATTGTCGATGGGCTTGACTTGCTGCGCCAGCGCGCGTGAGGATTGGTACAGGCTGCGATCGATGGCCAGGTTGGCATAACGCGCGGCCACGCTGTAGGTCACGAAAGCCGCAGCGATCCACAGCACGAGCTGCGGCATCAGCAGCCACCACATCAAGTGGCGATGCAGCGAGCGTCGCCCGGGGGCCAGACCCAAGCGCGCCTGCACGGCGCTCCAGCGCGAAAGGTTCACGCCTTGGGATCCGTTTCGAGCAAGTAGCCCAGGCCGCGCACCGTGCGAATCGACAAGCCCGAGGGCTCCAGCTTGCGTCGCAGACGGTGGATATACACCTCGATCGACCCGGCAGGCTCACCCTTGGCCGCGGCCTCACCGCTCCAGGACTGGGTGATCTGTTCCTTGGTGACGACCTTGTCGCGCTGACTGAGCAAGAGCTCCAGCAAAGACCATTCCCGAGGCGACAGGTCCACCACCTCGCCGGCGATGGTGGCGCGTCGTGCGTCACGGTCCATCTGCAATTGCCCGGCTTGCAGCAGCGATCCATGGCCCGGCTGAGCCCGCCGAAGCAGGGCTCGCACCCGGGCTTCGAGTTCGGGAAACTCGAAAGGTTTGGTCAGATAGTCGTCGGCCCCGGCATTGAGCCCCTCGACACGGTGTTCCAGATCGCACAGCGCCGTCAGCACCAAAATGGGCTGGGCTGGCTTGCTGGCGCGCACGCGCTTGAGCACGGTCAGACCATCGACCAGCGGCAGCCCGATGTCGAGGATGGCCGCATCGAAGTGCTGGCGGTTGAGCAGATATTCGGCCACGGCGCCGTTGTCGGCCGTCTCCACCTCGAAGCCGGCGTGTTCGAGGTTGGCCACCAAGGCGTCGGCGAGTATGGCGTCGTCTTCGGCTAACAAGTCGGCCCTGCAAAACGACC